>CAMWRI010000120.1 GCA_947176585.1 uncultured Porphyromonadaceae bacterium
AGCTCCAGCAGTTTCCCGTCGACACCGCCCGAAACTACGCCATAGTGGCGGGCAACGAAGGGGACGGTGTTGATCCCGCCGTGGTCGACGCCTGCGACGTGTGCCTCGAGATTCCGCAACTGGGCACCAAGCACTCGCTCAACGTGGCCGTGAGCTCCGCCGTGGCCCTCTGGCATTTTTACGAAAAATTTCTCCCATTCATCCGATAATGAAAAAACTTCTCATCGCGGCCGCCGTGGCTGCCGCCTCACTCACATCTATCTGTGCAATGAACAACGACGACAAGGTGGCCCTCCCGCACCCTATGAAGCCCGGCGACCGCATAGCTATAGTTTCGCCCGCCGGGGCAATCGACTCTATGCTCGTGCTCGACGCAGCCGACACGCTGCGCGCCGAGGGATTTGAAGTGGAAGTGATGCCACACGCCCTCGGGCAGCACGGCACCTACGCCGCATCCGATTCCGGCCGTCTCGCCGACCTGCGCGACGCACTCATGGACACCACCGTGCGCGCCATCATGTGCTCCCGCGGCGGCTACGGAGCCGTTCATCTGCTCGACAGCCTCTCGCAACTGCCCCTGGAGCGCGACCCCAAATGGCTCATCGGCTTCTCCGACATCTCCGCGCTCCACGCCCTCCTCGCCTCCCGCAACATCGCCAGCATCCACGGCAACATGTGCAAGAACCTGGCTCTTAACATCGACGAGACCGACAACGCCACCCTGCTCTCGATGCTCCGCGGCGAAATGCCCGTCTACGAGCTGCCAGCCGATACCCTCAACCGCGCCGGCCGCGTCACAGGCCGTCTCCTGGGCGGCAACCTTGCCGTGATAGCCGACCTCATCGGCACCCCCTACGACGTGGTGCAGCCCGGCACCATCCTCTTCATCGAAGACCTCGAGGAGCCCATCTACAAAGTCGAACGCATCCTCTATCAGATGCGCCTCAGCGGCGTGCTTCCACGCCTCGGCGGCCTCATCGTGGGCCAGTTCACCGGCTACAAGCCCAACGCCAACTACGAAACCATGGAACGCATGATAGCCGACATGGTGGCCCCCTACCACTATCCCGTAGCCTTCAACGCCCCCATCGGCCACGTCGACCACAACGTGCCCGTCATCCAGTCCGCCACCGTCACCCTCGACATCACTCCCGACGGCGGCACCCTCAGCTTCAAGTGAAATGGCCGACGCATAAAAACGTGTTCCCCCACCCGTAGATTGACCGGTGGGGGATTTTTTACCTATGTCTTTATTTTAACTTTTCAAAGCACACAGAAGATTGCCTATGTCGGAATAAAGCACTATATTTGCATACTTGGCAAATCTAAAAACTATTTTCTCCGACACCTATCATTACCCATATTATGAGTAAGTTCAATGAAGCCACACGCGTACAAATGCCTGCGATGATGCATCTTACACGATTAGGTTATAAATATTTCGGTAAAATATCTGAAGAAGATGCCGGCATTGTTTATGATCCTGCCACCAATATCCTCATAGAAGAATTTGAAAAGCAATTTGAACGGCTCAACCCCACTTCTACCATTACTGCGAAACAAATGCTTCAGGATATCAGGAACGATTTGAAGAATGATGATCTGGGTTATGCGTTTTACCAACGTTTAAAGGCTGTCTCTCCTGTTAAGTTAATCGATTACGAAACACCGTCAAACAATAGCTTCTATTTTACAGCGGAATTTACGTGCAAAAACGGCCAAGATGAATTTCGTCCGGACATAACTCTTTTTATCAATGGTCTGCCGCTTGTGTTCATTGAGGTTAAAAAGCCTAACAACTCAGGGGGAATGGTTGCTGAAAGCAAGCGAATGAATCAGCTGCGATTCCCGAATAAACGTTTCCGCTCTTTCATCAATATAACCCAATTGATGATATTCTCCAATAATATGGAATATGACACTATGGGCGGAATTGTACCCCTGCAAGGCGCATTTTATTGTACTGCGGCAAAAGAAACAGCCCCATTCAACTGCTTCCGTGAGGAAAACCGTTCAAATGCCGATGTTGCCCCTTATAATAGGAATTATCCATACCGTCCTATCGATAAGAGTGTTGAAAAGAGGATATTGAAAGATTTAAACTGCGAAGTCATTCACACCACACCTGAGTATAAAACTAATCTCGATACCAACACACCGACCAACCGCATCATTACATCTATGTGCTCTCCCGAGCGCTTGTTATTTATCCTTAAGTATGGTATCGCCTACGTTAAATCAGAACGAGAAGTCGACGGTAAAATAGAGATTACCGACCAAAAGCATATCATGCGCTACCAGCAGATGTTTGCGGCACTGGCTATACGCGAGCATCTCGACAAGGGCGCAAATACCGGCGTCGTTTGGCACACGCAAGGAAGCGGCAAGACGGCATTATCCTACCATCTTGCATATTTTCTGAATGACTACTTTGCAAGACAAAATAAGGTGGCCAAATTTTATTTCATTGTCGACCGCCTGGATTTGCTTGAGCAGGCAACGCAGGAATTTGAAGCCCGAGGATTGGTCGTCACAACTGCTAATTCCCGTAAGGAACTTATGGATCAGTTCCGCGACAATAAGTCTCAGCAAGGAGCGAGTGGAAAACAAGAGATAACTGTAGTTAATATTCAGCGATTTGCCGAGGACAGAGAAAAAGTAAAATTACCCGACTACGCCACCAATCTCCAGCGTGTATTCATACTTGACGAAGCGCACCGCGGCTATCGCCCCGGCGGCTGCTTCCTTGCCAATCTTTTTGATGCAGACCCGCACTCCATCAAGATTGCGCTGACGGGAACTCCTTTGCTTAAAGATGAAAAAGCTACGGCAACAGTCTTTAACGATTATTTCCACTCGTATTATTACGACCGCTCGATTGCCGACGGTTATACATTGAAAATAATTCGGGAAGAAATCGAGACATCGTATAAGGAGAAGCTCACGCAGATAATGGATAAGCTTGAACAGCTTGTTCAGAAAAAAGACGTACAGAAGTCTACCATCATTGAGCATGAGAATTACGTAAAAGAACTTATCCGATATGTAATCACCGACCTTAACCGATTTCGCCGGCAACATGGCGACAGCACTTTGGGCGGGATGATTATTTGCGAGACCGGTGGCCAAGCACGGAATTTAGCTATGTACTGGGACGAAGTGCAGCGAGAAATGAATAAAAACGCTTCTTTCCCGACTGATATCAGGGCTCGCCTTATTCTTCACGACACCGACGACAAGGAAACTCGCAAGCAGATAGTCAAGGATTTCAAGAAGAACATGACCGTGGATGTGCTGATCGTTTTCAATATGCTTTTGACCGGCTTCGACGCACCAAGGTTGAAACGACTGTATTTTGGCCGCAAACTCAAAGACCACAATCTGCTCCAGGCACTCACGCGCGTAAATCGACCTTATAAAAACAACCGGTACGGATATATTGTAGACTTTGCAGATATAAAGCGCAATTTTGAAGAAACCAACGAGGCATATCTCCGTGAATTGAACCGTTTCAATGACCCTGATGAGGATGGTGGCGGAGTAACCAATACTTTCACACAGGTGCTTGAGAATCCACAGGAAATTCTCGACACCATGCGTGAAATTCACGATACTCTTTTTGAGTACACGCTGGACAACGTCGAGGAGTTCAGTTCTGAGGTCTCAACCATCGAAGATCGCGAGGAACTTCTGAAACTGAAGAAGGTGCTCGAGGCCGCACGCGACTGTGGAAACCTCGTTCGCACATTCGGCGATGACGGCCTAAAAGAGAAGTTCTCCAAAGTAGAGCTCACCAAGCTTCCCGATATGCTGAAAGAGGTGCAGCATCACATCACGATCATAAACCAGAAAGAGGCCTTTAACGCCGATGAGCGCACCACCCTGCTCGTTAATGAGGCTATGATGGATATTGAGTTTACTTTCTCCAAAATCGGGGAGGAAGAACTCAAACTGATTTCCGGAGGACGTGAACTTCAGGACAAATGGAGAGATACTATACGGGCTTTCATGGACAACATCGACCCCGACGACCCGGAATTTATAACTCTACGCGAGGCCTTCATGCAGCGATTCAAGGAGCATGGCTTCGTAATTGATTCGATTGCCAAATTCAATGAGGAAACGGCAGCCCTTGATTCTATCATCGAACGCCTGAAAAATATCCAGAAGACAAATAAAGCCCTGTTGAATAAATATAACGGAGACGCCAAGTTTGCACGTGTTCACAAACGTATCCGCGAAATCAACTCCGAACGCAAAGAGAAATCAGCTAAGCCCATCTTCACTTTCAGCGATTATGAAATCAGCGTCATTCTCAACATGATTAAGGAAGAAGTGGACCGGCGCGTATATGATAAAAACGACATTCTGAAAAAAGATGCCTACTTCGAGCAAACCGTGTTGCAGATCGTTGCGAATATGCTCTATCATTTCCCGCAGATAAGTGATGAGGCCACTGTTGAGGACTACAACTTCGTAAAAAATGGTATTGCGCGTCAATACCTGAATCAGTATAACGCCACATACGCCACAGCATAATGAATATAAAGGAGAAAACCATTCGTCTTATAGATGACCTTAAGGCTACCTGCCAGGCCTACGGACTTGGCAACGACGGCAATGAGTACAAGATCATCACTCAAGTTTTCTTGTATAAGTTCCTGAACGATAAGTTCGGCTATGAGTTGAAAAATGCCAAGAGTCCTCTTGCCAAGAAAATCAATGATGCTGAGCATTGGGAGCTTGCATATGCCGGATTAAGTGATTCCGAACGTGAATTACTGCTGGTTTTCCTTCCTCCCGAGTCTCTAAAATTGCAGTCGGAGCATCTTCTATATAAACTTTGGAATAACCAGAGCAAAGGCAACTTCGATGAAATTTTCGATGCTACAATGACCGACATTGCCGAGCGAAACATCGACATTTTCTCCACGCAAACCACCCAAAACACCAAAATACCCTTATTCGAGCGCCTCACGCCCTACGTCACCGACATTGACCAGCGCCCGGCATTCGCGCGCGCTCTGGTCGACAAGCTCGTGGGCTTTTCATTTGAGGAAGCTTTTTCAGATGAAAAAGGCTACGACTTCTTTGCCACTATCTTTGAATATCTTATCAAAGACTACAATACTGCAGGCGGAGGAAAGTATGCCGAATACTATACGCCCCATGCCATCGCCACCATTATGGCGCGCCTGCTGGTGGACGAGAACGAAGACCTCCACAACATCGAAGCCTACGACCCATCGGCCGGCACGGGCACATTGCTCATGGCGCTTGCCCATCAGATTGGCAACAGCAAGTGTACGATCTTCGCTCAAGATATTTCGCAGCGAAGCAACAAGATGCTGAAGTTAAACCTTTTGCTCAATGGGTTGGTTTCGTCGCTCGATCATGCCATTCAAGGAGACACCCTTGTTTCGCCTTATCATAAGAACGACGAAGGCACAGCCATTCGACAGTTTGATTACGTGGTGTCAAACCCTCCCTTCAAAATGGACTTTGCAGATACCCGCGAGAAGATCGCGGCTCAACCTGCGCGTTTCTGGGCCGGTGTACCCAACGTTCCGGCAAAAAAGAAGGAGAGTATGGCAATCTATACCTGCTTCATACAGCATGTGATCAACTCGCTCAAGCCCGCTGGCAAAGGTGCAATCGTCATTCCCACCGGATTTATTACCGCAAAATCCGGCATAGAGAATAAGATTCTTAAACACATTGTGGATCACAAGATTATCCATGGCGTAGTATCAATGCCGTCCAACGTCTTTGCAAATACCGGCACCAATGTGTCAGTGCTGTTTTTCGACAACTCGAAGAGTTCCGACAAGGTAATACTTATCGACGCATCCAAATTGGGGGAGGAATACAAAGAGGGCAACAATCAGAAAAAGCGTCTTCGTCCCGAAGAAATCGAAAAAATAGTCCGCACGTTCCGTGAGCGGAAAGCCGAGGATGGATTCTCTGTGGCCGTGACATACGATGAAATCAAAGAGAAAGGCTACTCGCTCTCGGCCGGTCAATACTTCGACATCAAGATTGAATACGTTGATATTACTGAAGAGGAATTCAATCAACGTATGGCCGATTATGAAACCAAACTCACCGAGATGTTTGCCGAGAGCCATCGCCTTGAAAGTGAAATACTCGCTCAGCTCAAATCCCTCAAATTTAATAGCTGATCTCAATGGCAAAAGAATTTCAGTTTATACTATATAACATCCCCGACAATTCCGGCACGGTTCAGGCGTATATTGAGAATGAAACGTTGTGGCTTACACAAAAAGCAATGGCCGAGTTGTTTGGCGTTGATAGGTCTGTCATCACAAAACATTTGAAGAACATCTTTGAAAGTGCTGAACTTCAAGAAAATTCAGTATGTGCAAAATTTGCACATACTGCTACCGATGGCAAGACCTATAACACCTCTTTTTATAACCTCGATGCCATCATCAGCGTTGGTTATCGCGTGAATAGTCAGCGCGCAACCCTCTTCCGCCAATGGGCCACGCGCGTTCTGAACGAATTTATCCGCAAAGGCTTTGTACTGGATGATGACCGTCTGAAACAGGGCAATGCGGTATTTGGACGCGACTATTTCCGTG
>CAMWRI010000121.1 GCA_947176585.1 uncultured Porphyromonadaceae bacterium
TCTTCTAATAATAACCCCCCGCCGGGGGGGGGGGGCGGGCCGCCCCCCGCTCTGTTTCCACACCACCGTAAGCACCACACATTATGCAGACTTCCAAGCAACCGGGAATGAGACGCGTCGACAGCCTCGACTGGCGCCCCCAGCTCCTGCTGCTCGCCCTGCTGGCTTTCATGACCCTGCCCTGGCTGGGAGATATCGTGTTCAACTCTAAAGGAGAGCCCCGCGAGGCTATCGTGGCCGTCTCGATTCTCGACAGTGGCAGCTGGATTCTCCCCACTAGTTTTGGCCATGATATTCCGTACAAGCCTCCCTTTCTGGCTTGGCTCATCGCCGTGTTTGCCAAAATCTTCAACGGCGGCCAGGTGAACGAGTATGTGGCGCGCGTGCCGTCGGCCCTCGCCTTTATTGCCCTATGCTGGGCCACATGCCGCTGGGCTGCCCATGCCCGCGGATGGCGCTTCGGCCTGATCACGGCCCTGATGCTGGCCACGTGCGCCGAGGTTTTCCGTGCAGGTATAGCCTGCCGGGTGGATATGGTTCTTACTGCCTGCTCCGTGATTCCTGTTTTCATCCTCGATCGAGCCCGCAGCCATCCCGCTCGGTGGCGATATGTGGCGGCGACGTTACTCCTGAGCTGCGCCACGCTCACCAAGGGTCCTGTGGGGTCGCTTCTGCCGTGCCTCGTCGCGGGAGTATATATGCTGTTCGCGCGAGAGCGTTTCTGGTCTGTGGTGTGGCGCCTCACGGCAGTGTGCCTGCTGTCCATGGTGATTCCCGCGCTGTGGTACTGGGCCGCGTGGAGGCAGGGTGGTGATGCCTTCCTCAGCCTGGCCTATGAAGAGAATATACTTCGCCTACTGGGCAAGATGCCCTATGAGAGCCACGTGAATCCGTGGTGGTATAACTTTCTGACTCTTGCCGCCGGCTTGCTGCCCTGGACTTTGCTTCTCGTGGTTGTGCCGGTGTGTATGCGCCGCAGTCTTTTCGACGGGCTTCGCCTGCGCAGGTGGATTGGCCGCATCAGTCCCAATGCCCTGCTTTGCATCACGGCTATCGTGGTGATTGTGGGATTCTATACGATTCCGGCAAGCAAGCGCAGTGTGTATCTGCTGCCTGCTTATCCGTTCCTGGCCTATGGGCTGGCGGCCGCTTTCATGCGCGTGCGTCGCCGGTGGCCTGCTGCCGTGATGGCATGGATGCTGTCGTGTCTGGCCATAGCAGCTCCGGTGGCGGTGCTTCTGTATGCTGTGGCTCACGACGGAGAAATATCCGTGCTTGGATTCGTCACCATAGCGCCGCCTCTCGTGTGTGGAGCATGGTGGCTGCTGCGTCGCAGCCGCCCGGTGTGGTCGTCCGTATTGTGTGCTGTCTCTATATTCACATTATATATAGGTATCGCCGGCCCTATGGTGCTAAATCCCCGCAGCGACCGCGATGTGGCGCTGAAACTTGCAGCCGATCGTCCCACGGGGCACATATATCAATTGGGCAACGAGCCGGGAATACGGGCCTACACGATGAACTACTATCTGCACGACCGTGTGCTTCCATGCGCGCAGGCCCCTGCCGATGCTCCTTCCGGAGCCCGCATGATAGTGCTCGCCGGCACCGACACCACCGGCCTTGCAGCCGCCGGCTGGAGCCGTCCCGACACGGTCCTGACCCGGAGTTGCGACTATCGGCGTCCACTAATGATTTCACAAAAATTACGCTGAGCCGAACCATTTCCCCGTCTGCTATGTTTTATAGACGTGAGTGATTCAAAATCACCCGCACAGAAGAGAAAAATATCTTTTTAACTTAATTTAATTAAATACTGTTTGCCTATTCGCCAATAACGGATAACTTTGCAACGCATTCACAACGTATTCAACAACAAAGAGATGAAAAAGACTATTCTTTCCGCTGTCCTCGCACTGGGTGCCCTGACAGCAGCAGCACAAGCCTATGAGCAGCCTAAATTTTTCGACAACTGGTCGATCGGTCTCGACGGTGGCGGCACAACTCCTATGGCCCACCATCCCTTCTTCGACAGCATGCGCGGCGCTTTCGGTGCCCACATCCAGAAGCAGGTGACCCCTGCATTCGCCCTCGGTGTTGAAGGCCTCGCAGGTGTGAACACTTCCAGCTGGGGACCCGTGAAGAGCTCTACCGCAATCGACAACAGCTACGTGGGCATGTACGGCGCCCTCGACCTGCCCACTTTCTTCGCAGGTTATAACCCCGACCGCTTCTTCTCGGTAGAAGCTGTGCTCGGTGCAGGCTGGGGCCACACCTACTTCAACAAGGCTGCCGGTATCGACGACAACTATCTGACAGCAAAAGCAGGTCTTAACTTCAACTTCAACGTTTGCCGTCACCTCACCCTCGCCATCAAGCCCTCTATCGCGTGGAACGTGCTCGGCCAGAAGGGTCGCTATCAGGAAGGCGGTTTCAACGTAAACGACGCCACCTTCCAGATTCTCGCCGGCCTCACCTATCACTTCGGCCCCGGATTCCAGGTGGTTCGCCCCTATGATCAGGCAGAAGTCGATGCCCTCAACGGCCAGATCAACGACCTGCGCGGCGCTCTCGACGCCACTATGGCAGCAGCAGCCGTAACCGAGGCACAGAACGCCGAACTCGCAGCCCAGCTTCAGGAGTGCCTCAACCGCAAGCCCGAAGTGGTTAAGGAAGTTAAGGTGAGCAACCAGCTCGAAAGCGTGCGCTACGGCTTCTTCAAGATCGGCAGCTCCGTCATCACCAAGGACCAGCAGCCCAACGTGGAAATGATCGCCGCCTACATGAAGAGCCACCCCAACTCGAAAGTCATCATCCGCGGCTATGCCTCCAAGGACGGTAACCTCGACTTCAACATCAAGCTCGCACAGAACCGTGCAGAAAGCGTGAAGAACGCTCTCGTAAAGGGCTACAAGATCGCCGCCGACCGCATCGAAGCTAAGGGCGAAGGCATTGGCAACATGTTTGAAGAAGAGTCCTGGAACCGCGTGAGCATCTGCACTCTCGAAAACGGCAACAACAAGTAAACGACCCTCACTCATAACCAAAACCACACGAAGCGCCTCCTGCCCACAGGCAAGAGGCGCTTTGTCGCAAAATCACAAAACTAATACTCAGATCCATGGAAATCTTCACCACTATAATAGGCTATCTCGCCTGCGTGTGCATGGTATTCGGTTACCTGCCACAGGCCATCGTCACCATCCGCACCCGCGACACCGAAGGAATCGCCCTCAGCACATTCTGCATGATGGGCCTCGGAAGCATCTTCTTTATCGTGCAGGGAGCACTCCTCGGCAACATACCTCTGGTGGTCACAAACCTTATCACCGCCCTCTGCTCTCTCATAATTTTCGTGATTAAAGTGCACAACGACGCAAAAAAACGTCGCGACCAATAGCAAGATACAAAAAATAATACTATCTTTGCGCACTTCTAACAAATAATCATAATCCTATGTACTGGACACTCGAACTCGCATCTAAACTTGAAGACGCACCCTGGCCCGCCACTAAAGACGAGCTCATTGACTACGCCATGCGTTCCGGAGCTCCTCTCGAAGTAATCGAGAACCTCCAGGAAATCGAAGACGAAGGCGACACCTACGAAAGCATCGAAGACATCTGGCCCGACTACCCCTCCAAAGAAGACTTTCTCTTCAACGAAGAGGAGTACTGATCGCCTGTCGAATAGCTGAACCACTAAAAATTAAGAATTTACAAATGATCCACCTCAAAAATGGGGTGGATTTTTCGTGTTTTATGTCCCCAAAAGTATCAAAATAATCTATCATTTGAAGATATGGACGACCCAAAAACGAACCACTACCTCTCCAAAATCCCCAAGAAAAGAGAATAGTAAGTCATTTTTTTTGATACACGAAAAATCATATGAAAACATTTAATAATAAAATACTTATACATAGTTCTCTCCTTATCGTGAGAACCCTTAAAAAGCATAATTTATACAATTTTTAACGAGTGCAAATTCATAGAGTGGTAAGCGTTGATTTAATAACCTATATATCAATATATTTCCTCCCGCTTATCCATAATTTAAGTGTTAATCCATACTTTCCCACTCTTGGGATGGCCATAAGAAGTATCAAAATAATTCCCACACAGATGGTCAAAAATTGAAGAAAAAAGACTAACTTTGTCTCATTCAAACTTATAGTATAAAACTATATGGCGAATACTATCACACTTCCGCCGCATTTTAAATATTTTATAACCTGCTGAATTAACATGTTTTTATATGGCTCGTTGGGATTTTGAACGGAACGGATTTATCAAACCTGAAAATGTTGGACTTTCAGCAGATTTAATATGGTTTGTATGCAATAGTTGTAACAATCCATTTCCATTAGCCTATTCAAAAAATAATATCTGTGATACTATTGAGATTTCAGATTCACATTGTCCTTTTTGTGGAGTAAATAATGCTACCATTACAGATGATTATAATAATAACACTATAACAAAAATTAATGATAATGATTTTGTATGTGAAATATGTGGGAAACATTGGGATTTTAATATAAAAAACAAATATAAACGGGGTTGCCCAAATTGTATTCATCGTAGGCAAACATCAATTCCAGAACAACTTATTTACATATCCTTAAAACGTTTTTTCCCAAAAACAATAAATAGATATAAATGTGGGAAAGATGAAATAGATGTTTATATTCCTGAATTGAACTTGGGTATAGAATACGATGGCCAACAATTCCATACAATTGACAGAATAGAAAATGATATTTCAAAATCTAATAGAATTATTGCTAACGGTGTTCACCTTATTAGATTTAGAGAAAGTGGTTGTCCTACAATAAAGATACCAGATTGCGAATGTATAGATGTAATCTATTCTGTAACCCATTCTGACTTAGAAAAGAAATTATTAGATGTACTTAAAAAAATTCATGTAAACACGAATTTGGCGATTCCGTTCAATAAAATAATTAACGATGTAACTGCGGTAATCAATCTTGTACCATATGAATTAAGTTTTGCTGCTTTTCAAAAATCAAATGGTATATCAAGAGCTTTATGGGATTATGAATTAAATGCACCATTAAAACCAGAAATGGTTATGCCCTTCTCTGATAAAATGGTTTATTGGATTTGTCCAAATAATTCTAGCCATAGGTGGAGGAACACCGTTAAATCAGTTTCATTAGGATATGGGTGTAGGAAGTGTTCTCCACGAAAGCTTTATACTACCGCAGAATGGATTGAGGCTGCTAAAAAAGTACACGGGAATAGATATCATTATCATTTAGTTAAATATATCGATGCAACTACTGATGTTGAAATTATATGTCCAAAGCACGGGGTATTCCTACAACCACCCATTGAACATCTATCTGGGAAAGGATGTAAATATTGTGCACATCAAGCCTTTCATCATCTTGAAAGTTTAGCTATTTTATATCCAGATATAGCAGCTGAATGGGATTATGAAAAGAACAAAGCAACAGGCATAACGCCAAATGACATTGGAATTGATTCCACACAAGAATTTTGGTGGCATTGTGATAAAGGTTGTGACCATAGTTACAAGGCGACAATCTCATATCGGGTACATCGAAAATCAGGATGTTCTGTATGTCATGGGAAACAGACAATTTATGAGACAAGCGTTGGTTACCTTTACCCTCAATTGACCAAGGAATGGTGTGTTGAAAATGATAAAACGCCATTTGAGGTTCCTCCGGGTTCTGAGTATGAAGCTCTTTGGAAATGTCCTAATCCAAATCATGAGCCGTACAGGTGCATGGTTATTAATAGAACAAAACATAACGTAGGGTGTAAATATTGTTCGAGGAGAGGAAAAAAACATCCTAAAGATTACGAGGATGAACTAAAAATTAAGCATCCAACTATAACTTTATTATCTCCTTTTATTATTTCAAAAGAAAGAGTAAGATGCCAATGTAATATATGTGGTTATATATGGAATCCATATCCATACAACTTGTTGAAAGGTAAGGGTTGTCCGAAATGCAGATAGGTCTTAACATAATGCATATCTATCGGATAATATCAATTCTAAGATTATAGTCATTGGTCTCAAGGTTATACTGTATAAGGATTTATTACTAATAGACTTTGGACGACCCAATTACGAACCACTCAAAGGTTTAAATTTAACATATTGCTGATAGCCAGTAAGTTGTCTTTGTTCGCAGGCAACTTTAACGAAGAGGAATACTAATCGCTTTCTATTGCGTAAATAAAAAGACAATCAATCAGATAAGCAACGAAAATTTGTTTGTCCGATTGATTTGTTTGTATTTTGGCCAAACAAATGCAAACGAATCCAATTTCTCAAATTGTTGGTAATGAATATGGATTTTCCGGATTTATCCAAAAATCCGGAGTTTGTTTGGCCAAAACACATCACCTTTTCAGACATTTGTGAGTATCCAAAATTTAAAGATGAAAATTTCTTATTATGTATCCTTCTTGGGTGTAGGTGTGACGGTATTTGTGTATTAAGGAAATCAGATGGTTAATGGTCGGATCTGATGTAGTGAGTTTTGAGTGTTTTTTATACTGCTCATCATAGAGTTTCCTTGAAC
>CAMWRI010000122.1 GCA_947176585.1 uncultured Porphyromonadaceae bacterium
GAGCACGACCTTGCCAAGGTCGGGGTCGCGGGTTCGAGTCCCGTTTTTCGCTCAAGCGAGCGCCCCTGTGGGTGCTTTTGACTTCTCAAATGTCCGGATGGCGGAATTGGTAGACGCGCTACTTTGAGGGGGTAGTGAGCTTTCGCTCGTGTGAGTTCGAGTCTCATTTCGGACACTTCTGATCAACGAATCGCAGCTTGCACGCAAATGCAGGTTGCGATTCTTTTTTATAATGCAGCAATGAAGGAAATACTGAGCCGACGAATGGGAATCCGCGAGGTGCGGGAGGTTGTGGCGATAACGGCGGCCGACACAGCGCTGCGCGATGAGCTGTGGGCCGCAGCCTGCTGCGACGATCGCATCACGGCCGGCAATGCCCTATGGGTGCTCACCCACATGCCGCCCAAGGAGCTTCCGTGGCTCACGTCGCTGCAGCGCGAAATGATCGGGATGCTTCTTCGCGAAACCTTCACTGGCAAGAAGCGTATGCTGCTGCAGTTGCTCCGCGAGCAGGAGTATGACCCTGAGTGCCTGCCCACCGAACTGCTCGACTATTGCCTGTCGAAAATCAATGCCGAGTGCGAGCCCTATGCCGTGCGCTGCTTCAGCATCTATACGGCCTTCAAAATATGCCGCCATTATCCCGAGCTGCTTGCCGAGCTCAGCTCCTACCTCGACCTGCTCTCCACCCAGGCCCTCTCTCCCGGCCTCCAATGCGCCCTGCGCCACACGCGCCGCCATATCGAAAAGTATCAAGGGAAAACCTGAAATACGGCGCATGACGCGCCGAAGATCGACCCCCGAAATATAAGCAGTCCACCGATCCCCTAATTATGCTCGCATGACCCCGTCGGGCCATAGCCCTCTGGGGTCGCTCGCACAATATTGGAAGGGGTATGGCATATGAAACCGCGGGGTGCGCGGCCCTTGGCCGCTTACCGCCACGGCTACCCTCGGGACGCGCTCTCCGGCGCGTCGTTTTTTCTCAATATTTCTACTATGCAGATGCAAATGGACATTTTTTTAGAAAAAGCAAGTGCCACGCATCGGGGATGCGCGGCACTTTATGAGGTGGTTGTTTATGAGTGCGTTACTTTACGGTGAGGGTGTAGTTGAGCTCGGGGTTTACCGACTTCGTGAGGTCGGCACCTACCATGGTGAGCGAGCCGTCTTCATTCACCACGAAATAGCCGGAAGCAGCGGAGGGAGCGCCCAGAGCGTCCTTGGCGTCGGGGATGAGGCGGATGTATTCAACGGTAGCGCCATCCACCTGCTTCGACTCCTTGCGGAAATCGCCCTTGGTGTAGGAAGTGGCCACTTCTTTCAGGCCGGATGCGGCCACGGTGTCGGCGGCCAGGGTGTTTTCCACCATCGTGAAGTCGCCGTCGGTGTAGTTGTGGTCATCGTCAAAATCCAGCTTGAGGGTGTAGACGGTGCCCTGTGCGTCGGCTGCGGGGAGGATTCCGGAGTAGAGCACTTCCTTGTCGCCGCCCTTGTCGGCAGCGGGAGCAGCCTTAGTGTCGCATTTGTTGCACGATACGAATCCGAGCGATGCTACGGCGAGCATCATAAACAGTACTTTTTTCATTTCTTTTGTTATTGTGTTGTTAATACTTGTCTTAAACTTGCTGTAAGTATCAACAACGAGAGCTGCAAAAAAGTTCACGACTTTTTCTCCACGGGCTCCATGTGGATGTTGATCAGGGAGTTTTCTCCGAATGCGGCTTTGATTGCTTTCTCGGCCGCGGTGGCTTTTTCGTGGGCTTCAGCCAGGGTGATGCTTCCGTCCATCTTGGCGTGCAGATCCACGGCAATGCCGTTGCCGATGCGGCGGGTGCGCAGATTGTGCACGTACACGATTCCCGGCACGGCCGTGACCAGTTCTTCGATCTTGCGTTGCTTGTCTTCGGGCAATGATGCTTCGAGCAGTTCGCTGATGCAGGGGCGCACGATGTCGTAGCCGCTCTTGATTATGAACACACTCACGACGATTGCCGCCAGCGGGTCGAGAATCCGCCACCGCTCGCCCAGAAACATTGCTCCCGCTATGCCGGCGAGCGTGCCCAGCGACGAAACGGCGTCGCTGCGGTGGTGCCAGGCGTTGGCCACCACGGCCTGTGAGTCCAGCCTGCGGCCCGCACGGATCGTGTAGCGGTACAGCCATTCCTTCGATACTATAGATACCACGGCCACCACCAGGGCCAGCATGGTGGGGCGGGGCAGTGCCTCGCCGTGGATGCTGCGGAGCACCGACATGATGCCGCCCGCCATAAGTCCGATACCCACAGCCACCAGCAGCACGCCGATAATCATTGTGGCGAGGGTTTCGTATTTGCCGTGGCCGTATTCGTGGCTTCTGTCCTTTGGCTTTCCCGCGATTTTCACAAACACCAGCACTATGGCATCCGTGATGAAGTCGCTGAGCGAGTGCACGGCATCCGCCACCATGGCAGAGCTCCGGCCGGCAAAGCCGGCGATGAATTTGAGCAGTACGAGCGCCGCATTCACGCCGGAGCCGATAAGGGTCACGGTGTATATTTCTTTTTCTCTTGCTTCCATATTCATTTCAGAGGAGTTTCGGCATAAACGCGCTTCCGGCCCCTGCGGTTTGCAAAAGTAATAATAAAAAAGTGAATACCAAACTATTTGCGTCGCATCAACCCAATACTTTAAGTCCCACTATAGAGAGGATGAGCGTGGTGATGAAAAATATGCGCCAGAAAGTGGCCGGCTCGTTGAAGAATAGGATGCCCACCACCACTGCCCCTACGGCTCCGATGCCTGTCCACACGGGGTAGACCGTGCCGATGGGCAGCTTCTCGGCGGCTTTGGCCATGAGATACATGCTCAGTGCCAGAGCGATGAGAAAACCGCCCCACCACATCGCGAGCTCGTGGCCCGTGGCAGTCTTGGTCTTTCCCAGGCAGAATGTGAAGGCCGTTTCCATAAGGCCGGCCATGATGAGTATTATCCAGTTCATGATTGATTGATAAGGGACGTGCAAAATTACGCAATTTTAAAGAAATGTAGTACCTTTACACTGTAAATCACGAATTGCATTCGTTATGACCGTCGACAATATAAAGGGCTATCTGCTGGCAGCAGTGGCTGCCGCCGCCTACGGCACAAATCCAGCCTTTGCCATCCCGCTCTATGAGCAGGGGATGAATCCCAATTCGGTGCTACTGTTCCGCTACGTGCTCGGACTGCCCGTGCTGGCGTGCATCATGCAGGCAAGAGGCTTGTCGTGGAAGCTCCGCACCCACGAGTTGTTGCATCTGGTGATTCTGGGTGTGCTCATGGCCGTGTCGTCGCTCACGCTGTTTGAGAGCTACCGGTTCATGAATTCAGGCGTGGCGTCGACGCTGCTTTTTGTGTATCCCATAATGGTGGCCGTGCTGATGATTTTTCTTTTTCATGAGAAATTCAGGATTTCCGTGGGGCTATGCCTGGCCATAATGTGCGCCGGACTGTTTCTGCTGATGAAGCCACAGGGTTCAGGCACCCTGAGCCCCGCCGGCATTTTGCTGGTTATGGTGTCGGCAGGCACCTATGCCGTGTACATTATCCTCGTGAACGTATCGAAGACAGTGGCCGCGATTCCCACCACCAAGCTGCTTTTCTACGTACTGCTCAGCGGCACGCTGTTCTACCTGTGCCTGATTCCGCTGGGGTTCGGCATCACGCTTCCCGCCCGTGGCGGCGGGTGGCTGTCGCTCGTGGCGCTGGCGATTATTCCCACGGTAATCTCGCTGGCGTGCACCACCCGCGCCATCCAGCTCATAGGTTCCACGCCCACGGCAATTTTCGGAGCTCTCGAGCCCTTTTCGGCCGTAGTGCTCAGCGTGGCGGTCCTACACCAGTCCATCACTCCCCGCGATATCCTCGGCGGATTGCTCATAATCCTTGCCACCACCATCGTAGTGGCCGACGACTCCGTGGACCGCGCTATCCTGCACGTGCGCAAGATGTTTCCGCGCCGGCATACTTGAAACGCGCGTTGATCGGCGTGGATTATAATCCTCGATAGACTCTGCTGTTCACTTTTTAACCCGGAAAAACTTGAATCTCTTGATGATATGTCCGGCTGCGAGCAGAATCATCACGAAACCGATTTTGCCGTGGATGCCGCCTAGTGGCGAATGTTCAGGCGACGCAAGCCAATGCAAGCATGCCGCCGTTCCGCTGATAAAAGCCGCGAGCGTCACCCACCAAAGCACGCGCGTGTAGTGATTCTTCTGCTTGCTGAAACGGGCAAACCAATTGCTGCGGCCGAAATGCAGGTAGATATGCCTGGCCACCAATGAGAAAAACACGAGGCCAACGGCGATATGGACATACACCGCAAGCGACACTTCGCAATCAGATGCCTCAAGCTGAATACCGGAGGCAAGCATCGCCGCCGTCAGGAGCAGCAGCAACCGGTTGCACAGTCTCAGATGTGTGATTTTCTTCATTTTAATCCTTGCTTTTTGCTCCACCATGCCTTGATGCGCCGCAGGCCTTCGGCGCCGAGAATGGCCAGGCCGCCGTATTGTGCGGTCTTGGCGAGACCGAAGAACACCACCCACAGCACTCCTTTGGCCGTAGTGGATATAGGGAGCGCCATCTGGGCGAAAGAAATAATGTAGAACGGCACGCACATGGCCAGCACGATCACCCCCGTGCGGAAAGACAATCCTGCCATCCACTCCCTGATTCTTGCTACTGCCATGCTCATAATGATGCAAATATGGCAAAAAATATTGGATTTCAGATGTATTCAATTGAAAATTTATATCTTTGCATGAAAATAATCTGAAAAATCCAATATCATGAAAAAAACGTATCTGGCGCTTGCTCTGTCCGTGGCCTTCTGGGCGCACACTGCAACGGCTCAGCTGGCACCGCAACTGCGTCCCGACAATATCGACGAGGTGCTGAATGCAATGACGCTTGAAGAAAAGGCGCAGCTGCTCGTGGGCGGCGCATCCAATTTCGCCGCTGCTGGTGCCGTGGTGGGCGGCTCGGCCGAAACCGTGCCGGGAGCAGCCGGCACCACCGCCGCAATTCCGCGACTGGGTATTCCCGCCACAATTCTCACCGACGGCCCCGCGGGAGTGAGAATCAACCCCACACGCTCCGGCGAAGAAAAGACTTATTATGCCACGGCATTCCCCATCGGCACCCTCATCTCCAGCACATGGAATACGGATCTGGCCGAGGAGGTGGGTCGCGCCATAGGCAATGAAACCAAGGAATATCACTGCGACGTGATTCTCGGTCCCGGCATGAACCTGCACCGTAATCCCCTATGCGGACGCAATTTCGAGTACTACTCCGAGGATCCCCTGCTCACAGGCAAAATCGCAGCGGCCTACGTGCGCGGCGTGCAGAGCGAAGGGGCGGGCACGAGCATCAAGCACTTTGCCGTGAACTCGCAGGAGACGCAGCGCACGAGCGTGGACGAGCGCGTGTCGCAGCGTGCCCTGCGCGAGCTGTATCTGAAGGGCTTCGAGATCGCCGTGCGCGAGGGCAAGCCGTGGACGGTGATGGCCTCGTACAACGCAATTAACGGCACGCTCGCTCAGGAGAACCACGATCTGCTCACCGATGTGCTCCGCACCGACTGGGGCTACGACGGCATGGTGATGACGGATTGGATCGGCCAGCGCAACACCGGCGCGCAGGTGCATGCCGGCAATGATCTCATGGAGCCGGGCCAGGCGCAGCAGAGCGAGGAAATCGTGGCCAAGGTGCGCAGCGGGGAGCTCGCCCTTGAAGACGTGGACACCAGCGTGCGCAGGCTCCTGGAGTACATCGTGAAGACTCCCACGTTCAACAAATACGCAGCCACCGACGCGCCAGATCTCAAGGCGCATGCCGATATCACCCGCCGTGCGGCCAACGAAGGTATTGTGCTGCTGAAGAACAACGGCGTGCTCCCCCTTGCCTCCGATATCAAGACCGTGGCCCTCTATGGCGTGTCGTCCTATGAGTTCCTTAGCGGCGGCGTAGGTTCCGGTTGCGTTCATCCGCCGTATGTGGTAGATATGGTGACGGGTCTTGCGAATGCCGGATTGCAGACCACTCCCGAACTCACCTCCACATATAAGAAATATATCGACTTCGCCGCCGAGAAATTCGAGATGGATCGCCATCCCACCAAGTGGTTCCAGTCGCCGGTGATGGGTCAGCAGAAATATCCCGAGATCGGTTTCACTCAGTTCGCGATATCGAAGGAGGCTGCGCAGGCCGATGCCGCCATCATCACTTTCGGCCGTCAGGCGGGTGAGGGCATCGACAGGGAAATCGACGGCGAATTCAACCTCACGCCCGAAGAAATGACGCTGCTGTCCGACGTTACGAGCGCTTTCCATCAGGCCGGCAAGCCCGTGATCGTGATTCTCAACAGCGGCTCGGTGATGGAGACGGCCTCCTGGAAATCATTCCCCGATGCCATACTCGTGGCGTGGCAGCCCGGCATGGAAGGCGGCAACAGTGTGGCCGATATCCTCACCGGAAAGGCCAACCCAAGCGGAAAGCTCACCATGACATGGCCTCTGAACGTAGGCGACCATCCTTCCACA
>CAMWRI010000123.1 GCA_947176585.1 uncultured Porphyromonadaceae bacterium
CTGGGCATGAACGCCAAGATGATAATCACCGGCGACGCCACCCAGATCGACCTGCCGCGGAGCACCGCCAGCGGACTTATACAGGCTCTGCGCGTGCTGCGCGACGTGCCGGGCATCGGACGCGTGGAGTTCGGCAAGAAGGATATCGTGCGCCATGCCCTTGTGCAGCGCATCGTCGAAGCCTACGAACGCGCCGACCGCGAGCACGAGGAGGAGAAAAAAGACGATTGATAGTCCGCGCCGTCGATTTTTTCACTATTTTTGCAAAATATGGCAGCAACAGACAAGATCACACGATGGTGCGGCGCTCTGGAGCAGTCGCTCCTCAGCCTCGTGAAGGTGGCGCTTATGTCGCGCCGGCCCTCGCGCGTGCCGGCCTGCGGCCTGCGCAACCCCGACGAGCTGGTGATTCTGGCCAACGGTCCCTCGCTCAATGCCACAGTGGAAGCCCACGGCGATTTTCTGGCCGGCCGCACGCTGCTGGCGGTGAATTTCTGCGCCACGTCGGAGATGTACACACGCCTGCAGCCGCAGCTGTATCTTATAGCCGATCCCCTGTTCTGGCTTGTGGAGGAGAAGCGCGTGATGCTCTTCGGAGCCCTTGCGGAACGTACCACATGGCCCATGCACCTGTTCATGCCGGTGCGTGCCGCAGGTGCGCCTCAGTGGCGCGAGATGCTGGCGGCCAATCCCAATATCACGGTGCACATGTACAACACCACTCCCGTGGAAGGATTCGACCGGCTCGCCCGCGCCATCTACCGCCGCGGCTTGGGAATGCCACGCCCCCACAACGTGCTCATCCCCTCCATCGCCACGGCCCTGCGCATGCCGTTCAGGAAAATCTACCTCGCCGGGGCGGACCACTCGTGGCTGCCCGAGATCACCGTGACCGACAATAACGAAGTGCTCATGCATCAGAAGCACTTCTACGACACCGCATCGTCGCGCGCCGAGACCGTAAAGCAGGAAAACCTCTCCACAGCACGCCTCCACACCATCCTCTACCACATGCACGTGGCCTTCAAAGCCTATTTCACGCTGCGCGACTACGCCGCATCGCTGGGCAAGGAAATTATCAACATCACACCGGGAAGCTACATCGACGCATTCCCACGCATGAAACTATGACCACCGACGGAATCGTAATACAGGCGCGCTCCGGCTCCACCCGCATGCCGGCCAAGATTCTCCGCCCCTTCGACGGCGACCTTCGCATCATCGACATTCTCCTGGAACGCATCAAGGCCGCCAATCCCGGGCGGCGCGTAGTGCTGGCCACCACCACCGCCCCGGCCGACGACGTGCTGGAGCAGGTGGCCCGCGACCATGGCACTGACTGCTTCCGCGGCAGCGAAGAAGACGTGTTGGATCGCTTTCTGGGAGCCGCCGATACTTTCGAGCTCGAGCGTATAGTGCGCGTGTGCTCCGACAATCCCTTCCTGCAGGCAGGCAGCTTCGATGCCATGTTCGACCGCCAGACGGCCACCGGTGCCGACTACGTGGGCTTCGCCTTCCCCGACGGGAGGCCCACCATCAAGTCGCATCTGGGACTATACGCCGAACTGGCAACCACCGACGCCCTGCGCCGCGCTGCTGCTGCCACGCAGGAGAAGCTCTACCGCGAGCATGTGACCATATATCTCTACACTCACCCCGACCAATTCAAGCTGTCGTTGCTGCCACTGCCCGGAATACTGAGCACCCGCACCGACCTGCGCCTCACGCTCGACACTCCTGCCGACTTCGCATTGCTCAAAGAACTCTACCGGCGCCTGGGCAGCGAAACCGACGGATCGCTCGGAGCCCTCGTGGCGCTCGTCGACTCCGATTCCCGCTACGCACGCATCATGAAGCAAAACATAGAACAGAACGAGAAATGACACCTCCGCACACATACATTATAGGCGAGATCGGACAGAACCACAATGGCTCCGTCGACATCGCCAAGCTCATCGTGGATCTTGTGGCGCGCCCGGTGCGCGACGAGGCAAGTGACCTCGACCTGCAGCCCATGGACGCCGTGAAGCTCACCAAGCGCGACCTGGCCGAGGAGCTGGCCGCCGAGCAGATGCAGCGGCCCTACAACTCGCCGCACTCATTCGGCCGCACCTACGGCGAGCACCGCGCTGCCCTGGAGCTCTCGGATGAGGAACATCTCGAGGTCTACCGCCACGCCAAGAGCCTGGGCCTCGACTTCGTGGAGACGCTGTGCGCTCCCGGTTGTCTCTCGCTGCTCAAGCTTTTCACACCCGACCGCCTCAAGGTGGCAAGCCGAGACCTCACAAATCTGCCCCTGCTCTCGGCCATGGCCGAGACCCGCATTCCCATCATCCTCTCCACCGGCATGGCCGGCAAGAAGGAACTGGACGATGCCCTCGACACCATCACGCGCTACCACTCCGATATCGCCATCCTCCACTGCGTGAGCCAGTATCCCACGCGCCCCGACAACCTCAACCTGCGCACCATCACATATCTGCAGCGCAACTATCCGCAGTACACCATAGGCTTCTCGGACCACACTATAGGCATAGCCGCACCGGCGGTGGCCGTGGGAATGGGAGCGCGCATCATCGAGAAGCACATCACCATCGACCGCCACATGAAGGGCACGGACCAGCAGGGCTCCCTGGGCCCCGACGGCGTGAACCGAATGGTGCGCGACATCCGCGTGGCCGAGCGCTGGCTCGGACGCGACGACCTCTACGTGGACGAGGCAGTGGCAGCGGCCCGCGTGAAGCTCGAGCGCAGCCTGGCCACCCGCCGCAGCCTCCCCGCAGGCCACATGCTCACCGAGGCCGACGTGCATCTGCTCTCGCCCGGCGACGGATTCCGCTGGGCTGCTCGCCACGAGGTACTGGGCCGAGCTCTGGCCTCGGATATGGGTCCCGACGAAATCATCTACCCCAAGAACCTTAAATAACCATGCTGCCAAGACTTTTCATCACCGATATCGACGGCGTGTGGACCGACGGCGGCATGTACTATACCGCCGATGGCGATGTAATGAAGCGCTTCTGCGTCAAGGACGGCTGGGGCGTGATTTTCCTGCGCAGCCTGGGCATTCCGGTGGCTATTCTCACCGGTGAGAACTCGCCCGTGGTGGCCGCGCGCGCCCGCAAATTGAAAATAGACCATTGCTTCCTGGGCGTCAAGGACAAGGTGGCCGTGGCCACCGAGCTATGCGCTTCACTGGGCATAGGTCTTGATGAAGTGGCATTCATAGGCGACGACCTGAACGATGTGCCGCTGCTGCGCCTCGTGGGCCGCAGCGGTTGCCCCTCCAACACGCCGCCCTATGTGAGTCGCCTCGTGCGCTACCGCGGTCGTGTGCACGGCGGCCACGGAGCCTTCCGCGAGTTCGTGGAGACGATTCTCGCCGAGGAAGGCGTGCTCGACGGCCTTATCGAGCAGTTTTCCTGAGCGCCCAGGGCGCCCACACGTGCCAATCCACGCCGTCAAACATGGGCGCACGCGTCACTTGCGTGTCCGCGTTCTCGTCGCCCAGCAGAAAACGCTTCACGAAAGCCTCCACCTCGGGATACTGCCCCTCGGGCAGCCGGCAATGGCCGTGGCCTCCCTCGATACTGTAGCCCATGCGGTCGCCTATGCCGAATTGAAGCCACACCTCGCGCGCCGCGCGGGCCGAAACGTATCCCGATTCGTCGGCAAGCCACTCGTAATCGGTGTTGCCCAAGATGAGCAGCGCACGCGGAGCCACAAGCGCCGCGAGCTGGTGATGATCCATAGGCAGGCGGCTCACGCCGGAGTCGGCGAATCGCCTCATACTCTCCAGAAACCATGCGTAATTGGTATTGCCCACGCGCTCCACATTTCCCAGCGTCTCCGACACGCGCCAGGCGTTCACACCCCCGCCGCCGGGCTCCTGGGCTATGGTCAGGGTTATGCGCTCGTCCATTGCTCCCGCATAGAGGGCCATCTTGCCGGCAAACGAGCATCCCGTCACGGCTATGCGCCGCGGGTCGAGCCTAGCCCGGGCACCCGCTTTTTCCAGCCCGTCGATCAGGCGGCTGATGCCCCAGGGCCATCCCGCATAAGCTCCCATATCCGTACTCTCCGGGTAAAGCCTGTTGATTGGCTCCTCACCGCGTTTCTGCGTATGGCTCATCACCTCGGTGAAGTTGAATGCCACGGCCGCCACACCATTATCGAGGAACAGCTCCGACGGCAGTGAACCCGTGGGGAATCCCACGCCAATCACCACCGGAAACGGCCCCTCGCCCTCCGGAAGCATCACCGGAGCGTGAAGCGTGAGCGTGCGGCCGCGCTCGTGCACCGTCACCACCAAGGTGTCGCCGTCCATCACGGCATCCACGCTGTCCTTTTGCACCTGTGGTTTGCTGCCCAGCTCGTAATGCCACAGCATCTGCAATATCTCCGAGCGGTGACGCTCCCATTGATCGAAATCGGCGGAGCGGCTGCCGTCGGCAAACACGAACGGATCCGGCAGCGTAGCGATATCGGGCAGTTCTTCATAAGGAGCGTGATTCAGCAGCGGAAAGCCGGCGGCAGTGTTTTCCACGTCGTACCGCAGGGGAGGTTCAGCACCGTTGACCACCGCGGCGGCGAGCATAGCCGAGCACAATACAATAGTTTTCACTTTCATGGTATATGATTTTTCGCAAAGTTAACTATCGGCAGGATATTATCCAAAGAATTTTTCATAACTTTGTGATATTATGAAAAAGACCATATACCTTGCCGGAGGATGCTTCTGGGGCACTGCCCGGCTGATGTCGCTCGTGCCGGGCGTGGAAAGCACCACCGCAGGATATGCCAACAGCATAATCCCCTCGCCCACCTATGAGCAGGTGTGCACCGGAGCCACTGGCGCCGCCGAGACCGTACGCGTGGATTACGACGACAACACCGTGGGTCTCAGCGATCTGCTCCGCATCTACTTCCGCAGTATCGATCCCCTCTCGCTCAACCGTCAGGGCGACGACCGCGGCACGCAATACCGCACGGGCATCTACTACACCGACCCCGCCGACGCACCCGTAGTAGCCGCCGAGCTCGCTACGCTGCAGCGCCGCCACCCTCAGCCCCTGGCCGTGGAAAGCGGCCCACTCGTCAACTTCTACCCGGCGGAGGAGTATCATCAGGACTACCTCGTGAAGAATCCCGGTGGCTACTGCCACGTGGACCCCTCGCTCTTCGCCGAGGTTCGCGCCATGAAGCCCCGTTCGCGTGAGGAGCGCGCGGAGCTGCGCGCCCGCCTCACGCCACTGCAGTGGGAAGTGACCCAGAACGCAGCCACCGAGCCGCCTTTCACCAACGAATACGACCGGGAATTCCGTCCCGGCATCTACGTGGATATCACCGACGGCACCCCGTTGTTTGTGTCATCGAGCAAATACGACTCCGGATGCGGATGGCCGGCTTTCTCGCGTCCCATCGACGAAGCTGCAATCGACAGCCGCACCGACACATCCTATGGCCGTGTGCGCACCGAAGTGCTTTCCGCCGCCTCCGGCGCTCATCTGGGCCACGTATTCCCCGACGGCCCTCAGGCCACCGGCGGCCTCCGCTACTGCATCAACTCGGCCGCCCTGCGCTTCATCCCCCTCGACCGCATGGCGGCCGAAGGCTACGCCCGCTATATTCCTCTGGTGGAAAAGCACTGAGCACCGGTCAAAACAGCGTTCTCAGCACCTCGAGCGAGCGGGATGCGCCGCCGGGAAGTGCGCCGTGGAGAGCATAGTATTCCAGGATACCTTCGAGCAAGCGGCGACGCGTATCGCGGTTCAGGCGCACGCGGCCCATATTGGCCGGCGTGAGGCGCCCGATCATGTGCACCGCGGCAGCCTGCTCCGGTTCGAGGTATCGGCCGTGCAGGGGCGGAGTTGCGCGAAACACGGCTTCACTCATGTCGAATATCCGGCCGGGGCGCCACGTGCCATAGTCCGGAGCTATGCCCGTGAAGGTGGCCAGAGCGCGAAGAAACCACAGATGAAAATTTGCCACTGCAGTAGGGCGTGTGAGCCCGTCGAGCAGGCGCACGGCATCAAACAGGAAGCGGCTCAGATGCTCGTCGGCTGTGGCCGTTCGGAGCGCTCCGTCCAGCACATCGGCCACAAATAGTGCCACCGCCGCCTTCACCGGATGCGCCCGCACCGACGAGGTGACTACCCACGGGCGCATGTCGCGCAGGCGGAGCACCTCGCGCCCGGGGCGGCTCACCACCACGCCCTCCACCAACGACAGCGGCGTGGCCAGCGCGCGCCGGCGCTGAGCCTCACGCCCGGCTCCGGCGGGAATACTCACGGCCACACGTCCGCGCTCGGCGCTCCACGCGGTGAGTATCGAGCTCGAATCGTCGTGCCGCACGAGGCGCAACGACAGGCAATGCAGGGTTTCGTACATGCAGCAAAGGTAGTAATTTTAAAGAAATTATTAAAAAAATTTGCAAGTAAGAAAAAAAGTATCTAACTTTGCAATCGCTTTTTAGCGCAAGGCCCATTCGTCTATCGGCTAGGACGCAAGATTTTCATTCTTGAAAGAGGAGTTC
>CAMWRI010000124.1 GCA_947176585.1 uncultured Porphyromonadaceae bacterium
TTCAGTGTTCGAGCCTTGCTTTATGAGTTGATAGGATTTTTATCGGACAGCAATAATATCGAGACAATCGCGAAAAAAAGAAGGCAGCCCCGCGGGGTCGCCTTCCATTTTATATCATGGATATGATTTAACCTATTGCATCTTCCACCACGGGGCGCTCCTCCTTGAGCTGCGCCTTGGGTAGACTGAATGCGAACACAAGACCGGAATTGTTGTACACCCTGATCTTGCCGCCGTGGGCTTCCACGGTGCTCTGCACTATGGGCAGACCCAGACCGGTGCCTCCTTCCTTGCGCGAGCGACCTTCGTCCACGCGGTAGAAGCGCTCAAACAGATGGCCGAGGTGTTCCTCGCCCACGCCCCTGCCGTCGTCGAAGAATTCGAAGTGATAATACTTCTCATCCTCGCTCTCGAGACGCACGCCGCACACAGTTCCGTGGGAATAGGCCACGGCATTGCGTACGAGGTTCATCAGCATGGCCGTGAGCAGATTGAAGTTGCCGCGTATATACACTCCCGGACGCACTTGATTTTCGAATTCGAGCGAGCCGATTGTGCCGCTGTCCACCACATCTCCGGCCACTGTGTAGACCACGTCGTGGAAGTCGATGTCC
The DNA here is from genome assembly GCA_947176585.1 of uncultured Porphyromonadaceae bacterium. Lineage (GTDB taxonomy): Bacteria > Bacteroidota > Bacteroidia > Bacteroidales > Muribaculaceae > CAG-873. The sequence continues at coordinate 615 of CAMWRI010000124.1, forward strand.
TCAAGGTTGATGATCGAGCCGCCGTCCTGCAGGCGGGAGATAGCCGTGACATCGTTCACGAGCTGCACGAGACGGTTGGCATGCTGCTGCGCCTTGAGGATGAAGTGCTGGCGAGAATCCTCGTCCATATCGGGCGTTTCCACTATGGTGTCGAGATAGCCCTTGATCACGCCTATTGGCGTCTTGAGCTCATGGTTTATGTTGTTTGTGAGCTGGCGCTTCAGACGGGCTTTTTCTTCCATGGCGTGCATCGCCACTTCGTGTTCCTGCCGCTGATGCTTCATGGCCTGTATGCGGTCTTTATAGATGCGCACGATCTGCCGCGATATGTCGCCCAGCTCGTCGTGGGGAAAGTCAGACGACGGCACGAAATCAGGACTCGTGGCAGCTTTCTCGGCAAAAGTGCGCAGCATCTTGATATTGCGTCCGAAGGGCCGCGTGCTGAAATATCCCGCGATTGTGAGGCCCAGCGCGATCAGGATCATTATCCACCAGAAATTGCTGCTCTTGTTTTCGAGCATAGCCGTCACCTCGTTGTCGTAAGGCATCACGGAGTAGATCTCCACATGGCCGTTCATGGCCCTGTCGCCTTTGTAGAAGAAATACGAATCGGCCTGCTTCATGCTGCCCAATGCGCCGTCGGCCTCGGTGATTTCAGACGGAATGATATCGCCGTTGTTGTATAGCAGGCGACCATCGCGGTACACTGATATGCGCAACCTTTCGTACAAGGGGTTATCCTTGTAGTAGGTGCATATGAAATTGATAAAGGGAAGCGGATCCAGTCCGCTTTCGAATGCATCTGCAATGCGACCGTTCACAAGCTCAAGGGGCTCCTTCACGCGGGCCTCGTTGAGCTGCTTCATGTTCCACCACTGCCACACGCTCATGCACACTACGATGAGCCACATGGCCACCGTCAGAGGAATGAAGAGCTGCCAGTGGTAACTAACGTGCTTCCTTAAATCCGTAGCCGAAGCCGGTACGGGTGATGATGTTGTTGCCATATTCGCCGAGCTTTTTGCGCAGACGGGTAATGTTCGTGTCGATAGTACGGTTTGTGACCACTACTTCGTCGCCCCACACCTGAGTGATGATTTCTTCGCGGGAATAAATGCGGTTGGGGTGGCGCAATAAAAAGAGCAACAGATCGTATTCAGTGCGGGTGAGGCTCACTTCCTCGCCTGCGAGGTAGCATATCTTCTGATTAAGGTCGATGCGCAGGTCGTGAAACACCACATCGGGCTCGGAATCGGCATTTTCAGAGACGAAGGACGAAGCCGCGGCGGCACGCTCCTTCATCTGCTTGGCTCGGCGCAGCACGGCGCGCACGCGGGCCAGAACCTCGCCTATCACGAAAGGCTTGGTCACATAGTCGTCGGCACCTATGTTCAGACCCATCACCTTGTCATCCTCGGCGCCCAGTGCCGAGCAGAAAATAATGGGGGTGAACTCCGTGACAGGGTTGCTGCGCACGCGCTTTGCGAAATCAAAGCCGCTGATGCGCTCCATCATGATGTCAACCATGATGAGGTCATATACCGACAAGTCCTTCTCCAGCGCTTCTTCGGCGCTGTAGGCAGTATCCACGTCGTAGCCGTCTTTCTCAAGGTTGAACTTGAGAATTTCGCACAGCGCTTCCTCGTCGTCTATTACAAGTATTTTTGTCATCGTATCAGTGTATGGTTTCAGGGTTCAAAATTACGAAATTAAATAAGCATTTATAGTTAATGTATGTTAAAAGCGCGCCGTATGATAAACATTATTCCATATAAGGGCGTTTCAATGTCAAAGCTACTATATTTGCACTGTGTTTTTCATGGTATTTAGATTTAAGGTTAAAGTTTTTCGGTTGTCGTGAGACAGCCGATTTTCTTTTTTATATACCTTTGCAGTGAAAAAGGTAAAGAAGATGAACAAAGCCCTGTTCGCCCTCTCGCTCGGAACATTCGCCCTGGGCATTTCCGAATTCGTGATGATGGGCATCCTCGTGAATATTGCCGACGGCCTGGACGTGACCATCACCGCCGCCGGCAGGCTTATCTCGGCCTATGCCACCGGTGTGTGCGTAGGCGCCGTGCTCCTGCTGATGCTCCGCCGCATGCCCCTCGGCAGCATGATGATGATGCTTGCAGGAGTGATCTGCGCGGGCAATCTCCTGGCCGCGGCGGCTCCCGGCTACCACTCAATGCTCGCAGCCCGTTTCATCTCGGGACTTCCGCACGGCGCCTACTTCGGCGTGGGAGCCATCGTGGCCCGCAAGCTCGCCGCCCCGGGACGCGAAGTGCAGGCTGTGTCGATTATGATTGCCGGCATGACCGTGGCCAATCTCATAGGCGTGCCTCTGGGCACGTGGGTGGCCGAGACCGTGTCGTGGCGCATCGCATTCCTCGCAGCGGGTATCTCAGGTGGTGTCACCCTCCTTCTGCTGCGCCTGTGGCTCCCGCGCTTCGCGCCCCTGCCTGACAGCGGCCGCCTCAGCTCCCAGTTCAGTTTCCTCAAGACACTGCCGCCATGGCTCATCTTCGGCGGCGTGTTCATCGGCCAGAGCGGCATCTACTGCTGGTACAGCTACATCGATCCTCTGCTCACCCGCGTGAGCGGCTTTTCCTACGCATCCCTGAGCTGGATAATGCTCCTCGCTGGCCTTGGCATGTTCGGCGGCAACCTCCTGGCCGGGCCCCTCGCGCGCCGTTTCAAACCCTCGCTCGTGGCCGGGTGCATGCAGGCCAGCGCCCTCGTGCTACTGCCGCTCATCTCAGTCTTTGCCACCAACCAGCCTGCCATGGTTGCGCTCACTTTCCTGTGCGCAGCCGCCATGTTCGGCAGCGGCAGCCCCCTGCAATCCTCCATCGTGGGCTACTCCCGCGGAGGCGAGCTTCTGGGCGCAGCCCTCATCCAGATAGCCTACAATGCCGGCAACGCAATTGCCGCGGCCGTGGGTGGCAGCGTTATAGCCGCAGGCCGCGGCTACACCGCCCCCGCCATCGCCGGCATCCCCTTCGTGGCCGTGGGTTCCGTCCTCATCTTCATCCTCTATTTCCGCCGCGAGCGCCGGGGCTAAGTAAGAACAAAAAAAGCAGGCGCGTTTTACTCAATGTAAACGCGCCTGTTTTTGCATCTATGCCTCACAGGTAGCGGCGGTAGAAGGCGGCTATTTCGTCGAAGGGGATTTTGTCCATGCGGTCGTAGAGGTCGCAGTGGGTAGCGTCCTTCACGGTGAGGAGCTGCTTGTTGTCGCCGCGCAACTTCTCGAAGGTGTCGCGCCCGAAGTAGTAAGAGTGGGCCTTGTCGCCGTGCACAATGAGCACGGCGCTCTCGAGCTCGTCGGCGTAATCGTAGAACTTGAAGTTCATGAACGGCAGGGCCGATGTCGCATTCCAGCCGTCGGTGCTGTTGCCGGAGCGTTCGTGGTAGCCGCGGGGTGTCTTGTAGTAGTCGTAATAGTCTTTCACGAATTGCGGCGCATCCTCGGGGAGGGGATCCACCACGCCGCCTGCGCGCTTGTAGGCACCGCGGCGGCAGTCCTCGGTGCGCTGCGTGGCCATGACGGCACGCGCTGCATTACGCTTCTCTGCGCTATTGTCGGCATCGAAATAGCCGTTGGCAGTCACGCGGGTCATGTCGTACATCGTTGAGGCAACGGTGGCCTTGATGCGCGGATCGTTGATAGCTGCCTGGATGGCGATGCCGCCCCAGCCGCACACACCCAGAATTCCTATGCGCTCGGCGTCCACGCCCGGCTGAGTGCTCAGGAAGTCGACAGCCGCCGAGAAATCCTCGGTGTTGATGTCGGGCGAAGCCACACGGCGGGGCATGCCTCCGCTCTCGCCCGTGAACGACGGGTCGAACGCGATGGCCACGTAGCCGCGGGCCGCCAGTTCCTGGGCGTAGAGGCCGCTCGACTGTTCCTTCACTGCGCCGAAGGGGCCGCTCACGGCCACTGCGGGCAGGAGCACGTCGGCCGCAGTCTTGGGCCGGTACATATCGGCCACCAGCGTGATGCCGTAGCGGTTCACGAATTCCACCTTGCTGTGCTCCACATTCTCATTCTTGGGAAACACCTTGTCCCATTCCTGCGTCAGCTCCGGGTGTACGGGCTGCGCCATGGAAGTGTCAGTATTCACGTTTGTCATAGCCGTTATTTGAGTCGCAATACATAATAGACCTAACAGATTCATCTTCAGTAAGCGATTTTATCAGGTTTGTCGGCCCACATCCGGAAAGCCTCGATAGCTTTGTCACCCATCATGTGCTCACACTTGATGCTGCGCTTGCGATAGGGCAGCTCAATCTCGTCGTAGATAAACTGGTCGTCGAAGTCGATAGCCTTAGCATCCTCCTTGGTATTGCCATAGCATATACGCGCCACATTGGCCCAGTACAGTGCCGAGAGGCACATGGGACAAGGCTCGCACGAGCTGTACACCGTGGCACCTTTGAGATGGAAATCGCCCACCGCAGCGCATGCCGCGCGTATAGCCGACACCTCGGCATGGGCTGTGGGATCGCAGTTGGCCGTAACGCGGTTCACGCCCGTGGCCAGTACTTGTCCGTCGCGCACGATCACGGCTCCGAACGGGCCGCCGCCGTTGCGCACATTTTCAATGCTCAGGTCGATCGCCATCTGCATATAGCGGGCGTCTTCCTCGCTTATAAGTTTCTCTGTCATAGTAAAAGGTTTAAGAGATTCTTCAATAAATCAATTCTATACATCTAAACAATCGGCACTACCCTTACGGTTCATAGTGACCGGCCAGGGCCTCCATAAATACTCACAAAAAAGAGTCCCGCTCTTCCTTTCGGAGGAGCGGGACTCATGATAGGGGGCGGTTACCTACTCTCCCACTTTCGCAGTACCATCGGCGTGGTTAGGTTTAACTTCTCTGTTCGGAATGGGAAGAGGTGGATCCCTAACGCTATTGCCACCTTAGTGTCTTTCAGCCTGCTGCCTCGGCGGCTCGCTCCGCTGGCGGCGCCTCGCGCCGTTTCGGGCGGAGGTCGGGGCCGGACGCGCGGCGCTTTTCCGCGGGCACCTGGCTGTGTAAGGTGAAAAAGAGCCCGGAAGCTGACGCGGAAGGCTCTCACTCGCTACCGACGCTGCCCACAAGGGCTGACGCCTTTCTTAACAGAATTCCGGAATACTTCGGCAGCGACGCTGCCTGAGCTTGTCGTTCCACTAGCCACGCGGCGTCTTTGCCGCTCCTCGCGCCTTAGCTCTCATTCTCCGCCGGATGACTCCGGGGGGAACGAAGCCCGCGCGGGGGCTTGTGCTTGCTCGGGAGCAGGGATTGCTCCCCGGAAAGGGTTCGGGTTATTAGTATTGCTCGGCTGAGGACGTTGCCGCCCGTGCACCTGCAACCTATCTACGTCGTAGTCTTCAACGACCCTATGTGGAAATCTTATCTTGAGGGGGGCTTCGTGCTTAGATGCTTTCAGCACTTATCCTTGCCAGACGCGGCTACCCGGCGGTGCTCCTGGCGGAACAACCGGTACACCGGTGGTCGGTCCAACACGGTCCTCTCGTACTAGTGTCGGGTCCTCGCAAATTTCCTGCGCCCACAACAGATAGAGACCGAACTGTCTCACGACGTTCTGAACCCAGCTCGCGTGCCACTTTAATAGGCGAACAGCCTAACCCTTGGGACCTTCTCCAGCCCCGGGATGTGACGAGCCGACATCGAGGTGCCAAACCACTCCGTCGATATGAGCTCTTGGGAGGGATCAGCCTGTTATCCCCGGAGTACCTTTTATCCTTTGAGCGATGGCCCTTCCATTCGGAACCACCGGATCACTATGCTCTAGTTTCCTACCTGATCGACTTGTCTGTCTC
>CAMWRI010000125.1 GCA_947176585.1 uncultured Porphyromonadaceae bacterium
ACCGTGACCTACACCGCAGACGGCAACACCGAAAACAACACCTCCGAGACCGTGGAAGTGGCTCCCAAGATCAGCAAGCTCCCCCGCGTGACCGACCTCGCAGCCGATGCATCAGCAACCGGCGTGGCACTCACCTGGACCGAGCCCGATATTGAGAACATTGAGCCCGAACCCGTGCTGGAAGGCTTCGAGGACGCCGAGTACGCCGCTCAGGAATACGAGGGCTGGACATTCGTGGACGTGGATAAGAGCCCCGTGGGCACACTCTTCTACAGCTATGAGATCCCCGGCATCACATGGCGCGTGACACCGCTGGCCTTCGTGGTTCTCGACAGTGACGAAATCACCATCGAAAACTACCAGCCCCACAGCGGCAAACACTGCATCGCCAGCATCTTCAATGCCGACTACAGCGCTGTGAACGACTGGGCCATCTCGCCCGAGCTCACCGGCGACGCCCAGACCATCACCTTCTGGGCCAAGAGTGCCAGCGGCAACTACATGGACGACATCGAGATGTACTACAGCACCGGCAGCCTCGACCCCGCCGACTTCATCAAGGTGGGCGAGACGGTGAAATACGTGCCCGCCGTGTGGACCGAGTACAGCTTTGAAGTGCCCGCGGGCGCCAAGCACTTCGCAGTGCGCAGCTGCTCCGACGACGGCGATGCCCTGCTGCTCGACGACTTCAGCTTCATCCCCGCCGGCGCTACCGCCGACCTCAGCATCGTGGGCTACGACGTGTACCGCGACGGCGTGAAGATCACCGCCGAGCCCGTTGAGGAATGCGAATACACCGACACCGAGACTGCCGACGGCGAGCACAGCTACGTGGTTGTGACCATCTACACCACCGGCATCTCCGCTCCCTCCAACGCAGTGACCCTCACCTACGACGGTATCGCCGATGCCACCGCAGCCGGCATCGCCATCACCGCAGGCAAGGGCACCATCACCGTGACGGGTGCCGAGGGCAAGCTCCTCACCGTGGCCGCCGCCGACGGCAAGCTCTACTTCAACGGCGCAGCCGCCGCCCGCCAGACCGTAGCCGCTCCCGCCGGCATCTACGTGGTCAAGGCCGGACAGAAGATCGCCAAGGTGGCCGTGAAGTAATCCGCGACCCCTCCCTATAGGAACCTCCCCGCAGCTTCGGGCAGCGGGGAGGTTTTTTATGGGAAAAAATCGCGCCATTGGAAAACTCGCGCAGAGCCGCAGAGATATTTTATCAGGATTAAAGTCTTATAAGTCTTATAAGTTTTATAAGTCTTATAAATCTTATGTGATTTCTTTGCGGGGCTGCGCGGTTTTTCGCGCAAAAAAATAAAAAATAGCGCTTTTGTGGCAATTTTTTAAACATTTTCTCAATTTTTTCAACCTTTTTTGTATCTTTGCGCTCATATCGCCAATAGGACAGTGCAATTAATCTCACAAGTAATAAAATAAATTTCCCTGATGCACGGCTGCCTAAACGGTTTCGACGGCCGCGCACCCATATTAATGAAACCGATCATTATTTACTCATGAAGAAAGCTTTATCTCTTGTTTCTTCAGCAGCGCTGGCTCTTGCTATGATGATGCCAGCGCCTGCAATGGCTCAGACAAAGCTGGCGAAGAAGGCATCCCGCCCCGGCACCGAGGCTCTCATGAAGCAGAGAATCTCCCAGCCTGCCAAGCCTACCTCCAACACCAAGGTGCACGTGGCCGGCAAGCGCAGCGCTAATTCCACGCCCTCTCTGAAAAGGGCCATGCAGGCCACACACGCTACCATGGCCAAGCCCGCCTCCACCCGCAAGGCCGCTCCGTTGGCAGCAGGCGCAGCCTTCCCCAACCTCCAGGGTCTTGTGACCTACATGGACGACTGGACACAGACGAACGCTCCTATGGGCGTCTACAGCGTGGCTTCCAACGGTAGCCTCGACAAACACTTCGAAACCGGCGAATGCACATATTCAGGCGTGCCCGTCGACGGTATCTACTACATGCCCAACTACGTGGACTACGGCTTTTTTGCCTGGGTAGAGATCAACGCCTACGACCTTGAGACCGGCGAGCAGGTGGGCACCACGATGAATGGTGATATCGTGAGCATTGTCATTGACTTCGCCACCGACCCCACCACCGGTGACGTCTATGGCATCGGCTATAACCTCGACGGCGACGGTATGATGCTGGCCAAGCACAAATTCATGCTTGAGGGCAGCGAGGCCATGGCAGAGGTTACTCCCGTGGCCGACCTCCCCGGCAGCTGGAACTCTCTCGCTTGCGACGCGCAGGGCCAGCTCTACGGTATATCCACTCAGGTATCCGGCGAAGCAATCGTTTCATCGAAGCTGTGCAAAATCGACAAGACAACCGGTGACGTGACTGAAATCGGCTTGACCGGTATGATTCCCGCATATCTCTCGTCTTCTGAAATTGACCCCAAGACCGGCGTGATGTACTGGACGGTGTGCCCGCCCACCGAGGAAGGCCTGCTCTGCACCGTGGACCTCACTACCGGTGCAGCCACCCAGATTGCCGAGCTCGAGGGCAACGCCGAAGTGCAGGGCCTCTTCATCGAAGCTCCCCTGGCCGACGACGGTGCTCCCGCAGCCGTAGAGAACCTGAAGGCCGAATTCAACGAAGGCAGCCTCTCCGGCACCGTGAGCTTCAAGGCTCCCGCCACCCTCTTCGACGGCACTGCCGCAAGCGGCGCCCTCACCTACACCATCCTTGCCAACGGCGAGCAGGCTGCCACCGGCAACACCACTTTCGGCGCTGAGGTGAGTGAGGATATCACCCTGGCCAAGAGCGGCAGCTACACCTTCCAGGTGACTGTGAGCAACGCAACCGGCTCGAGCCCCATCGCCAAGCAGACCGTGTACGTTGGTTTCGGCACTCCCGAAGCTCCCGCCGACGTGACCCTCGAATACGAGAACGGCGAGATGAAGCTCTCCTGGAAAGCCGTGACCGAATCCGCCGACGGCGGCTACCTGGACGCTACTGCCGTGACCTACACCGTCACCCGCTTCCCGGGCGAGGTGAAGGTGTATGAAGGCACAGCCACCAGCTTCAGCGAACCCATCGCCGAGCCTGCCGGCCTCACCAAGTACTACTACACCGTGCTGGCCGAGTGCAACGGCGTGGTGGGCGAGGAAGCCGAGTCGAACAGCATCACGCTGGGCAGCGGCATCGTTCCTCCCTATGAGAACACCTTCGACACCGCAGACGACCTCGACGGTTTCACCATCATCGACGCCAACGCCGACTCCAGAAAGTGGATGTGGGCCAACAACAGCGGCAACGGTATGGTGCGCATGACCTACAACGGCTCCGAGAACATGGACGACTGGCTGATCACGCCTCCCATCAAGCTCGAGGCCGGCAAGATCTACAGTGTATCCTTCGATGCCGCAGCATCCTCCTACACCGAACGTGTCGAGGCCAAGTGGGGCGCAGCTCCCACCGTGGCAGGCATGACCAACGATCTCATCGCTCCCACCGTAGTATCCGGTTCCTCACTCCGCCCGCTCGACAGCATGATCTGCCCCGAAGCCGACGGCACCTACTACATAGGCATACACGGCATCTCGGACCCCGACCAGTTCTACCTCTACGTGGATAACCTCATCATAGGTGCTCCCCAGTCGGCATTGGTTCCCGCAGCCGCCACGAACCTTACCATCGTTCCCGATCCCAACGGTGCCCTCAAGACCACCATCTCCTTCAACGCTCCCGACAAGGCCATGACCGGCGCAGCCCTCACCTCGCTCACCAAGGTTGAGCTGTCGCGCGACGAGGTTGTGATCAAGACCTGGGAAGCTCCCGCTCCCGGCGCAGCCCTGAGCTATGTGGACGAAACAGCCACAGAAGGCGAGCACGAGTACTCCGTAGTGGCATTCAATGAAGAAGGCGAAGGCGTAGCAGCCACCAAGGCAGGCTACGTGGGCCTGGACAAGCCTGCCGCTCCCGAGAACGTGGATATGACCGAAGAAGGCAACACCGGCAAGGTGACCATCACCTGGGATGCTGTGGACACCGATGCCAACGGCAACCCCATCAACCCCGCTCTCGTCACCTACATCCTTTGCGAAAACACCGGCTACGGCTGGGCGCCCATCGCCGGCTACGACAACCTCACAGAAACTTCCGTGACCGCACAGGCTGTGGCTGAGGGCGAGCAGGAATACGTTCAGTATGCTATCTTTGCCGAGACCAAGGGCGGTATCGGCACCGGTACCGGCACCCCCATGATTCCCGTGGGCACTCCCTACGACGGCCTGGAAGAAACCTTCCCCAACGGCGGCCTGGGCGAATACTCCGCATGGGCTATCGGCTATAGCAACGGCGGTTCGTGGAGTCTCTACACATATGACGACCTTGAGATGGAAGATGCCAACGGCGACGACGGCTATGCAGCCATGAAGGCCACCGCCCTCTACGGCGTGTCGAGCCTCATGACCGGCAAGATCACCCTGCCCACGCTCAATCCCGGCGTAAGCTTCTACACCTACAACCTGGTAGGCAGCGACGGCGACCCTGATATCAACGAATTCCAGCTCTACGTGAAGGAACCCGCCGATGCAGAATGGACCGCTCTGGGCCAGCCCATCGTGATCAGCGAGCTGGGCGAAACCGACGCATGGGTACAAGCCTCCGCTTCCCTGCAGGCCTACGCCGGCAAGACCGTGATGATCCGCTTCGAGGCTAAGTGCAATTTCTTCACCTACACCTTCCTGGACAACATCGTAGTGGGCAGCCTCCTGGGCAACGAACTGGTGGGTGCCGAAATCTCCGCTCCCGCCACCGTTCTCGGCGGTGCCGACTTCACCGTGAACGTGACCGTGGCCAACAAGGGCACTCAGGACGCCAGTGAATTCACCGTAGCGCTCTACGCCGACGGCGAGAAGGCCGCTGAAAAGACCGTGGAAGCACTCGCAGCAGGCGCCAAGACCACCGTAAGCTTCGAGCAGACCATGGGCGCCGTGGCCACCGAGCCCGTAGAGTACTACGCCGTGGTGACCTACACTGCCGACGAGAACCCCGAGAACAACACCACCGAGACCATCGAGGTGGCTCCCAAGCTGAGCAACCTGCCCAAGGTGACCGACCTTGCAGGCGAGAGCGGAGCCGAAGGCGTTGAACTCACCTGGAGCGAGCCCGACCTGGCCAACGCTCCCAAAGATCCCGAGCTCACCGACTTCGAAGACGGTGAAGCATGGGCCATGGAATATGAAGGCTGGACGTTCGTGGACGTTGACGGCAAGCCCGTGGGCGGCATCCAGGATACCGATATCCCCGGCATCGTAGCCGGCGAGACCCCCGCTTCGTTCTTTATCTTCGACGGCGAAGACGAAACCGTGGTGGGCGAATACACCGAGTCCTTCAAAGCCCACAGCGGCCACATGTACATTGTCTCCATGTATCTCGACGACTACACTCAGGCCGACGACTGGGCAATCTCGCCCGAACTCTCCGGCGATGCGCAGACCATCTCCTTCTGGGCCAAGAGCTACAGCAGCAAATATCCCGAAGCTATCGAGATGTACTACAGCACCGGCAGCATCGATCCCAAGGACTTCAAGAAGGTGGGCGCCACCGTTAATCCCGTGCCCGGCGAATGGACCGAATACAGCTTCGATGTTCCCGCAGGCGCCAAGCACTTCGCAGTGCGCAGCTGCGCAACCGATGCATTCATGCTCATGCTCGACGACTTCACCTTCGCAGCCGCAAGCGGCACATCGGCAGAGCTCAGCATCAAGGGCTACGACGTGTACCGCGACGGCGTGAAGATCAACGCCGAACTCGTTGAGGAATGCGAATACACCGACACCGAGGCTACCGACGGCGAGCACACCTACGTGGTTGTGACCGTCTACACCACCGGCAGCTCCGCTCCCTCCAACGCTGTGACCATCATCTACGACGGCATCACCGACGCTACCGCAGCCGGCATCGCCATCACCGCAGGCAAGGGCACCATCACCGTGACGGGCGCCGAGGGCAAGCTCCTCACCGTGGCCGCCGCCGACGGCAAGCTCTACTTCAACGGTGCAGCTGCCGCCACGCAGACCATCGCCGCTCCCGCCGGCATCTACGTGGTGAAGGCAGGACAGAAGATCGCCAAGGTGGCCGTGAAGTAATCCGCGCCACATCCCTATAAAAACCTCCCCCGGCTTCGTGCCGAGGGAGTTTTTTTTATAAAAAAAACGCGGCTTTTATAGGAAAACTCGCGCAGAGCCGCAGAGAAATTATATAAAACTTATAAGATTTATAAGACTTATAAGATTTATAAACCTGATAAT
>CAMWRI010000126.1 GCA_947176585.1 uncultured Porphyromonadaceae bacterium
GCCGGCTGACGCCCTGAGCTCATGGGGAGTCGTTTGTTTTACACTGCAAAGTTACAAAACAATGATGCCCGAATAACCTATAATCGCGCACAGCGTGACGCGATTCACGTGAAATTATCTGCATCATATTGAAAAACAGCGCGATGCAAATGCGCGATTATAGGAGCGAATTTTTAGAGGCCGTTCCTCAATGGCTCAATACGTAAAAAAACAAAGGACACACAATCTGTGCGTCCTTGATGCTTATTTAAGAATACGGGTGTGGAATCAGTCGTTATAGTCGGCCATTTCGGTGTAGCCCATGGAGCCGATGCAGAAGTAGGCGGGGGTGTTCATACCCCATTGTCCGCTGTCGGTGGAGGTCATGGTGAAGACCATTGTATCGACGGATCCGAGTTTGCTCACCTCGATGTTTTTCCAGGTGTCGAGTATGTCGGTGCCGCGGGCGAGGAAAATCTCAATGGTAGAGAATTTCTTTACGCCGTTGAGATAGCCGGTGATTTCGAGCATGCAGCGGTCGTCGGGACCGAAGGCGCGGCTGAAGGCTGTGCCGTTTTTCATGGCATAGTAGCCGTAGGTGGTGTTGGTCACATAGAGGTCGTCGGGGTAGAACACGCCGTGATCTGCGAGGGAGAGCGTGCACGAGTTGGCATTCGTTGTGTTCCAGCAGGCCACGATGTAGGGGGAGTCAGGACCGCCCACGCCGCCTCCGGCGATGGATGCCCACTGATGGGAGGTCCAGTCGTCGCTGTGGTCGGCTGTGTCGTTCACCTTTGAGGGGCAAAATCCGAACCATGAGGAATATGTGACGCCGTCGTAGTCGTAGCTTTCCACGCTGTGCGAGAAGAGCATGTCGCTCACCACAACGCCTGTGGTGCCGGGCTTGTAGCAGTCGGTCCAGTAGCCTTGGGAGTTGAAGTCGCTGAATTCGGGCACCCAATCCACGTCGGTTTTCTTATCGTCCGATACGCACGAGGAGAAGGCGCCGGCAGCTATTAACGCGAAAAAAATGTGTTTAAATGTCATATTTCATCATTTTAGAGCCACAAAGTTAATTATTTAATGCGAAATTTTGTAATTTTGAGCGTTAAAATGCTATGATGAAAAGATTTGTTATTATATTTTTCCTTGCCTGCGGGGCTTTGCGCGTGCTCGCCGCCGACCCTATGGCCACGAACTACAATATCCGGCAGTGTGAAGGCTCGCTCACGCCTTATCCTGCAAATGTGGCTCCGGAGGAGCATCCCGACAGCCTCGAGGCTGTGTTTGTAAACCACGTGGGGCGCCACGGCGCCCGCTACCCGGCGTCGGCATCGAATTGCCGCCAACTGAAGGCGGCTCTGATGAAAGCCGATTCGCTGGGCACGATCACGTCGATAGGCCGCAATCTGCTGCGACTCACTGAGCGTGTGATCTCGCTGAGCGATGGCCGGTGGGGCGCGCTTGATTCGCTGGGAATGGCCGAACAGGCCGGTATAGCCACCCGCATGTACCGCAATTATCCCGCGCTGTTCGGCAAGGGGAAGGTTGTGGAGGCTCTTTCAAGCTATTCTCCGCGCGCGATGATGAGCATGTACAGCTTCACGCATCGGCTTGACAGGTTGAACAATGCATCCACGTTCCGCACCCTCACGGGCCACGGCACGTCGCCGCTTATGCGTCCGTTCGACACGGTGGAGGCATATATCGAGTTCCGCGACCGGAAGGTGTGGGAACCCGCCTATGCGGTGTATTTCGACAACACATGCCCCACGGGAGCCATTATGCGTGCGTTGGGCAAGAATTATCCGTTCGACAATGCCGATCATATCCGGCAGCTCGCATATAGCGAATGGGCAGTGGTGGCGGGTTGCTCCGCGATGTCGGTGGAGGTGGATCCGCTCGTGTTTTTCACTCCCGAGGAGCTGAATGCGGTGTGGTCGTGCTTCAATCTGCGTCAGTATCTGAGATATTCGGCCTCAACGGTGAGCTCCGTGCCGGCTGAGATTGCTGCGGAGCTGGTGCTGAATCTGGTGCGTACCACCGACGAGTATATATCAGGCAACGATTTGACGAGCGTGCGCCTGCGCTTCGGGCATGCCGAAACACTGATGCCGCTGCTGTCGCTCATGCGCCTGAAAGGATGCTATTACCTCACCAACTATTTCGACACCGTGGCACTGCACTGGCGCGACTTTGATATAGTGCCTATGGCCGCCAATCTGCAACTTGTGCTGTTTCGCAGCGTGAAAACGGGAAAGTATTACATGAGGGCTTCGCTGAACGAAAAGCCGCTTCCCCTGCTGCCAAACAGCGACCAGCTCTACGTGCCGTGGAATGATGCCCGAAACTACATGATGCACTGCCTGCCGCTTGAAATGCAGGATTAAGAGGCAATTTCATAATGTATTTTAACACACCTGTGCAATAAAGTTGCACAGGTGTGTTCGTAATTTTGTGGCGTAAACATCAACACCACAGAATTATGAACTCAATCGACATCAACGACATCGTATTTGCAACAGCAACCCTTCATGGCCGCAGCATAGCCAATATACGCATGAGTGGCGTTATTTCCACATCCGATATTATAGCCAGGCTGAGACAGCTTTTCGGAGACGCGGCAGGGATGATACGAATCACCCTGCGCAATGTGACACAGGGGTGGAGCCGGGTGCTCAATCTTTATTTGAGAAAACGCGAGGGTGTGCAGCTATTGCTGTTCTGATGCCTTGAAGGTGACAATCTTGTTGTAGGCGAAATTACACGCCGTATACACAACGTTGCCCACGAGGGTGGCCACTCCGTAGCCCGACAGCACGAACGAGCCAATAGGAAATTCGCGCTCGCCGAAGCTGCCGTGGGATATCACCCACACCACAAGAAGCTGCAACGCATAGCACAGCGCGAAGCCGGCGGCAAATCTGGCGGCCTCTCCTTTATATCCGCTGGACGAGCGGAATACCCATTGCTTGTTCCACAGGAAGGAATTGATAAGGCCGCAGATATAGCCCAGGGCATTGGACAGGTAGGGGTTAACCCCCAGCCAGGATTTGCACACGTATATCACTATGAGTGTGACGCAGGTGTTGAGCACACCCACGACACAAAACCGCACGAATTGCAGCACGCTGCGTCTATTCCTGCTCATGAGTATAGTTTTTTTCTTCGGGCAGCAGGTTGCGGTCCACCTTAAGGATAGGTAGCGACCAGTTGAAGTGGACAGCGGCAACGCGCAGGCCAATAACGGTGACGGCACATGCCACCTGGGGCACGATGTCGCTCCACCAGGGCTGTATGAGCAGGCAGTACACTGCGCCCCCTGCGAGGCAGGCTGTTGCGTAGATATCCTTGCGGAAAAACAGGGGTTGCTCATTGATAAGTATATCGCGGATGATACCGCCGAAAGAGCCGGTGATGGTGCCCATCACCAGAGCCACCCACACGGGCCAGCCTGCGGCGAGCGTGCGCTGCACGCCCACAACCACAAACAATGCCAGACCTATGGCATCGAATATGAAAAGCGTGCGCATCCCCTTGACGAGCGCCTGCCTGAATATCAGCACTGCAACAAGGGCAATGCCCGTGACGATGAGATATACCGGCGACAGCATCCAGAACACGGGGAGATCCAGAATAATGTCGCGCAGGGTTCCGCCGCCGATGGCCGTTACGAGACCCACAACATAGGCCCCGAACCAGTCGAATCTTCTTGCCGCAGACAGCCTGATGCCTGAGATGGCAAAGGCTGCGGTGCCAAGAATTTCTATAATATTGATAAAAAGCTCGTCCATTTCAGCTTTATCGGACTTCGTGTTGATTCTTTTGATAGTAACGGCACGCTGGAGCCAAGCCGCATGTGCCGCACTCGGGCTTGCGCGCCTTGCAGGTGTATCTACCGTGGAGAATGAGCCAATGGTGGGCTTTCCCCACGAGATTCTCCGGGATATGCTTCATCAGGGTCTGCTCGGTGGCGAGCGGAGATGTGCTGCCGGTGGTGAGTCCTATTCTTTCGGCCACGCGGAACACATGGGTATCTACGGCCATTGCAGCCTTGCCAAATACAACAGAAAGGATTACGTTGGCGGTCTTGCGTCCCACGCCGGGAATTTTGAGTAGCTGATCCATCGAATCCGGCACCTGATCGTTGAATTCGTCGTGCAGCATCCGGGCCATCCCGGCGAGCGACTTGGCTTTGTTGTTGGGATATGATACGGACGCGATGTAGGGCAGAATTTCTTCAGGTGTGGCCTTGGCCATGTCCCCGGCAGTAGGATACGCTTCGAAGAGGGCCGGAGTGATCATGTTCACACGCTTATCAGTGCACTGCGCCGACAAAATCACGGCCACAAGCAACTGAAAGGGCGTGTCGAAGTGCAACTCGGTATGCGGCTCTGGCATTACCTCCGAGAAGTAGCGCAGGGCCTCGTCGTAGCGTTGTTTAAGCGTCATTTCAGCGCAGGGCTGTGAATTCGTCGAGGAAGCGTGCGTCGTTTTCGGAGAAGAGGCGCAGGTCGTTCACGCGATACTTGAGGTTGGCGATGCGTTCAACACCCATGCCCAGCGCGAATCCGGAATATACTTCCGGATCGATACCGCAGGATTTCAGCACATTGGGATCTACCATTCCGCATCCGAGGATTTCCACCCAGCCTGTGTGCTTGCAGAACGAGCATCCTTTGCCTCCGCAGAGATTGCAGCTGATATCCATCTCGGCCGAAGGCTCGGTGAAGGGGAAATAGCTGGGACGCAGGCGTATCTTGGTGTCGGGACCGAACATCTCGCGGGCGAAGTATAGAAGCGTCTGACGCAGGTCGGCAAACGTTACATCGCGATCAACATACAGGGCCTCCACCTGGTGGAAGAAGCAGTGGGCGCGGGCCGATATGGCCTCGTTGCGGTACACACGTCCGGGGCAAATAATACGTATTGGAGGCTGGGTGTGCTCCATAATGCGAGTCTGCACGGAAGATGTGTGGGTGCGAAGCACCACTTCGGGCGAGGCATTGATGAAGAACGTGTCCTGCATGTCGCGGGCAGGATGATCCTCGGCGAAATTAAGAGCCGAGAACACGTGCCAGTCGTCTTCAATTTCAGGACCGTCGGCAATCGAGAAGCCGAGGCGGCGGAAGATAGCCACGATTTCTTCGCGAATGAGCGAGAGGGGATGGCGCGTACCCATTGGCGACGGCACCGGAGTGCGGGTGAGGTCAAGAGCCGCAGCTTCGGCGGCTGCATCGGCACTCATCGCGGCATCGCGCAGGGCATTAATGCGCTCCGTAGCAAAATTCTTGAGTTCATTGATTGCCTGGCCAATCTCTCGTTTCTGCTCGGCCGGCACGTTGCGGAAGTCGGCCATCAGCTGCGATATCTCGCCTTTTTTGCTGAGATACTTTATGCGGAGGGCTTCAACTTCTTCGGCACTGCCGGCCGTTGCTCCTTCGATTAGAGCGCGCAGGGATTTTATCTTGTCGATCATATCGTATATCGGTCGTTATATAAGCACCTTTTAATTCTTGCGCAAAAGTACTAAATAAATAGGAAATAGGAAAGATTTTGCAAAAATCTTTTAAGACAGTACCCCTGATCGCGATATTAATCTTAACTTTGCAAAGTGAATGAATTCAGGACTATAGTAAGGCGTACGCTGCGCGAACGGCTGCGGCTGCGCGCCGATCTCCCCGTAGTAGTGGCCGTGAGCGGGGGAGCGGATTCGGTGGCTCTTCTCTCGATTATGTGTGAGGAGGGCTATCAGTGCGTGGCCGCCCATTGCAATTTTCACCTGCGCGGAGAAGAGAGTACCCGCGATATGAGATTCGTGGAACAGCTAACTGAAAAATTGGGTGTCGACTTGTATATCAAGGATTTCAATGTGCAAGCTGCGATGGCTGTTACCGGCGAGAGCGTGGAGATGGCTTGCCGACGGTTGCGTTATGAGTGGTTCGAGGAGCTTCTCACGCTGCTGCGGGCCGACGACGTGGCCGTGGGGCATCACCGCGAGGATAACGTGGAGACGTTTTTCCTGAATCTTGCACGCGGCACAGGTATCGCCGGTTTAACCGGCATGTCGTACAGGCGCGACTATGTGGTGCGTCCGTTACTCGACTGCTCACGTATGGAGATTGAAGAATACCTGCGAGAACGGGGCCTCGGGTATGTGAACGGCAGCGCCAACGCAGAGGATCATTACAGGCGCAACAAGATTAGCAACCGACGTCAG
>CAMWRI010000127.1 GCA_947176585.1 uncultured Porphyromonadaceae bacterium
CTATTCGTCGGCTGCGTCAGTTGTGTATATGAGACAGCCTCCAAAGACCTCGAATTCGCCGACTTCACCCTCCCCTTCTGATTCCCGGCGTTCAGCAGCATCAACGGCCGATTCCGCACTACGGAATCGGCCGTTTTTACCTCATATAAGATTATAAGACATATAAATCTTATAAGACGAATAAATCACATAAGGGCTGACTCTCGTAGCACCTCCCCCGGGGATTAGGGCTCTTCGGCCTGAGCTAACAGCGGTTCATATCATCGAGATGCGGGCTGCGCTTATAAAAAGAGCCGGCTTTCACAAGCTGGCTCTTTCGGGTGATTGAATTTGGATTTATTTAGTAGGTTACGTTTTCATTGACTTTATTTGAGGTCCATACTACGGATGGATCGGCGAGCCACGCAGCGAAATCGGGATAGGCATCGCTTATCTTAACACGCTCCCGAGGCCATTGCCAGTTAAATTCTGCCACGAGAATCATCTGAGGCGCAACTTCGCCATTTTCATGGTCGGGCTTGCCTATGACGTAAGTCCCTTCTCCCATGATAATATTATCTGCACGATGCATAGAAAGCTCATTGATGCCGATGGTGTTGTTTCTGTCCACAAGTACGGCGAAGCCGCACAGCGTCTTATTTTTTGTGGAGCCCAACAGCGACCCCGTGGTATACTGCTGGCTGTCCTTATCATAGATTTTTGCCTCAAGCCCAAGGTCTGTGTCAACAGGGATAGCAAACGAAATACCCTCAGCACCAATATTTTGATTTTTCTCGCCGGTGTTTATCATTGTGGTGTATGAATCGGAGCCAAGCCATGAGTGAATCTCTTTGCCTACAATATAAGTGCCCTCTTGGAAATAGTCGTCTGTCATCAAATTCTTAAGAGCATTATTTGCATCGCTGTACATAATGTCGGCCGATTCATCTTTACTTATAGAGGTAGATTTACCACTAGGGATTTTGGGTATATCCTTTCCTACTTTACCCGTATAAGTAATATATAAAGGCATCGTGCCACCGGCAGCATGAGGCTTGACCGTAATCACTCGCACAGGTTGCGCATCACGCGGTCCACATTCAACAAGTCTATAATTGGAACAATAGTTTTCGGTATTAAGGTCTTTTATCTGATCGGTGAACTTAAAAACAGCATCATTGAAATCCCAGTCGTCGGTAGCGCCGAGATCTTCTGCTGCGATGGTCCAAGAATAACCCCTCGTGGTTGTTGTCGATGTTGCGGAGGATTTATAATCGTCTCCTACCCATAAGAAAACTACATCACCATAATCACGGTCGTCGGCAAAAGCAGTGGATGTGGGCGCGGTATTAAAGCCGATTATGAAGGCTCGGTTAACGAGTTTAGTAAACTTGCCGGACTGCCTGCATTGTTCATTCATTTCATCATAAATATAAACATCCTCCTTTGGCGTGGCAGAAAATTCTAACGCTCCATAATTTGCGAAAGGCAGATATTTGAGGGGCATATCGTAATAATTACCATTCCAGAAAGCAACATTTCTATAAGGGCTTTCCGAGGTCATGGAATACTCTCCCGCTTCATTAAAGCCGTATTTAACCTCTATGTACCACGGGTTCTTACTTAGAGTAAGCGTAGGGTCATAGTAATCCTCTATTCTGATACCACGGCTTATAATCAATTTATCAAAATCTTTAGGGAATGCTTCCTGCTGTGAATTATTGTTGCAAAAAAAGTTGCTGTTCAAGTTCATAGCGGGTATATCATCCACAGAATCATACACCGGACTATATCTCAGCCCAGGGAACATTCGATTGGGATCTGTAGTCTCATCAAATATGATATCGGCACTTTTTACACTGATATTCTTGCCATACTCCGATACCGAGAATTGCACTTTATAATCGCTATACCCGTCCTTATCCTTTCGCCAATATATCGGAAACAGATAGCCGGTTTGGGCTCGTTCAAACATGAAATTATACCACACCCGTGACGTAGGATAATCATAGTGGTATGCGCTCTTATTCTTCTCAAAAAAGTTTTTAAGCAAATCTGAAACCTTAAATGCGATATAGGGATTGCCGTCGGCGTTTTGCGGAGCAGCGAGACGTGAGGTCTCGGTGGTGATTTCGTCAAGATTCACCAGGGCATTTGTTGCCACGGTGCGTTCGCCGCGCGTAGTTGCGAGTTTGAGCTGCGAAACGGTGCGAGGGATGGTTACGGGAATGGCGGTGGTGCCTACGGGCACGTAGCAGTCGGCGAACAGGTATTCCTCGCCGTCGATTTCGGCTGTGACGGTGATGTGGTCGCCCTTAAGCGTCGAAACCTTAAGGCCGGCTGTTGTGGCCATCGAGAAATCGTGGCCGGCTGCAGGCACGCCGAATTCCCTTACGAACTCGCGGTTGTAGTCCTCGGTAGCCGAGATGGTTTTTGGTTCGTCGGCGCTGCATGCCGTGAGTGCCACGAGCCAAAGCAGCATGAGGAGGTTGAGTGTTTTTTTCATAGGATTTGGTTGTCTCCTTAGCCTTCGGCCACCTAAAAAGCTGATGTTGAGATAAATAAAAAGCGTGAGGGCCATACTGTTTGCCCGTTCCACCATCTGAGGCCTTCGCATTGCCCATTACCGAGGAACGAGCAAACCTGCAGAAGCCTCACGCGGTATATGAATACGCATCTCCGCGCGGCGCTCTCGCGTCGCTTGAAGACGAAATATACATATCCACAAGGCGTCTACCGTTTGCTACATTCTTGCCGGCAATTGAAAGTTGCGAAGTTTCAGATGGTCAAGAAAGAGCGTCGAGTATACGCTTTCAAAAATTATGTCTGCAGCCCCACCCGCTTTGCCCTTGACCGGGCTTCTGCTTGACGGTCTGCGCGGCAAAGGTATAAATTAATTCCCAATCTGCAAAACTTTCAGAATAATTTACGTTTACTTATGTGCACATGCAGTTGTCCCCGCACGGATGTGCGGGGACAACTGTATTAATAATCAAACCCGTCTCTGCGCCGCAAGACTCTGCTCGAAGCTATCGGCCGCTGTGGGCAATGGCGGAGCGGAGTTCGTCGTTGAAATTGTGGGCGTCAAGAAGCTGCTCGAGGGTTAGGTGCATGCGGTAGCGCCAGTAGTGGCGCGAATTGGCAGGCACATTGATCTGCTCCTCACGCGGGTCGTGGCGGCGCAGATGGCCGTCGATGCTCAGCCAGTCCTGAAGCGGCAGAATGCACAGCATGGAGGGGGAATACAGATGCTTGTCGATAATGCGGCGGCACACCCAGGGCTCGGCGAAATAGGGTGCCTGGCCCGGCTCGTGCAACACGTGGTTGTAGAAGCGCTGGGTGGCTGCGCGGTCTTCTTCCCACCACTGGCGGATGCCTCCCATATCGTGGGTGGAGGTAGTGCACACGCTGTAGTAGGGATAGCTCTCGGTGTGGCCGAATTCAGTGCCGGGATCCTTGGGCATGCGCTGAATCTCGAGCGACAGAATCTCGAGGGCGTGCATCACGGACGGAACACAGTGGGGAATCATACCCAGATCCTCGGCACACACGAGCATGCTCGTGGCATCGATGAGCGGGGGCAGCTTGGCCATGGCTTTTTCGTGCCAGAAAGCGTCGTGGCGATGATAGAAGAAGTCGTTGTAGAGGCGGTCGAAACAGCTGCGCTCATAGTCGTTGAGAGAACGGTAGACGTAACTGTGCTGCGCCGAGATGCGGGGATGATACTTGCCACGCTCAACAGGATCTTCAATGAAAAGAACGTCGTCGATAAGCAGCATGAGGGCGTTGCACAGAGCGGTGTTTTCCTCGGTCTTGTCGAGATCGGCGAAATATACGGCCACCTTGCGCTGTGTGTCGAATTCCGGGCGCAGGGCATACGTGCCGTCGCCTTGCGGAATAAGGAAGCGCTCGCGCGCCTCGCCTGTCTTGTCGCCGAAGAGGTCGGCCAGGAACCAGTCGGCGATATACGGGCGAGTGTGGCGCGACGGATTGATCCAAAAGTCATATTGGCGGCTGAGTTCGTCGGGCGTAAAGGGGAGCGCGGGATTGAACACGCCCAGCAAGCCGTGAATGGCATCCATGGGTATCTGCCATATGCGGAAGAAGCCCAGCACGTGGTCGATGCGGTAGGCATCGAAATACTCGCTCATCTTGCGGAAGCGGGCCTTCCACCATGCATAGCCGTCTCGAGCCATCACGTCCCAGTTGTAAGTGGGGAAACCCCAGTTCTGGCCCAGCACGGAGAAATTGTCCGGCGGCGCGCCGGCCTGCGAATCCATGTTGAAGAGCTCCGGACTCTGCCACGCATCGGCGCTGGTGCGCGAGATGCCGATGGGGATGTCGCCCTTGATGGCCACACCGTGCTCCGAAGCATAAGCGGCCACGTGGCGCATCTGCTTGTCGAGGTTATATTGGAGATAGCACACATAGTCCATTTCGGCAGCATTTTCGGCGGCGAATTTTTCAATCTCGGCAGCGTCGTAAACGGCATGCTGGGGCCATTCGTGGAAGTCGGGGGTGCCGTAGCGATCGCGAAGCACGCAGAAGGCCGCGTAGGGCAGCAGCCACGATCGATTGGCCTTATAGAAGGCTTTATAAGGGCGCGATGCAAGCACCTTGCCTCCTTCCTGGGCAAAAATCTCACGGAAGTATGCAATCTTGCCTTCGTTCACGCGCTCATAGTCGATCTGCGGCAGAGCGTTGAGCTCGGCTGCCATACGGGCATAGTGCGCGCGGCGCTCCTTGCTCTTGAGGCGGCCCAGCTCCTGAAGGCGCAGATACATGGGATGAAGCGCGAAGGTGGAATTGGCGTTATAAGGATACGAATCCATCCATGTATGGGTCATGGTGGTGTCGTTGATAGGCAGGATCTGTACGAAACGCTGGCCGGTGAGAGCGGCCCAGTCGATCATGCTCTTGAGGTCGTAGAAGTCCCCGACGCCGAAATCGTCGTTGCTGCGCAGAGCAAATACCGGGATTGCCACGCCTGCACCCTTCCAGTGGCCGAAAGGATTGCGAATGCGCATACCGGCCACCACCGTAGCCTCTCCGATTGCAGGAGCAATGCCCAGACGGCGGTTCTGTCCGTTTTCCCACGCCACCACATGGCCGTCGGCAGCGTCTAATACCACAAACTTGAATTCGCTGGCAGCAGTGAGATCCCGCGCATCCACCGACGCCGTCCATAGAGAAAATGCGGCATCGTTCATGCGCACGGCTTTCTCCGTGTTCCACGATCCCAACGAGGGAGTTGAGCCGCTGAGCGCAAGCACGTGGCCGGGCGCCACCATGGGAGCCTCCACCTCGAAGAGCACCTTGCCGGCCATTGCCTCCGGACGATTCGCTGCCGGCGATTCACGGCGGAACACGCAGGATGTGAACGCCGATGAGTAGAACGGTTTGTCGGCAGGCATATCGTTCCAGTGGTCGATCACCGTGCAGCAGTGAACGTCGCCCGAGCAGTCAAGCACATGCGGACCACCCCACTCGCGGCGCACCACAGCTCCGTCGCGCACCACTGTATAGTTATACTCCAGGTGCAAATCCTTGGCTTCAATATCCAAATGGGCAATCCACCGGTCGGTGCCGGCCTTGGGTTGCATCGGCCATTCGGCGCCGGTAGTGCCGCACACCTTGAGGCTTTCGCCCCACTGTGTGTGGTAGTCGATATGTAGAGTTAATTTCATGGTGGTAAGTTGTGATATAATCTTTTTGTAAAAGTATAAAAAAGGCGCGAGTTTCGCGCCTTTTTAAAGATTTTTAAGATTCAGGAAGTATCCTGCGCCGATCAGCCGCATTTGCTTGTGCCGCAAGATGTGCAGATGAGGCAGCCCTCCTGGTATACGAGCGTTTCCTGGCCACACTTGGGACACTTCTGGCCACTGGCCTGAGTGCCGTTGGGCAGATACTTCTTGAGCGCACGCTCCACACCCATCTTCCACGTGTTGATGCTCTGGGAGTCGAGTTCGAGACTGCCCACGAGCTTGAGCACCTGATCCACAGGCATGCCGTAGCGCAGCACTCCCGAGATCAGCTTGGCATAGTTCCAGTACTCGGGATTGAACTTCTCGCTCAGGCCCTCGATAGTGGTTTTGTAGCCGCGCTTGTTGATGAACTGGAAGTCGTAGCGCTTGTTGCCTTTCTCGTCAACCGCCTTGATGATTTTGC
>CAMWRI010000128.1 GCA_947176585.1 uncultured Porphyromonadaceae bacterium
ATCCCATTGCCAAACTTATGGTGAAGATTAAATCCGACGACGAAAATTTCCTCGCTTCCGTTGCAGAACTTATGCCAACCGAATTTGACCTCGCCAATCCCGAAACTGAAGAGCTGGCCGAAGCTCTTTCAAGCATAGGCCTCAAAGTGAAGGACGAGGTGAAGGGACAGACCGAAGTACCCTTCGACATCACCGGCCTTGTGCCGCTGCTCGATGCGTTCCCCGGTGTGCACAGCTTCACGCTGCTGGTGGAGGATAATGGAAAGCCTGCCACCGCAGAGACCCGCAAATTAACCTTCGTCAAAGAGTAACACGTCATGAAAGCAAAATTTATCACTATAGCTGCTGCGTTGCTTGCCTCTCTGGGGCTTGCCTCTTGCAGCGATGCGTGGAACGCCGACGAAGTGGCCGGTGAAGGAACTCTCACGATCAACACTATCGTGCGTGGCGACGTTAAGGTGCAGTCTCGGGCTGCCACCGGCGAAGATCTGGCAGATAAGCTGTTGATTCAGATTTCCAACGACAAAGGCGTGGTTCGCCAATACAAAGGTGCGGCAGACCTGCCCGCCTCCATAGGGCTGCTTTCCGGAAACTACATCCTCAGCGGCTGGACCGGCGACAGCGTGCCCGCTTCGTTCGACGACCGCTACTTCAAAGGCTCCACGGCATTCAGCATCACCGCAGGCAAAAGCTCCTCGGTGGATCTCGTGTGCAAGATAGCCAATGTGGTGGCTTCCGTTAATTTCGACGAGAATGTGGCCGAGGTGCTGTCGGACTACTCTGTGACCGTGGGCCATGTGGCTGGCACGCTCACATTCGAAGGCAACGACACCCGCAAGGGCTACTTCATGATGAACAGCAGGGCCACCGACCTCGAATATACCCTCACGGGCACGAAGCTCGACGGCGAAACTCTCGTGAAAACGGGCGTAATACCCGGTGTGAAACCCGCCACCGAATATGTGCTTCACATCACCTATACATCCAACGATCAGGAGATAGGCGGCGGTTTCTTCGATATCGAGGTGGAGGACGAACCTCTGGGCGACAATCACGACGTGGTGATTTCCATGGCTCCCACCATCTCGGGTCTGGGCTTCAACATCAACAACACCCTCGTGAGAGAGCCCGAAGCCGTGGGTCGCATCTCGCTGTTTGTGGGTGCATCCTCGACTCTGAAATCGGTTGTGCTCGACGGCGACTATCTCGACGACTATATCGAGCCCAAGGGTAGCGACTTCGATCTGATGGCTATTTCAGATGATATACGCGACCAGATGAACAGCAAGGGTATAAACTTCATCTACACGTATTATCCGGATGCCGACAACAGCAGCATGAAGATAAACTTCGAGCCCACCATGACGGATGCCATGCCGGACGGCTACTACGAGTTCACCGTAACCGCTACGGACGAGAACGGCAAGACATCCACAGGCGTCCTCAAGCTCGAAATCAACGGCACTCCTGTGCGCGTAGAGCCTTTGGCCGAAGGCGCTGCATGGGCCACAAAAGCCACCCTCACAGGTACCATACGCCAGAGTGGCGCCACAAATGTGATGTTCAACCACCGCGAGCGCGGCACGCAGGCATGGACACAGGTTGCACCCTCTTCGTCAGAATCGCGCAGCACGTTCTACACCGCCGAGGTTACGGGCCTGAAACCCGAAACCGACTATGAGTACACCATAAGCTGCACTCTGGCCGACGGCTCGGAATACATGAGCGATGATATACAGCGCTTCACCACCGGCTCCACTCCCCAGCTGCCCAACGCAGGCTTCGAGGAATGGGACACGGAGAGCCAGAAATATTACCTGATCCATGCCAAAGGCGGAGAAATGTTCTGGGATTGCGGCAACCAGGGCTCGTCCACTATGAGCAAGAACGTGACGCTTCCCGACGGCGACGTGAAGCACAACGGCCAATACTCGGCCAAGCTCGCCTCGCAGTTCGTGGGAGTGGGCTCACTCGGTAAATTCGCTGCCGGTAACATCTTCATAGGAAAATACCTCGAAACTCTCGGCACCAACGGTCTGCTGGGATGGGGTCGTCCTTTCACGGCACGCCCCGTGGCACTCAAGGGCTACGTAAAGTATTCGCCCGTAGCAATCACGAGCGAAAAGACGGACCAGGGCTACATAAAGGGAGATATGGACAAAGGCATCATCTATATCGCTCTGCTCGATGCAAGCGACGTGCAAATGGATTCTGAATACAAGACCAAGTATCCCGATTTTCCCGTGATGGTGAACACTAAGAGCGTTCACCTGTTCGACAAAGATGCTTCCAATGTGATTGCCTACGGCGAGAAAGTGTTCGGCGCCACTTCGGGCGACGCAATGGTGGAATTCACAATCCCCATCAACTACAACCGCACTGACGTGATTCCCACCTACATCCTGTGCACCGCTTCCGCCTCGAAGGGTGGCGACTACTTCGCCGGCGGCAACGGCTCCACAATGTGGATCGATGATCTCGAGCTGGTGTACTGACCCTGACATATACACGGATACAAAGCGGGCGTGGCCGGTTGGCTACGCCCGCTTTGTATCTATAACATCAGGGATTAGAGAAGGCTCACGATGAATTCCTTTTCATCCTTGGGGTCCGGAGCAATCTCCACCTTGCCCTCGCGGGCAAGCCATCCAAGAGCTGCGAATACTTCTTTATCCTTGAGTTTGGTCATCTTCTTGATCTGCTTCACGCCCAGGGCGTCGGCAGTGCTGAGGGCCGTCCATACGGCGCCTGCGTTCATTCCAATTGTTTCAGTGTTCATAAGCGTTCATTTATATGTTAGACATTTAATTTGTTCCGCAAAATTAGTAATTAATTGACGCACGGCCAACTACTATTAAAACATTTTCAGAATAAAAATGTTTGAGGCAAGCCGCCGGGGCTGCCTGCATCAGTTGGCACACGTCATGCGGGGCACAAGGCGCCACGCACGGAAGGCTTCGCCCAGGTCGCGCACGCGGCGGTGCCAGAAAGCGTCGCCCGTGTTGCGCAGCAACTCCGACGAATCGGCCGGGCTGTCGCTCACGGCCCATGATCCTTCCGCCAGTTCGCGCTCGAGTTGGCCACTTTCCCAGCTGCTGTAGCCCACGAAGAATCGCACGCATCCATCGGCAGGATATCCGCTGTTGAGATAGTCCAGCACTGCCGAGAACTCGCCACCCACATATAGGCCGGGGGCATACGGCCGCGAGCCGGGAATGATGTCGGGCCCGAGATTGTGCAGAAAAAAAACTCGGTCGAGAGCCATGGGACCGCCGCAGTACACCGGCACATCCGCTTTCACGGAATCATCGTCGAGCACTTCTGCAAGCGTGGATGGGGATTTATGGTTAAGCACAACGCCTATCGCACCGCCCGTCACATCATAGTCTATGAGCGACACCACAGAATGAGTGAAGCAATTTTCTTCGAGAAAAGGCTCTGAAATGAGCAACTTTCCGGCAGCCGGTTCAAGCGATACAGCGGTGGGTATATCAAACAGTGTGGAGCAGATATCTTTCATATATAGAGGAGAGAGAAATAAATATGGTTGAAACTATATAATTATAACAACCGAAGGGTGCCAATCGTTCTACATACAGCCGCAACTCTCCCACATCGTGCGGTAATATGCGGCTTTTTTCTCAAGTTTGAGCGGATATGCACGCGATGTGGAAGGCATGCGCCACACGCGCAACGGACGGCCGTAGGCCACTGCTTCGACGTACTCGCCCATGCGGGGCACTTCCGAGCCTGTCAGGGCCGCCACCACACCCGCCGCCTTCTCTCCCGTAGTGGCAATGTCGCGGCATTCAGGCATGGCGGCAAGAAGCGCGTGCAGGTCTACCGGCTCCACCACCTCGAGGAACTTGTCGGAAGCATTGCCCTGCAGGCGGCGTATGCGACGGCATGTGTCGTGCAGAGCGATATGGTGGACCGTCATGAGCTTCTTCACGTCGTCGAGCCTGAAACGCTTCTCAGCAGCATCATATAGCGCCTGTACATCGCCCAGAAACACAAGGCCGGCGATGCGCCAGAAATCATTGGTGGGATTGGGATAATAGAAATCCATGCTCCACCGCTTGGGGGCAGGAGGGAATGTGCCCATTATGAGCACTCGGGCGCCCTGAGGCATAAAAGGCTCCCACGGATGCGTCTCAACAGGCAGATTTGGGGACTTATCAGGCATTGAATCCATAATATTTTGACCTAAAAGTTGGATATTCAGTCATAATAACGTATCTTTGGGCAAAATTACGCACATATTTTAAAAATTAAACACTTTTTATTAACAAATTCACTACAACCATGACAAAGTACTTTGCAGAAGGCGTAGGCACAATGTTCCTCGTGCTCCTCGCCTGCGGTAGCGCAGTTCTTGCCGGCCCCGCCATCGGCGTTCTCGGCATCGGTCTCTGCTTCGGCCTCGTTCTCTTCGGTCTCTGCTACGCTATCGGCAACATCTCCGGTTGCCACGTCAATCCCGCCGTGTCTCTGGCCATGCTCTTCTCCGGTCGCATGAAAGCCGGCGAATGCCTCGGCTATATCGTAAGCCAGCTCATCGGTGCCACCATCGGTGCCGGCCTGCTCGCAGCATTCGTGGCTCTCGCTCCCGGCTACAACTTCGGCGGCACCACCCCCGATGCCGGCGCAAGCCTTGCTGCCAACGTGCTCCAGCCCGGCGCAACCACTGGCCTGGCACTCCTCGCCGAAGGTCTGCTCACCTTCTTCTTCATCTACGTGATTCTGTGCGCCACCGACGCCAAACGCGGCGCAGGCAACCTCGCAGGCGCTGCCATCGGACTTTGCCTTGGCCTCGTCAACATCGTTGGCATCCCCGTCGACAACTGCTCCGTCAACCCCGCCCGCAGTTTCGGTCCCGCCCTTTTCGGCAACGGCATGGGCGACCTTTGGATCATGATCGTTGGTCCTGTGGTGGGTGCTCTTCTTGCAGCTGTATGCTACAAGGCCACCTTCAAGAAAGACTGATCGCCTGAACCCATAAAACAACAGGGGCGCCACATCAAGTGGTGCCCCTGCTTTTGTTTTGCGTCAAAGAGCTATCAGGCTTTGATACGTTCCACGTAGCTGCCGTCGCGGGTGTCGATCTTCACCTTGTCGCCGATATTGCAGAAGAGGGGCACGCGCACCTCGGCACCGGTCTCTACGGTGGCAGGCTTGAGGGTGTTGGTGGCGGTATCGCCCTTGATGCCGGGTTCGGTATAGGTGATTTCGAGCACTACGCTGGTGGGCATCTCGCAGGTGAGCACGGTCTCGCTAGCTGCATGCACCATAGCCTCGCAAATGTCGCCGTCCTTCAGGAACTGCACGCCCTCGATGCTTTCGCCGGGCACGATGATTTCCTCCCAGGTCTCGGTATGGAGGAAGTGGTAGCCCATGTCGTCCTTGTAGGAGAACTGGTAGGGGCGACGCTCGATGCGCACTTCTTCCACCTTCACGCCCGAGTTCCAGGTCTTGTCGAGGATTCGGCCGGTGCGCACGTTTTTCAGTTTGGTGCGAACGAAAGCCGGACCTTTGCCGGGTTTCACATGCAGGAATTCCACGATGAAGTAGTACTGGCCATCGATGTCGAGGCACATACCATTCTTAAAATCAGCTGTTGTTGCCATAAAAAGTATTTCGTATTACGATTTGTTTCTTTAGTGCAAAGTTATAAAAAATAGCGCACTTATGCAACTTTTACAACCGGCCGGCGTTCAATCATAAAAAAGAAGCACAATTATGAACGACCGTCTCTCCTACGAAGAAAAGAAAGAACTCCCGTCGAGTGTGTTCGGCCTGCCCGAACGCCGCGAATATCCCATGCCCGACACTGCCCATGTGCGCGCGGCAGAAGCATATTTCCGCTACTGCCCTGAAGATTTGAAGCCCAAGCTGGCAAAAGCCATCCTTGCCCGTGCCAAAGAATTCGGAGTGGATGTAGAAAGCCCCACAGTGCTCAAATACGCGGCGGAATAGCATTATCGCGCCTCAATCTTTGCGGCGTCTCATCCTTCACCGCGAATTAAATACGGGTCATTATATCGTAAGGATAAAAAAAAGAGTCCCGCTCTTCCTTTCGGAGGAGCGGGACTCATGATAGGGGGCGGT
>CAMWRI010000129.1 GCA_947176585.1 uncultured Porphyromonadaceae bacterium
TCGTGCTGCAGGCGCTCGGCCATGCATCCTATCACGCCCACGATGAGGCGTCCGTGGCGCTTGCGGCGCATCGAGGCCAGGTATTGGAGGCGAGCCACGATTTTCTGCTCGGCGTTGTCGCGGATGGAACAGGTGTTGAGCAGTATGGCGTCGGCATCGGCCACGTCGGCGGCCATCTCATAGCCGGCCATCTGCATCACCGAGGCTACCACCTCCGTATCGGCCACGTTCATCTGGCAGCCGTAAGTTTCTATGAATAAGCGGCGCGGCAATGCACCGTTTGGAGCTTTTTCTGTCATTTATTGCCGAAATATTTGTGCTATTGCACAAGAATCATTAATTTTGTGCAAAATTACAAAAAATGTGGCGCATGCACAAGAGAATAACGTCCCGCGTGGCCTGCGCCGGTGAAATATATCGAACACATTCGCAATGGCATTCAACAACATGACGGCTCAGGAAGCCGCCGAAATGATTAAAAATGGCGATACCATAGGCACCTCGGGCTTCACTGCCCCCGGTTCGCCCAAAGCCATTTCGCAAGCCCTGGCGCAGATAGCCGAAAAGGAACACGCCGAGGGCCGTGAGTTCAAGATCAATCTCTTCACGGGCGCATCCACAAGCGACAAGGTGGACGGCATGCTCTCCCGCGCCAACGCCATCAACATGCGCGCGCCCTATCAGAACGTGCCCGATCTGCGCAAGCGCATCAACAGCCACGACACGCACTACTTCGACCGTCACCTCTCCGAGATGGCCCAGGAGATGCGCTACGGCTTCTACGGCAAGATGGACTACGCCATCATCGAGGCAGCCGACGTGACAACCGATGGCGAAATCGTGCTTGGCTGCGGCGTGGGCAACGTGGCCACTTATGCAGCTCTGGCCGATAAAATCTTTATCGAACTCAACGCCAAACTTCCCCACAGCCTCCTGGGAATGCACGACGTGTACACGCCCCTGGATCCCCCCCGCCGCCGCGAGATACCCATCTACAGCCCCAGCGACCGCGCCGGTTCGCCCATTCTGAAGGTGGACCCCCGCAAGATCGTGGGTGTGGTGCACACCGACAGCTACGACGGCGTGAAGCCTTTCACCGCTCCCGATGAGGTGAGCAAGCAGATTGGCGACAACGTGGTGAGCTTCCTCGTGAGCGAATATGAGAGCGGACGCCTGCCCAAGGAGTTCCTGCCCCTGCAGAGCGGTGTGGGCAACGTGGCAAACGCCGTGCTCTACAACCTGGGCGAAAGCACCCGCCTGCCCAACTTCATGATGTACACCGAGGTGATTCAGGATGCAGTGCTCGAACTGCTCAAGAAGGGCAAGTGCACATTCGCGTCCACCTGCTCGATGACCTTCTCCGACCAGACCGAGGAAGAGCTCTTCCGCGACCTCAAGTACTTCCACGACAAGATTGTGCTGCGTCCGGCCGAGATAAGCAACAATCCCGAGGTGATCCGCCGACTGGGCGTCATCGCCATGAACACCGCAATCGAAGTGGATATCTTCGGCGGCGTCAACTCCACCCACGTGCTGGGCACCCGCATGATGAACGGTATCGGCGGTAGCGGCGACTTCACCCGCAACGCTTTCCTGAGCATCTTCTCATGCCCCAGCGTGTCGAAGGGCGGCGTGATCAGCAACATAGTGCCCATGGTGGCCCATCCGGACCACAGCGAGCACAGCGTGGATATCGTGGTGACCGACCAGGGTATCGCCGACCTGCGCCACAAGGATCCCGTGGAGCGCGCCTACGAAATCATCAACAACTGCGCGCACCCCGACTACCGTCCCCTCCTGCTCGACTACCTCAAGGCCGGCAAGGGCGGCCAGACGCCCCACACGCTCCGCGCTGCCTTCGAGTTCCACAACGCGTTTTCCGAGACCGGCGACATGCGTAACGCCGACTTCAGCAAATATCTCTGAAAAATCGATTAGTTCCATAAGTCGATCGGCACTTTCCGCCCGTGCGGGGGTGCCGATTTTTTGATTACAGTTCACCTTTTGATAAAGTCATGCATCAGATAATCAAGCATTTCACCGACGACGATCTGTACAAATTCACCATGTGCTGCGCGGTGATCGACAATTATCCCCGCACCCGCGTGCGCTACAGCTTTACCGACCGTGACAACACGGTGTATCCTCCCGGATTTGCCGAAGCGTTGCTCGAGCAGGTGAAGATGCTCGAGAGCGTGACTATCACCCGGGAGGAAATAGACTTCATGAAGCGGAAGTGCGACTATATCCCGCACTGGTTCTACAACTATCTGCAGGGCTACCGCTATGACAGTCGCCAAGTGTGCGCCTCGCAGGACGCCGAAGGGCATCTGAGCGTGGAGTTCGAAGGCCCGTGGGCCGAGACTATACTGCTCGAGGTGAAGGTGCTGGCGATAATTTCCGAGCTGTATTATATAATGACGGGCGAGGCGGCCAAATTCGATCTCGATGAGTGCGCCGCCCGCGCGGCAGTCAAGGCGGAGCGCATGATTGGGGCAGGATGTGCCTACAGCGATATGGGCACTCGCCGCCGTGCGTCGTTTGCCGTGCAGGATGCAGTGGTGGGCGCGATGGCCGCCCGCGCGGCTGCGATGCAGGATGCGCCCGGGCGCTTCGTGGGCACGAGCAACGTGTACTTCGCCATGAAATACGACCTCACGCCTATCGGCACCATGGCCCACGAGATGATCTGCGCAATTGCGGGAATGTACGGCCCGCTCATGGCCAACCATCTGGCGATTAAGGCATGGAGCGGTACATATCGCGGCGCGTTGGGCACATTCCTCTACGACACCTACGGCTGGCGCATCTTCAGCCTCAACTTCTCGGAGGACTATGCCAATATGTTCAAGGGTCTGCGCGTGGACAGCGGCGACAATTACGAACAGCTCGACCTGATAGTGGAGAAATACCGCTCGCTGGGTATAGACCCGGCCACAAAGCAGGTGATTTTCAGCAATGCGCTCGATGTGGACCGCGCAATCGACCTGCAACGCCGCGCCGCAGGCCGCTGCCTGCCGTCGTTCGGCATAGGCACGCACTTCACATGCGACATCCCCGGAGTGCGCCCGCGCAACATCGTGATCAAGCTCGTGGCCGTAAAGATCACCGAGTCGTGGCCATTCTACTCATCCACGTGCAAACTCAGCGAAGACCACGGCAAATACACGGGCGATCCCGCTACCGTGCGCCGCTTCCTCGATACGCTCTATATCGGCTGAGGGCTATAAATCCTCCGACATTTCTATTATTAAGTCCTTCGAGCTGTTTCTGGGCGGCAAGTTGTAAAGCCCGAAGATAGCTGCGGCTATTGACAGCACAAGGCACGATGCCAGGAATATGAGTATGGCTTTGGTGGTGCGTTTCATTTTATGTTGAGATATTGGGTGTACATTTCGGCCAGCTCGGCGGGTGAAACGTCGAGCAGCTTCAACTGCTTGAAGAATAGGTCGAGGCCGCCGTCGTCGATCAGCCGGCTGCGGCGCTGTGCCTTCACTCGTTCGGCGCCGTCGGGTGCCACGAAGAAACCGAGGCCGCGCTTGTTGTAGATCACGCCCAGCGAAGAGAGGTGGTCGTAGGAGCGCATCACGGTATTGACGTTCACCATCACGCGGGCGGCGTATTCGCGCACGGAGGGTATGCGCTCGTCGGGCCGCAGACGCTGCATCACCACGTCGTCGGCTATAGCGTCGGCTATCTGTAGATATATGGCTTTGTTGGAGTCGTTGAATTCCATCACATGCGTTCGATTATTTCCTGCTCTTTGATGCGGTAGTAGGCGGTGATGAAGCAGAAAAGCGTTGTGATTGCTATCGCGATAAGATAAATGGTGGTGAGTGCTTCCTTCATGTTGGCGTGGCCTTTGCCCACCCATGAGGCATCATGGAAGAATCCGGCGGTGAAGCCTAGCACGAAGCCGAATATCATCTCGATGATCAACGCCGCCGCTATCGTCTTGATAAAAGGATGGCGGGGAAACAGCGTGCTTCCGAGTGTATATATGCCCTGGCTGCATACGAAGCCGATGACGAAAGTCGAGCCTATCTCTTTTGTCATCACCTTCGTGGCGTCGATAAAGCTCACGTGGCCGCAGTTTTCTCCATAATATAGCAGCGAGAACAGCAACTCGCGCAAAAGGTCGCTCAGCTCCCAGCACGCGAGCGTCACCACCAGCACGCCTATGATGCTGATGAGGAAGCGCGAAGCGTATTTTTCGAGAGTGGACGCCGGCGACATTATCTCGTTGATGCGTTCGCCCGGAGTGCTCCATCCCGAGAGAAACAGTGAGGCTCCCAGAGTGATGAAAACCGAAAGTTCAAACCAGCACAGGAAGCTCAGGGCGTATTCCTCTGCCCGGGCAGGACTTAAGGGCGAGTCGAGCTCTTCGCCCACGTTTAAGGCGATCCATGCCACGAGCAGCTCGGTGAGAATCATTGTGGCCAGCATGGCGGCCACGCGCATTATCCAGCCGCTGCGCTGCATGGTGAAGTCGCGCCGCAGCACGGCTGCGAATCGCGAGGAGTCGAATATTTGTGAGGCGTTCATTGTTGGGAGAATATGCGGTTAATGGTGTCGGGCTGCTGCGTGGCCAGCTCGAAGAGGCTTTCGAGATTGATCTCGGTGTCGTAGCTGCCGTCGTTGGGAAGCACGGCCGAAATGCCGCCGATGGCGGGCTGGGCGTAGAGGGCGCGAGAGGCCACTTCCGGGTCGGTGGTGTGCACGAAAGCCAGGCGGGATGATATGGCGGCGGTGGATGCATTGAGCAGCACGCGCTCGGGCGAGATTATCAGCACATGGTCGAGCAGAGTCTCTATGTCGCGCACCTGATGGGTGGAGATTATTATGGCGCGCTCGTCGGTCATATTGGTCGCCACGAATCTCCTGAATGCCATCTTGCCGGGGATGTCAAGGCCGTTTGTGGGCTCGTCCATAAGCACCAGCGGAGTGTTGCAGGCGAGCGCGAAACTCATGTACACCTTTTTTCGCTGGCCCATTGAAAGGCTCGTGAGATTATAGGGCATCTCGGGGTCTATCTCGAAGGTGGTGAGATGGCGCTTCATGTCGTCGTGCGAGAACCGGGGATAGAGCGGAGCGTTGATGGCCACGAAACGCTTGAGGGTGATGGGCGGCAGCGTGAGCTCCTCCGGTACTATCATGATGGATTGCAGGGTTTCGGGCAGTCGCTTGCGGGTGTCGGTGCCGTAGAGCGTGGCGCAGCCGCGGTCCGGCGTGAGCAAGCCGGAGATAAGGTAGAGGAGAGTGCTTTTGCCCACTCCGTTGCGGCCCAGCAGGCCGTAGACTCCACCCGGGGCGATGTGGAGCGACAGGTCGTTGATAGTGGCTTGATTGCGACCCGGATAGCGGAAGGTGAGGTTCTTGATGTCAAGCATGGTCACAGTAGACATATTATTAGCAGCAGCACGCTCAGCAGGGCCGTGAGAAACCCCGATGATGCGATAGCGGTGAGTGTGATGGCTGCGGTGAGCATAATTTGATGTATAGTGTAATAGTGTAGTATGACACTGCAAAGGTATGACACCTTTTTCAATTCTCCAAATTTTTTTGAAACTTTTTTGTGCGGCGGACGTTTAAGGTCTGTACCCCCGGCGGTAATAAAGATTGAAAAACCGGGTCTGAACAATCGCTTTCAACGGTGCTTAACATATATTATAATAAGAGTATGAGCCTTCGAGGCCATATAAGCGTTATATAGTCAAAGTGATGAGAAAGCATAGCTGCCGCCCTGCGGCGGCAGTGGTTCCCCCCTACGTGCCGAGTAGTGATACTGGGTATTTAGGCTCTCATAAATAAATAGTTGAAACGTGGAGAGGAGTGGCAAGCGATTGCCTCTCCTCTTTATTTTGTGTCTGTAGCAATTTTGTAACACAATTTTTCCATAGTTAAAACGTTGTAAATTAGCAATATATAAATTATTCGATTTTTTATTGAAAAAATATTAGAAAATATTTGCAACGCATTTGTAACTGCATTGTAAATTTGCAGTGTCAAACAACGACAAACAAGATCACTCACAATTCTCAAATAACTCACACATCAAAAATCTCACATTATGAAAAAGTTC
>CAMWRI010000130.1 GCA_947176585.1 uncultured Porphyromonadaceae bacterium
CCCCAACGACTATCTCAAGGCCCGCGAGTTTCTTCTGCGCCGCCGCGATCCCAATTTCCACAAAAGCCAGCGCGACGACCTCCTGAGCATGGAAACGGGAATGCTGCGCCATAAGGGACATGTGCACTTCCGTCTGGGCAAATGCATCAACGCCACTCTCGCCACATTCGATGATGAGCAGCGCGGCCCGGTAATCCGCGAAGCATGCAGGCTGATAGACAACGAGATACACCGCGGCTACTATCTATATCCCGGCAACTATATCGCCTACGACGAATACAACTCCACCAATCGCTTCGCCCACCGCTACAGCCGCGAAGACATGGAGCGCTTCGACGCCTACATCAACCGCCAGCTCGACCAGGTGGACGTGCCGGACGTAACGCCCGAAGAACGGGCCTACATGCGTGGCATGATGCTCATGATGTATGCCAACCCCGTTGCCAACAAACTACGAGCCGGAGCGGACGCCGGAGATAAGGACTGATGCGTCTGCCTCTGCTCATGGCCCTGGTGGCCCTCGCGATTAACCTTGCCGTCGACTGGTATATCTACAGGCGGCTGGCCTCACACAAGCGTCTACGCAACATTCACGTCGTGCTCACGGCACTGCTCACCCTCGTGTGGGTGGGTCTGATTGTGGTGCCGAAGCGCGTGGGCGACGACGGCTTCCTGATAGCCCTGATGTGGACTGTCTACGGCTACTGGACGTTCTATTTCCCCAAATACGCGGCCGTGATATTCGATGCCGTGGCAGGATTGCCGCGGCTGTGGCACGGGAGCCGCTGGCAGTGGCTCACTGCTGCGGGTGCGGTGGCGGCTGCAGGTATATTCTGCGCCATGTGGTGGGGAGCGCTCGTGGAGCGATTCCGCCTGGCAGTCAATGAAGTGACCGTCACGATTCCGAATCTTCCGCCCTGCATGAACGGTATGAGGGTGGTTCAGATAAGCGACTGGCATGTGGGCACCTACGGCACCGACACTGCATTCGTGAGCCGCACCGTGGATGAGATAAACGCACTGAAGCCCGACGTGATTTTATTCACCGGCGATATCGTGAACCGCCACAGCCGGGAGCTCAAACCTTTCACCGGCGTGCTGTCGCGGCTGCACGCGCCTCTGGGCGTATATTCCGTGATGGGCAACCACGACTACGGAGACTACTACAGCTGGCCGTCGGAAGAAGCACACAGAGCCGACGCCGACACCCTCCGGGCCATGCAGCGCCGCATGGGATGGCACGTGCTCGACAATGCCACAGCGTGGCTGCGTCGCGGCAGCGATTCGCTTGCTCTCGTGGGCGTTGAGAATATCGGCGAACCACCGTTCAGCACCTATGGCGACCTGAATCGCGCCTATCCGGCCATAGGTGATTCAGTGCCCAAAATCCTGATGTCGCACAATCCGGCCCACTGGCTCGACAGTATTTCCGGCAGAAACGGCGTAAACATCGCCCTCACCCTTTCGGGCCATACCCACGCCATGCAGATGCGTGTGGGCAACTTCTCACCGGCAGCGTGGAAATATCCCACATGGGGCGGCATGTACGACGACGAAGCCGGTCACCTGCTGTATGTCAATACCGGCATAGGCACCGTGGGACTGCCGATGCGCATAGGAGCCACACCGGAAATCACCGTCTTCACGCTGCATTAATATTTTTTATAATGTTTTCGCGCGCGACATTCGGGAAAATGTCGTAACTTTGCATGTATCAAGAAAAACACAATACTACACAATATGTACAAACGACTCAAAGCAATTGCAGCTGCACTTTGTGCCACAGCTGCCATGTGGGCTTGTTCCGACAAGACCACCGAGCCTGATCCTGTGCCCACCCCGCAGCCCGTGGAAGCCTATCTCACGGTGGAGACCGTGAGCGGCAGCCCCGTTGCAGCCGGCGGCGGCGAAGTGACCGTGACCGTGAAATCCCACCGTGTGCCCACTGCCAAGACCTCCGACTCGTGGGTGACCCGCAAGTCGAGCGACCGCAAGGATGATGTGGCCACTTTCATTTTCACCGTGGCCGAAAACACCGGCGCCGCACGCACCGCCACCATCACCTTCACCTGCGAGAAGCTCACCGCCACCGCCACCATTGAACAGGCCGACGGCACACCCATAGAGCCCGATCCCATACCCGTGCCTTCACTCGACGACATCGACAACAGCGTGGACTACGCTCGCGCACTGGCCATGGGATGGAATCTCGGCAACCAGTTCGACGCGCAGAACAACGGCGTGGCATCCGAGACCGCATGGGGCAACCAGCCTACCACTCCGGAGCTGTTCCGTGCGCTTGCCGCCGCCGGTTTCCGCGCCGTGCGAATCCCCATCACCTGGCTCGGGCACTTCGGAGAAGCTCCCGACTACACTCTCGACCAGGCATGGCTCGACCGCATAGACGAGGTGATTGGCTACGCCCATGATGCCGGCCTGCGCGCCATCATCAATATCCACCACGACGGCGGCACATGGCTCGACATCAAGGCTGCCGCAAACGATTCCAAGAAAAACGAAGCCGTGACCGCCCAGATCAAAGCCATGTGGACGCAGATTGCCGAGCGCTTCAAGGACCACGGTCAATTCCTGATGTTCGAAGCCTTCAACGAAATCCACGATGGCGGATGGGGCTGGGGCGACAACCGCAAGGACGGCGGCAAGCAGTATGCCACCCTCAACGGCTGGAACCAGACATTCGTGGATGCCGTGCGTGCCACCGGAGGAAACAATGCCACCCGCTATCTCGGCATCCCCGGCTACTGCACCAACCCCTCGCTCACGATCGAAAGCCTCGTGCTTCCCACCGATCCCGCCAAGGACCGCCTGCTCGTGGCCGTGCACTTCTACGACCCCACCGAGTTCGCCATCAACGCCAAATACACCGAATGGGGACACACCGGCAGCGCCTCCAAGAAGGCCGGCTGGGGCGATGAAGACAACGTGACCTCCACGTTCGACGCCCTGGTAAACAAATACGTCAAGAGCGGCACGGGTGTATATGTGGGAGAATGTGGCGCCACCACCCGCAGCAAGGACCGCGACGAACTGTTCCGCCTCTACTATCTCGAATATGTGTGGAAAGCCGGCACCGACCGCGGCCTGCCCCTCTTCTTCTGGGACAACGGCTCCACCTCCACCGGCAACGAGGCTTTCGGCCTCTTCAACCATGCCACCGGCGCATTCATAGGCAAGCGCTCGCAGCCCGCAGCGGAAATCATGAAAAAGGCATACTATACCACCGACCCGGCCTACACTCTCCAGAGCGTATATGCCGGAGCACCTAAGTGACACATAGCTCAGCATTGAAAAAAGTGCGGAGGCCCTCGGCCTTTGCACTTTTTTTTGTATTTTTGCAGAGTTATGAAAAAGATGTGTCTGAGCATAATAATTTCGCTCGTGTGCATGGCATCGGCTGTGGCGCAGAACGCGCTCTACGCCGTGGGGCCGTTCAACGGCTGGGACGCCAAGGCCCCTCTTGCTTTCGAATACAGCGACGGCGTGTTCTCGCTGTCGATCAACTTCTCCGACAACCGCGACTTCAAGATGAGCACCGTAAGCGGCGCATCCTCGTCCGGCAACGGCTGGAGCGAATTCGACTCGGGCGCCCTAAAGCCAGTGGGCTCCGCGTCATTGGGCACGTGGATTGATATAGAGTACAATCATTCGGGCAATATCCAGGCTCCGGAGCAGGCAGTGCTCACGGTGCAGGTTGATCTCGCGGCCATGAAGATGCGCTTCGTGCGCGATGCTTCCGCCGAGTGGTCAGGCACGCTGCCGGTGCTCCACATCGACACGGAGGGCTTCGAGCCCGTGACGTCGAAAGACGTATATCTCAACGCCACATACTGGCTTGATCCGCTGGGCCAAAGCTCCGTGGAGGCTTTCGGATCCGAGACCCACCCGCTGCCATTGCAGATACGCGGACGCGGCAACTATACCTGGACCGGATTCAGCAAGAAGCCCTACCGCCTGAAGCTGGGCAGCAAGGCCGCGCTGCTGGGTATGAACAAGAGCAAGCATTTCGTGCTCCTCGCGCATGCCGACGACACCGTGGGATTCATGCGCAACACCCTCGGTTTCGCCTCATCGGAACAGATAGGACTGGCCTGGACTCCGGCACAACAGCCTGTGGAAGTGGTGCTGAACGGCGACTATATCGGCCTGTATTTCCTCACCGAGAATATCCGCGTTGACAAAGACCGCGTGAACATCACCGAGCAGCTCGACATGGCCACGGAAGATGTGGACGGCGGATGGCTCGTGGAGATCGACAACTACGACAACGACCCGCACGTCACCGTCTACGAGGGCTCCTACCCCGTGTGGTTCACCTATAAATCGCCC
Source organism: uncultured Porphyromonadaceae bacterium (assembly GCA_947176585.1). Classification (GTDB taxonomy): domain Bacteria; phylum Bacteroidota; class Bacteroidia; order Bacteroidales; family Muribaculaceae; genus CAG-873. Next base: position 4,348 of record CAMWRI010000130.1, read on the forward strand.
GAAGAACTGTCGGCAGAGCAGAGCGCTTATCTCACCGGCGCCATGCAGGGCGTGCAGGATGCCATCGACGCTGCCGACTACGCAGCCTTCTCAAATCTTGTCGATACCGAGACCCTCGCGCGCTACTACATCGCGCAGGAGATGATGAACGACTATGAGTCGTTCCACGGCAGCTGCTATCTGTTCAGGCAGCGCGGTGCCGGCGAGCGCTGGCAGTTCGGCCCGGTGTGGGATTTCGGCAGCGCGCTGTTCACCTCGGGCAACGACAACTTCATCTACGACGGCATATACCATCAGGTGTGGATAGGTGCCGTGTGCCGCACTTTCCCAGAATTCCTCAACACCGTTCGCAACCTGTGGAGCACCTTCCTCAACCACGGAGGTCCGGAAGCTGTGGTCGACAGCGCACGCGGGATGGCACGACGTATCACCGCCGCTGCCGCAGCCGACTACCGCCGCTGGCCTGCCTACGGCAACAGCGATGAAGAAGCTGCCGCACAGGTGGCCTTCGACCGGTTCGAGTCGAAAGTGAAATGGCTCAAGACACACTGGGGCGACAACTCCGTGGAGGATTTTGCCGCTCCGCACCTCGATATCCGGGCCGCCGGCGGATTGCTCTACATCGTGTCGCCAGACTCACGCATCATCACCGCGACCGCCATCGACGGCCGCTGCATGCAGCTGCGCCTGCAGCCGGGGCTCAACACCTTCAGCTCCCTTGCTCCGGGTGTCTACATCATCAATCACCGCAAAATAATCATCTGAACGATATATGAAAAAGATTCTTGCATTGCTTGCATTCGCCGCCCCGGCGGCGTTCGGCGCCACAACCACCCCTATGTGGCTGCGCGACGTGCGCATCTCGCCCGACGGCTCTGCCATAGCCTTCTGCTATAAAGGCGACGTGTGGACCGTTCCGGCAGCCGGAGGCTCGGCCATGCGCCTCACTTCCGGCAATTCCTATGAGGCCAATCCCGTGTGGAGTCCCGACGGACGCTCTATAGCCTTTGCATCAGACCGTAACGGCAATATGGATGTCTACATCGTAGATGCCGCAGGTGGAGCTCCCGTGCGCCTCACCTATAATTCGGCATCCGAAATCCCCGAATCATTCACGCCCGACGGCTCGCAGGTGCTTTTCTCGGCCGCCATCCAGGATCCCGCGCAGAGCGCCCTATTCCCCACCGCGCGCATGACCGAGCTCTATGCCGTGCCGGCAGCCGGTGGTGCCACCACCCGCGTGCTGGCCACACCGGCCCGCTACGTGAGCTGGGAGCCCGGCGGAGAATCTTTTCTGTATCAAGACGTAAAAGGATTTGAAGACGAGTGGCGCAAGCACCACACCTCGGGAGTGACCCGCGACATCTGGCGCTACGACACCCGCACAGGCACCAATACCAACCTCACCAAGCGCCGCGGCGAGGACACCAATCCCGCGTCGGCTCCCGGCGCTTTCTATTTCCTGAGCGAGCGCAACGGCGGCAGCAGCAACGTCTACCGCATGGATCCTTCCGGTAGCATCACCGCCCTCACCTCCTTCGCCACTCATCCCGTGCGCTTCCTCTCGCGCGGTGCCGACGGCACCCTGTGCTTCACCTACGACGGCGAGATCTACAC
>CAMWRI010000131.1 GCA_947176585.1 uncultured Porphyromonadaceae bacterium
CCCCTACGGATGAGCCTACCTGTGATATTTTTGATAACATGTGTGTCAAATTTAGTTTAGTGGTAATTTCGTCTTTCCTGAAGTTGATTTCGGAAGAGAATGTCCTTTGCACTGCTTAACGCCGCAAAAATACGAAAAGTTTTTGATATTACAATAATATTATAATAAAAATATGATTTTATTAGAATTTGTGACTATCGATGTTCTCGGGCGCCGCGCTGCCGCAGGTATTCCTCGGCGGTGGCGGTGAGCTCGTCGTACCATTCTTGCCCGAAGCGGTCGATGAGGGGACCGCGCAGGAACTGATAGGCGCGCAGGCCCTCGCGGCGGCCCAGCACCTCGGCGCATTTGCATATTTTCCAGCGGTGGAGATTCACGGCTGTGAAGCCGTCGTATTCCGTGAGGCGCACGGGGTAGAGGGCGCAGGAGATGGGCTTGCGCCACTCCACGCGACCCTCGCGATAGGCTTTCTCGATGGCGCAGAGGCACATGCCGCCCTCGGCGTAGCAGGTGAACACGCAGTCGCGACCGTTCACGATGCTCGTAACCAGGTCGCCCTCCTCGTCCACGTAGCTCACTCCCTGCTCCTCGATCACGCGCCTGGCCTCGGGAGAGAGGTCTTCCCACACCTCGGGAAGTACCTCCCGCAGCAGGTCCACCTCCTCAGGCGTCACCGGCGCACCGGCATCGCCCTCGATGCAGCATTGGCCCAGGCATCGGGAGAGGTCGCAGCAGAAGAATCGCTCGATAAGGTCGAGCGTCACGAGTGTATTTTGTATTTCAAGCATGGGAGTATCAGCGTATTAGCGCTACGGCAATGAGGCGGTCGTAGCGACCGGCCGGTGCGCGGTGGTAGACTTTTATTAGGTATTCGTTGCGGGTGTTGTAGCGGTCGCCTTCTACCGGGGCGGTGTAGCCGCGGCGCGCGCCGGGGGGCACCACGAGATACTGGTAATTGTAGGAACCTTGCTTGAGCAGCATGGCCCGCTCGTAGCAGCCGGTGGCGGGGTTGTAGTGCATAAGGGCCTCGCTGTCGAAGCGACGGGAGGTGAGGTCGCCGTCAATAAACACCATGGCACCGGGTATCTCATCGGCGCGCAAGGCGAAGTGCACTACTCCGTAGTCGGCCTCGGTGGTGCTCTCGGAGGCTCCCTGGCGGCGCACCATGAAGCGGCCGGCCTGAGTGCTGTCGTAGCTGTAGGGCACCTCGGCGCGCGGCTCGTCCACGGCAAGGGTGTAGTGGTAATATGGCGCGGCCCACGTGATGGACTCCACGCCCATGCCGGGGTAGTATTCGCTGACGGTCTCGAAGCGGCGGTATTCATTGCCACCGTCGAAGATCAGTTGCGGCAGGTGCTCGTACACGGCTTCGGTGCGCGAGGCCCGGAGCGGATGCGGCAATGCCACTTCGCTGTCGTAGCGGTCGTTTTGCTGGATATATAGCGTGAGCTCGTTGAATGGGTCGCCCACTCCGGCGCGTTCAACGTATACGGCCACCGAAAGTTGCTGCCGGGCGTCGTTGTAGTCCACATCGGTGTGTGAGGTGAGGTCGGCGTTCACGGTCGCAACCTGCTCGCTCACAAGCAGGCGCATCTGTGCCCACACATCGTCCGGGTCGTTTTCGGGGTAGACTTGCAGTAGATAATTGCCCGATACGCGCGGCATCATATCCCGGGTGGGGAAGTCGATGCGGTAGTGTGTGTAGGGCACGGATGTGGCTTCCGAATAGGCCCAGTTTTCCACCTCGGCCTCGTTGAAGCCGTCGAGGTATTCGGCGTCGGCCAGCGCCGAGGGGCGCCATGAGGCGTCGCAGTGCACGAGGCGGTAGCGCAGGTAGTCGCGGTCGTCGTGCAGCACGTCGAACTCGATGCCCAGCTGCGCCGGGGCGTTCAGGGCCACCACGGGCATCTGTGCCGGCATTCCGCAGGCATCGGTGACCTGGAGGGAGCGCACGCGTTCATTCAGCGCGCCGGTCATAGTGTCGGCGGGCGTAGCGGCGGCACGCAGCACGCAGAGCAGCAGGGCTATGAACGCAAATTGCCTTACCATATGATGGGTTCCTTTCCGTGGGCGGCGAGCCATTCGTTGGCCCGGGAGAAATGTCGGTTGCCGAAAAATCCGCGATAGGCCGAGAGGGGCGAGGGGTGGGGCGATTCCAGCACAAGATGGCGAGAGCGATCAATGAATGCTCCTTTGCGCCGCGCGGGTGATCCCCAAAGCATGAACACCAGAGCGTCGCGGTCGGCGTTCAGACGGCGCACTGCCTCGTCGGTGAACTCCTCCCAGCCATGGCCGGCATGAGATGCGGGTGCGTGGGCGCGCACCGTGAGTGTGGCGTTGAGCAGCAGCACGCCCTGGGTGGCCCAGCGGGTGAGGTCGCCGTCGGCGGGAACGGGGGCGCCGGTGTCGGTGCTCACTTCACGGAAAATATTCACCAGCGACGGAGGCATGGGCACCCCCGGAGCCACTGAGAAGCACATGCCGGTGGCCTGCCCCACGTCGTGATAGGGATCCTGGCCCAGGATCACAACTTTCACTTTGTCGAAGGGACAGGCGTCGAAGGCCGCGAATATGCGCCCTGCGGGCGGAAACACCTGCCGCGTGGCATACTCCGAGCGCACGAATTCTGCAAGCTGTGCAAATTGCGGCGAATCCCACTGCGAGCGCAGCGCATAGTGCCACGAAGGTTCGATTTTCACATTCATGTTGCAAAAATACGGATTTTTTCCTAATTTTGCACCACACAACCGCGCACCCATAGTTCAATGGATAGAATTACGGATTCCGGTTCCGTCGATTGGGGTTCGACTCCCCATGGGTGTACCACAGCGTGGAATGGCATGCAGCCGTTCCACGCTTTTGTTTTTGTCCGGCTCAGTTGCGGCCCAGGCGGGGCTTTACGTAGGGGAGGAACACGCGGCGGTAGAGCATCTGGGCCGCGCGCATGAGCAGGGGCGAGGCTGCCAGGTGGCGGAACACCTGCACCTGACGGCTCTCCACGCCGGAGTTGTCGACAATGGCGAGTGTTTCTTTCATGCGCTTTTTCAGCTCGGGGCCTTTGAAGCGGCAGGAGAGAAAGCGGGTGATGATCTGGTTTACGGCGTTGGTGCGGAACACACTGAGCGAGCGGTGCATATAGGACGGTCCCGGGAGCTCGCTCTCCACAAATGCCAGGAATCTCATGGAGCCGTCGAGATGCAGCTTGTTTCGGGTGATGCTTGCCGTGTTCACGGTGCTTGCTGTGTTCACTATGTATCTGCCGGCGTTAAGATCGGTGACTATTATCCGTGCCTCCGGGTTCTTCAGTGCAAGGCCGATGTTCCACACCACGTCTTCGCTTATGGATATAGCCGGGTCGAAGGTTACGCCCGAGGCAAGCAGTAGCTCGCGGCGCACGATGATGAAACAGCTGGAGAATCCCACGGTATTGTCGCACAAAAAATCGGCGTAGCGCCCGTCGAATGTGACGCGTGCCGTGGACGAGTTGTTGAAGCTCTCGATATGGTTTCTTGTCAGGGCATCTTCCGTGACGGATGAAAATTTCAGCAAATCGGGCCCGAGGCTAAGGAATTCCACAAGCCGCGCCACCGAGTCCTTGAATAGAAGATCATCGGCATCGAAATACCACAGATATTTTTTTGTGGCATGGCGCAGTCCGAAGTTGCGGGTGTCGCTTACGCCCGTATTTGGTTTGCTCAGCACCTTCACCCCGGGGATACCCAAGGCTGTCACCACGTCGCGGGTGCCGTCGGTAGAGCCGTCGTCCACCACCAGAATTTCGTAGTTGAATTCCGGAAACACAGCTGCCGCCTCCTTCAGCTCGCGGTGCATGCACGCAAGTGTGGCGCCCACGGTGCCGGCGGCATTGTAGGCCGGTATAACTACGCTGAGGCTTAACTCTTCCATGCTGCAAATATAGTTATATATTTAAGAAAAATGCACAATCTTATTGATGATTATAAGTATTCGTTTGATGCGACGACGCCAGCGCTGTTTATGAAGTCGTTTTTTTACTACAGAAATGATGGCATCGACGTCTTTGGATGTGATGAGTTGATATATGGGATTCGGCTCGGTCGCGCTCATCTTACTAATGTCTTGCCATAGACGCTTATCTTCGAGCTCCGTATTTATCCATTGTTTAAGCTTGTTATCACTTTCTTTCAGATATACAATACGTTGCTCGATGGAACTAAGTAATATATTTTTCAATTCAATGTTAAGTGGCCTAAGAGCTTTTTCGTATTTAGTCTCAAACAAGAAGTCTCGTTTGATAAAATATTGTTTTTTAAGGTCGGGCCATAGAGACTGATTATATCCGGATGTGAGTCCGCCTACTCTATAATTATATCCATGATAATCAGAAATAGAATATCTTCTTATTAAAGGGAATAATTTCATATTCATTATCAAATCTTCACCCATTTTGAACCCTGATGGTTTTAATTGTGCTCTTTTGAATAAGTCCAAGCTATATAGCTTTCCCCAAAGATTTACCGACAATATATTAATGCCAAAAAAAGAGTAAAAATAGTCCTCGAATAGTTGCGGTTGTTCGATTGTTTGTGGTATAAGTCCTGATGCCTTAATTTTTATTGGTCCTAAGCGTCTTTGCATTCTCATCTCAACCACGTCTGCATTCGTGTCCAGCATCACGTTCTCTAATATGCGCAATGCATCTGGTTCTAAATAGTCATCAGAATCTACGAAAACTACCCCCCCCCTGCTATTTTGTTGTCTGATAGGATGTTATGTAAAGCGTCAAAACGAGCCTTATCTACGCCTTCGTTTTTATCTTTATTAATAAATGTAATCTTATCTGGATATCTTGCTGCATATTTTTCGCATATGGTTTTGCTTTTATCGGTGGAACAATCATTTACGATGTAGATTTTAAAATCTTTATGAGTTTGATGTAGAATGGAGTTCAAACACTTACGAAGATATCTCGATGTATTATATACGGGAACTATGCAATTTATTTTCATTTTAATAGGGGGTAAGTAATAGTTTTATCTCTACGCAAAGGTACACAAAATATTAGAATGATCTACGTTTGGGTTTCAACAATCGGAATTAAAATACGATTTATGCGCCGGGCCTCGCATAAAAGCAGCGGGCACATCTCCCGGTGTGGGGGATGCGCCCGCGTGTGGGGTGCGTGGCAGCCTTAAAGGGCACGCTCCACGAGCTCGGAGAGCTCTGTGATAGCCTTTTCGCCGCTTTCGCGCATCAGTTCCTGGCCCTCCTTGAAGAGGATGTAGCAGGGATAGGCCGTGATGCGGTAGTCGTGGTTGATATAGTTGTTGAACGAGTTGTCGAATTTCACGATGTTGGCCTTTCCGGCATATTTCTTGCGCAGTTCGTCGGTGAGATATTTCACGTCCACGGCATCTTGCTTGCCGGCGTGCACGAATGCCACGAGGGTAGGTGTCTTTTCCTTGATGATTTCTTCGAAGTGTTTCATATCGGGTTGAATTTTGGTTTGTTACCTTATTTATATATGAAACACGCGGAGGGGCATTTGGGTTTTTCGGGCAGGTACAAAAAAAATTACTCGTCGTCGCGACGAATAATCTTCTTACCTTAAATCTAATACCATGAAAAACTGATGCAAAGATAACGCTTTTATGTTGTAAAACATAATTTTCGAGCCTAAAAATGCGCGAATTTAAGATTATTTAACAGCTACTCGCATGGTGGTAACTATTCAGCGAATAGTCCAAATATCATGTCTTAAAAAAGTGGGGACTTAGCACAAATTATTCAGGCGCGCCGTAGAGCGCGCCCCGAGTATAGCCGCGGGGTAAGCCGTGCGCCTTTTGGCGCGGCGGTGCACTCCGCGGAAAAAAGCACCCGCCCTGCCTCTCTCCCCCTACCCCGGGGGGGGGGGGGGGGGGGGGGGGGGGGGGGGGGGGGGGGGGGGGGGGGGG
>CAMWRI010000132.1 GCA_947176585.1 uncultured Porphyromonadaceae bacterium
CCTATGAAATATCTACTCCTATTACCATTGGCAGCCATCTTGATCGGAACTGCATCGTGCGTAGATGAGTTTCCGTCAAATACTAATCAAACTCAAGAGCTAAATTTATCCAAAAAAAGAAATTGAGATAATTGGCATGGCATCTGAAACGTTGTCTTTGCTCATAGGAGAAGCTCGTTCATCTGATAATTTTTTAGTGGAAAGTGTTCAACCTTGGCTAACGGAGGAAATTTATAGTGAATACTATGCGGTCTCTCGTTCCAATTCAACCATACTTCCCGACACACTCCTGTATGTAGTAAATTATAAAGACAATAAAGCATGTGTACTTGTGTCTTACACAAAAGAACTACAAGGAGTCGTTGCCGTATTGCCAAATCAGAATTTATCAACAGCTGAAAACATTAATAACAATCCGGGATTCAAAATATATATGGATCTCTTCAAGGAAGCGTACTTGACTGGTAATATCAACAAACTGTACACAATAGACGATTTCAAAAAATATATACCCGAAGGGGTTGCGACACTTAGCGCAGATGATGAAGGTTGGACCACTGTTACGCAATATCCTGTTAAATTGATTCAAGAATGGGGACAAGGTGCACCCTATAATAAATATTGTTTTGATCCTAACACTGGCAGACAAGCTTTAGCTGGTTGCGGCCCCGTAGCATTAGCTCAAGCCCTTACCTACTTCCGTGAGCCGAGTACTATAAACGGATACTCCATTTCATGGAAATCTACATCAAACGTCAAGCCTGAAACCGACTATGAAAAGGATGCTGTTGCTCGGTTGATTCATGAGGTCGGGGTTTTATGCTATGCGCAATACACCGACACTGCCACATCAGTTTATCCCAGCAGCATGGCAAATGCCTTAAAAACACTGAATTACACATACACGCAAGAATCTTTCTCAAATGAAATAAAGATGATCCATAATTTATATCAGTTTGGGCCTGCCATTATGACAGGTAGCTCAAGAAAATCTGATGGGACAAGAATTTCAGGTCATGCTTGGGTAATAGATGGAGCGTTAGCTCAGCACAACACCCTATACAACGACAAGGGAACTCGTTTTCTCTATCATTGTAATTGGGGATGGAATGGCAACCGTAACGGATATTTTCTAAGTACCGCGTTTAATCCATATGGCGATACTTATGGCGACAGGTATAAGTATAATTACGACTTGAGCACTATCTACTTTATTCAGAGACCATAAAACCATACCACATGAAAGCGCGTTATTTAATTTATACAGTTATGGCAGCCGTAGCGATTACTCTCACTTCGTGCAGCGACGAGAACGCAGAAAATAACGATGTGCAGCCTGTAGAAGACGATTCCGCCGGTGCTAAAAAAACGGAATGCACGCTCGATCAACGCTTTCCTTTCGACGTATGGATCTTAGAGGACGGCACAATGCGCCTCGGCGCCGACTTGAAAGGAGATTTCCCCTCCGAAAACGTTATCCTTGGTATTATCAAAAACAAGGGTTGGGAACTTAAGAAGTACTACCGATACAGTTGTGATTCGCACAACGAGGCTTCCGGCATATCCGTATACTCCATGAAGGAAGATAACTGTGTGCCGTTAATGGGTGGCGACGGGTACCTGCGTTATTATTTCAACAGCGACAAAACCGGAATTATTTTCTACTCCTGGACTGGCATTCCGGGTATTCACGATGACCTTGAAAACACTTATTACAAAACCCGCACGGAGCCATACTCGTATAGCGCCGGAGAAGGGATTATCAATTTCCACGCTATAAAGGATAAAAAAGTGGTGAGCGCCAGCAGTTGCGACCTTTGGCTTGCAACAAAATCCGGTACCGATGAATCATTTGAAATCCTGCACTTTGAGTGCGTACCATCTGCCACTGTGGATAGTTGGTTTGAAACCTATATCGACTGACTGACGTAATCCGGGCGCTCGCGAAGGCACATAGCCGTACAACCCTTGCCATCATAGCACACCCTTACGCTCCTTGCACGGCTGCAAAAAAAAGCCGTGTAAAATTTGCGGCTATGGAAAAATACGTTAACTTTGCATGTCAAAAGCAACCAGAAACGGCAATGAGGGTAAAACTCCACCATGAAGGCGTCAACATTCTGATAGTGGCACTGATCGTGCTGCTCGCCATCAACATCCCCCTGTGGGTGTGGGGCGATCGCGGTGCGGCCACGGCAGTGAGCGCCGTGAGCATAGTGGGCTATCTCATCGCCGTGAACTTTTTCCGTTCGCCCCGCCGCACATTCCCGGGCGACCCGGTGAATGCCGTGGTGGCCAGTGCCGACGGCAAGGTGGTGGCTCTTGAAGAAACCGTCGAACACGAATATCTGCACGGCCCCGCCATCCAGATTTCGGTGTTCATGAATCTTTTCAATGTGCATGCCAACTGGTTTCCGGTGAACGGCGAGGTGATCCACACATGCCACCACAAAGGCCGCTTCCAGGCCGCGTGGTTGCCCAAGTCGAGCACCGACAACGAACGCTCCACCGTGGTGATCCGCACTCCCGACGGACAGCTCGTGGTGGTGCGCCAGATAGCCGGCGCCGTGGCGCGCCGCATCGTCACCTACGCCCAGCCGGGCATCGAGGCCTGCATCGACGACCACATGGGATTCATCAAATTCGGCTCGCGCGTGGATATCTTCGTGCCCGTGGGCTCCGAAATCATGGTGAAGCTGGGCGACCACACCACCGGCGGCGTCACCCAGGTGGCCAAGCTTAACCCCGGCAATAAATGATACGTAGAATAATCAACTGCATCCCCAATACCATCACGCTGCTCAACCTCCTGAGCGGCTGCGTGGCCATCATATTCGCTTTCCGCCACAACGAGATGTTCGGAGCCCTCACGGGCCTCGAATGGGCCTATATCATGGTGGGCGCCGCCGCCCTCTTCGACTTCTGCGACGGCGCTTCGGCCCGTGCCCTCCACGCCTATTCGCCCCTGGGCGCCGAACTCGACTCGCTGAGCGACCTCGTGAGCTTCGGCGTGGCCCCGGCCATGATGGTGCTCAACCTCATGCTCGACCATTCGGCCCACCCCGCCCTGTGCTACGCCGCTCTGTTCATCCCCATGATGGGGGCCCTGCGCCTGGCCAGGTTCAACATCGACACCACCCAGTCCACCACTTTCCGCGGCCTGCCCATCCCCGCCAACGCCATCTTTTGGATAGGCATGTGCGGCTGGATCGAGCGCTACGGCTATCCCGGCACCGGCGTGATGGTGGTGCTTATCGCGCTGGTGTCGCTCAGCATGGTGTGCGGCCTGCGCATGTTCTCGCTCAAGTTCAAGACCTTCGGGCTGCGCGACAACTTCGTGCGCTACGTCATCATCCTCGCCGCCGTGGTGTTCGTGGCCACGTGCCGGGTGAGCGGTCTGGCATGGACCATCGTGCTGTATCTGCTGCTGTCGATGCTCAGCCGCAGCAGCAAGAGCGAATAATCGCCCGCTTCAACCTCTCCTTCAAGAACTTTCTCCTATGGGTACTATACTCTTTCTACTCCTTTTCTTTTTCGTGCTGCTGCCCCTGGGCCGCGTGGCCTGGGCCGTATGGCGCCAGTATAGCACGCTGCGCAAGCACATGCGCAGGGCGCAAGCCTTCGGCGATGCCTTCCGCGAGCAGCAGGAAGCCTCGCGCCGGCAGCAGGACCCCCCAGTGCGCAAGAAAAAGATAGCCCGCGACGTGGGCGAATACGTGGCCTTTGAAGAGATGCGCGTCTACACCCGCAGCGAAACCACCACGGTGGACGCCGACGGCACCACCGCGCGCGTGACAGTGGAATCGCAGGTGGAAGACGCCGAGTGGGAAGAAATCAGCTAACTATGAAAAAACTCCATCCCGCCCTCAGCTTCCTGCGCCGCCTGGCGCAGAACAACGACCGCGCGTGGTTCAACGCCCACCGCGACGAATACACCGCCGCCCGCGAGCAATGGATGACCGAGGTGGACCGCCTCATAGCCCGCCTGGCCCAATACCATCCCGAAGTGGCTGTGCGCGATGCCCGCGCATCCACCTACCGCATAAACCGCGACACGCGCTTCAGCCCCGACAAATCGCCCTACAAGGTGTGGTTCTCCGCTTCGTTCTCGCCGTCGCCCGTACGCGACGCGGGCGCCGGTTACTACCTTCAGCTCGACACCCGCCCCGGCGAGAGCGGCCTCTATGCCGGCATGTACTGCCTCGACGGCCCGCAGCTGCGCAAGATGCGCCATGCTATCGTCGACAATATCGACGAATTTCGCGGTATCCTCGACGAGCCCCGCCTGCGCGAGCTCTACGGTCCGGAATGGGTGGGGCCCGCTCTCAAGACCGTGCCCCAGGGCTGGCCAAAGGACCACCCCGACGCCGACCTGCTGCGCCTCAAGAGCTACGGCAAATTCCACGAACTTTCACCCGCTTTCTTCTCCTCCCCGTCTTGGCCCGAAGAAGCTGCCGATATGCTCGCTCCCACCCGCCCCCTCGTGGACTTCATCAACTACTCTCTGGACGAGGAGCCCTGACGAGGATGACTTGCACGGAGGCCCTCAGGCAGTAAGGACGCTTTTTAAAGCGTCCACCTCTCGTGCGAAAAACTCGCGCAGAGGCGTAGAGGGATTAATTATAAGATATTAAGCATCAGAGCCGGAGGCTCTGAATTTTGTTAACCCCGTGCGGACGCGCGGGGTTAAGGGCAACCCACGGGAGGCAGCCCCGGATGGGGTGTACTTCTGTCAACCCCATGCCTCAACTAGCTCAGACACTACCAGCGCCCGGGGTATTGTACACCCCCTCCGGGGCTGATACCGCGGGTGTGCTTTGCCCCGTGCGGGCGCACGGGGTTAACAAAAGGCCGGGCCTCCGGCCCGGGGTTGATGCTCTGCGGCTTTGCGCGAGGTTCCTCCACCATCGACAACGCCCACAACCTCCACTTCCGAACCAATATATACCACGAATACGACAACGGAAATAGCCTGTTCGGGCAACTGGAACCGGAGGTGGAATTCAGGCACCGCTCGTTCGGCTACCTCTACAAGGGCCATGAAACGCGCCTCACGCCGCACTACACCGTAGTGGCCGTGCCTTTCTTCCGCCTGGGCTACGGCATTGGCAAAAAAGACCGCTTCTCCTATCGCAATAACATAGAGTATAACTTCCGACTCACACCCACGCTGCCCGACCTCGCCGATATGTTGGATGTGGTATTCGATGCCAATCCGCTGAATATCTACCTGGGCAATCCCGACCTCAAGACACAGTACATCCAGAAGCACGAATTGAATTGGGAATATATTCCTTCCGCCATTGCGTTGTCGAACTATTTTTATCTGGCCTATCAGAAAACCTACAACGCCCTCACGCGAGGCTTCACCTACGACACAGCCACGGGCGTGCGCCGCAACCGCATGTACAACGTGGATGGCAACGGCTTCTACTAGATATACAACAGCTTCAAATACCAGTTCGGGTCGCGTAAGCAGTTCACCATCAGTAGCAAGACCGACGTGACATTCTTCAGCTATGGCGATATGATAGGCGTGAATCTCGAAGATCCTGCGCCGGTGAAGGTACGCACCCGCGAAGCGACGGAAAAACTGCGGTTCACGTGGCAGACAGGCGGCCAGTCGATCACGCTGCGCGGCGACTATACCAACCGTCGCACCACTTCCACCGAGCCCGGCTTCAACACCCTGAACGCCCATCACGCCAACTTCGGCATCTCCGGCGTGTTCAAGCTCCCCGCCGGCTTCGGCGCCTCCACCGACTTCGTGTGCTACACGCGCCGCGGCTATGGTTCGCCCCAGCTCGACACCACCGACCCAATCTGGAATCTGCGCATCACCTACGCCCCGCCACGCTCGAGCCACTGGGTGTTCATGGCCGACGGCTTCGACCTGCTCCACAGCCTTTCCAACGTGAACTACGCCGTGA
>CAMWRI010000133.1 GCA_947176585.1 uncultured Porphyromonadaceae bacterium
GCAACTTGTCCAAGCCGCCGGTCTGGATATTACGCCTATCTCTGGGATTTTATAGGTTAAAAAATTTTGAAGTAAGGCGCGATAAAAATTAGCGAGGCTACCCGACCAAGTGGTAGCCTCGACTTTACCTTTTTTTAGAGTGCTAAATGAAGCGACTAAAGTCTCCAAAAGCACTTTTATAATGCAAAGGTAGTACTTTTCTTTGATAAAACAATTTATTTATTAAAAATTACGCTTTTAAGAGCTTATATTGTGGAAAAATCAGGTATTAGAGTTTTTAATTTGGGTGATACAGTGCAGAGATTTTCATAAAGTTTATTGATTTGCCTGCATAAATCATTGGCCCTGTTGACTGATACCTGTCTCATCATATATTTTATTACACTGAGAGCGCCAATTATATTGCTACGTGTCGACGGATTATAAGCAGCAGGACCACGACGGATAGCTTGAGGAAGGCGCAAGTCGTATAAAAGGAGTCCGTGAGCACACACGTTACGTACGTGTCGGATAGTGTGCATATAGTTTTCAAATGTAACAATTTGCCTTATAGCAAACTTATTGGATATAAGAATTTTGTCTTCGCGCTCTTTTAGTTGCTCATATAGTTTGAGCACAGCTCCGAAAGTCATAAATTCAATGGTTTTCCATGCGGGAGCAAAACGCTCGTCGGGATGTTTTTTGTGATGTCTGTGAATGATAGGATTTCTTCTGAAATCTGTGTTATATACTTTTCGTTCAAAATCGGCGGTGTAAGACCTATTTACAATATCTGATGAAACAAACCAAATAGGATTTGTGCAATATTTATTTGATAAATTGTATATTATCGCAGTACGAAATGCTATTTCAATGCGATTAAGATATCGCATAAGAATAAGCCTTAAATCACAATCAAAGTAATATAAGTTTACAACATCTTTAAATGATGCCCCCGGAATGTACTCATGACTACGATTCTCAAGATGTGGGTATGACTTCTCAAAAGGAAACAAATAAAAACCAAGACGATAATACCCTACGTCTTCGAGGATTTCTTTAGCTTTATCTTTATCGGATATCAATAATCCTCTTGATTCCAAAATTATGATTTGCCGGTCTATTGTGGTGGATGTTTTTGGCATAGACAGAAATTTAAACACAAATATAAGAAAAATAATTCTTTATTCTTCTATACCGTGTATCATAGGCGATTTTTGGTTAAAAAATTTTGAAGTAAGGCGCGATTGAAGTAATTTTACGGGCTAAAACTTTAAAACTAAACCTTACTCTAAAATATAGCAATGAAAATACGCCATATTTTCACTCTCGCCGTTGCTGCTCTCTCCTTTAATGCGGCCGGCGCCGCCGAGCCCTCCGGCTACTACGATTCCTGTGCCGGAAAGGGTGGCAAAGACCTGCTAAGCGCCCTCAATAAGAAGGTGGCGAGCCACACCAATGTGGGCTACGACGGTCTGTGGAATGTGTACAAGACTTCCGACGTGCGCCCCAACGGCACAGTGTGGGATATGTATTCCACGAAGGAATGGCCGTCGAATTTCACCAAGTGCGGCAACTACAGCAACGTGGGCGACTGCGTGAACCGCGAGCACTCGTTCCCCAAGAGCTGGTGGGGCGGCAGCAAGCAGGATCAGTATTCGGATGCTTATCATCTCTATCCCACGGACGGCAAGGTGAACGGCCAGCGCAGCAATTATCCCTTCGGCGAATGTGCCAACGGCACCTCGCTGGCTTCCAATGGCAATGTAAAGCCCCTGGGCAAACTCGGCACATGTACTTTCCCGGGCTATACGGGCAAGGTGTTTGAGCCGGACGACCAATACAAGGGCGACTTCGCGCGCACATATTTCTATCTCGCTGCGGCATATAATACGAGTATTTCAGGCTGGACACAGGGCGAAGCATCGAATGTGATCGCCGGCAACACCTACCCTGTGTTCAAGGACTGGGTGGTGAATCTGCTGCTCAAGTGGCACCGCGAGGATCCGGTGTCGGATAAGGAGACCACCCGCAACGATGCCGTGTATGCCCATCAGAAGAACCGCAACCCCTTCATCGACCATCCCGAGATGGTGGAATACATCTGGGGCGACAAGAAAGACCAGAAGTGGAACGGCGATGCAGCGCCCGACGGAGAGATCGTGCTGCCTGTGAACGGCTCCACCATTGATATGGGCCTGGCCGGCAAGGGTGTGCCCGTGAGCAAGACCATCGAGGTGCGCGGCTCGGATCTCACCGGTGCCGTGAGCGTTGCGGCCACCAACGGCCTGCAGCTGAGCGCCACCACTATCAGCGCCAGTCATGCCAACGAGGGCACGGAGCTCACCATCACGTGGACGCTCAACCAGACAGGCAGCTATACCAGCAAGCTCACCTTTACTTCCGGTTCGGCCAAGAGCGAGGTGACGGTGAAAGCTGTGGTACAGGACGGACTGCCCGTTGCTGCAGCCACCGAAATCACCGCCGAGAGCTTCCGTGCCAACTGGACCTACGTGGGCGACGCCACGGACGGCAAGTACACTCTCGACGTGCGCCACGCCGGCGAGAGCATCGACGGATATCCGCGCGCGGTTGCTGCCGAAGACGGCCACTATACCGTGGACGGCCTCGAGGCAAGCACCACATATACTTATGTATTGAAGTCGGCCACCATGACCTCGGATGAGGTGACGGTGACCACCGGCCAGTTGCTGCCCTATATCGAATTTCTCTACGACGGCGAGCTGGCCTTCACCTGCGCTCCCGGAGTGCCCTCGGCAGCCGAGGAACTGCTCGTGGTGATTGAAAACGTAGAGGGCAAGGTGAACGTGAGCGTCACGGCACCCTTCCAGATCAGCACCGACAAGAACGACTGGTCCACCTCGCTGCAGCTCGACCCCGCCGAAGACCGCATGTATATGCGCCTGGCCGCCGACCGCGCCGGCTCTTTCACCACCGAGATTGTGGCCACCGCGGGCGACTATACAAGCGAGAGCGGCACAATCCATGGCGTGTGCGTGGATCCCTCGGCCGGCTTCCTGGAGGACTTCGAGGCCAACTTCGCCAAGACGTATACCGACGGTGAATACGTAGGTACGGCTGCCAAATGGATGTTCAACAATGTGGGCGTAGTGGGAACTGCAAGCCAGGGCGACCGCATCTATGCCGGCGAGAAGTCATGCCGATTCGGCAACAACACTGACTCGTCCATAGCCATGGCAGAAGACCTGCCCGGGGGCGCCGGCACAGTGAGCTTCTATGCATGCCGCTGGGTGAACAACCAGGGCAAAGCCGATGCCGATGCGGAAGTGGCCGTAAAATATTCGATCGACGGCGGCGCTTCATGGGAACTGGCCGGAACGGTTGCTATCGACAACACGGAATATCGCCAGTTCAGCGTAGCCGTGAATATGGAAGGCCCGGTGCGCATCAAGATTGAGCAGACCTCGGGCAAGCGCATCCACCTGGACGACGTGGCTATCACGAGCTATACACTGACCGGTCTTAACAATCCGGATGCCGACTACTACACCTGGGATGCATTCTCGGCAACTCCCGGCATCCTCACCATCGAGAGCCGCCACGAGGCCACGGTGGCCGTGCACGGAGTTGACGGCATCACCTACGTGGGTGCCACCGGCATCGCAGCAGGCACCAATGAATTCGAGCTCCCCGCCGGCCTCTACATCGTGGTTGTGGGCGACGACACCCGCCGAGTGCTCGTGAAATAATGGCAGGCACTACCGGTAGCATACGCGGGTGGCTGCAGCGATACGTATCGCTGCCCACCCTGCTCGTGCTGGGCGTGCTGGTGTATATCGTGTTTGTGGGCGAAAACAGCGTGGTCCGGCGCGTGGAATATCAGGCGCAGATCGACAGCCTGAGGGCGTGCATAGCACAGCTTGAAGACAGCGTGCAGCACTACCATGAACTCAACAGCGGCCTCAAATCCGATCCCGAGGCCATGGAGCGCGTGGTGCGCGAGCATTATAATATGAAGCGCCAGAACGAAGATGTGTTTATAACGGATTGAAAATGGACAAATCGCAAGTGGGCCGCGTGTGCGAGGCACTCGCTCCCGTAGGTCTGATATTCGTGGCCGCAGCCACTCTCGTGCCGCTGTTCAGCGGCGGATTCCACCATATGGCTCTCATGCGCTGGCTATATGCTGCCGGAGCGCTGTGGATGCTCGTGGCGCGCTTGTTTTCGCCGTATCGCGGCACCGACCTGCGGCTGCGCCGCCTTGTGAGGATGCAGGCATGGAGCGCGCTTTTTTTCGTGGCGGCTGCAGTGTTTCTTTTCTTGCCCGGAACTGCGCCGCGCGACTGGCTGGCCCTTACCATGGCCGGTGCCATCGTGCAGGTGATCGCCTCAGTGATGATCCCACACCGCATGCAGCAACTTAAAGACGGCGCAAAATGAAGATGCGCCGCCTCTTCACAGCTATAATCGCATCCGTGGCAGCTTTCGCGGCCCTGGCTGCGGTGCACACGCCTGCATCTCTTGAGAAGGCTCAGGTGGCCGATCCTGACGGTATACTCTCGCCGGCTGTGCGCGCGTCAATCGACAGCGCCATCACGGTCATGCGCCGTGCCACTACTGCCGAGATGGCCGTGGTGGTGGTGGAAGACATTGACGACCCGGAAGATATTGACGAATACGCCACGGAGCTCTTCACCCGCTGGGGCATCGGCAAGAAAGACCGCGACAACGGCGTGCTAATCGTGGTGGCGCGCGACCGCCGCAAGGCCGTGATACGCACGGGTTACGGAGCCGAGGGCGTGCTTCCCGACATTGTGTGCGGCACCATTCTGCGCCACGATATGTTTCCGGCGTTCCGCGAGGGCGACTACGACACGGGCGTGCGCCGCGGCGTAGAGACCGTGACCCGCCTGCTCACCGACCCCGATGCTGCCGCCGAGCTGCAGTCGCAGCTGCGCGAGCAGAGCGACCGCGAAGACGACCGCGCCTTCCACGCCTATCTCAACCTGGCTGCCATCGTGGCCGCCGGGATGCTCATCGTGCTCATTATCCGCCTCCTGGCAATACGCCGGCGCGACCGATTCGAGCGCTACAAGGCTCTGGAGAAATTCAAGGCTCCCTATCTCGTGCTTGGGTTCATCACCCTGGGCATGGGTATGGTTGCGGCTCTGTGGCTCGTGCTCACGCTCAAGTATCTGCGCGACGGTAGACGCCATTGTCCCAACTGCGGCACGCGCATGCGTAAAATCGACGAGGTGCACGACAACGACTATCTCACCCCATCGCAGGATCTCGAGGAACGTGTGGGGTCGGTGGACTACGACGTGTGGCTATGCCCCACATGCGGCGAAACCGATATTCTGCCATATGTGAACAACGCGTCGTCGCTGCGAGAATGCGAGCACTGCCACGCCCGCACCGCGCGCCTCACCGCCGACCGTACGCTGCGGCGCGCCACACCCACGGCCGAGGGCCGAGGCGTGCGCGAATACACATGCATGAACTGCCGGCATGTCACCTCCGTGCCCTACACTATAGCCAAGACGCCTCCCATCATAATCCTGCCCCCCGGTGGCGGCGGTGGCCGCAGCAGCGGCTTCGGGGGTGGTGGAGGCTTCGGCGGTTTCGGCGGAGGAATGACCGGCGGCGGCGGCGCCTCAGGCGGCTGGTAGATGAAAAAACCGCGCTTTTGCGCGGTTTTTTTAGACCCCGTTCCCCAATATTTTGTTAAAGCTGGGGCGGTCAAGCGTAGTGCAGATGTGTTCGCGCAGTGAGGGAGCAATGCGGTTGCATTGTGACCGATGCAAGCGGACGCAGATGCATGACGATTGGCCGAGGCAATGGTAACTTATGCCACGGTCTATGGAGAATAGAATATGTGTGTGATTAATCTATAAAATCCCAGAGATAGGCGTAATATCCAGACCGGCGGCTTGGACAA
>CAMWRI010000134.1 GCA_947176585.1 uncultured Porphyromonadaceae bacterium
CGCAACAGGATTTATCAAGCAAAAGGACATGGTTACCACAGGCTTGATTATGGGAATAATCGGACTTATTCTTGGATATATTGTACTTATGACTTTTGGACGTATAGTACTTCTTTAAGGAATCTTTTTTTCTGTCGACCGAATTTATATAGACTCTTTCATCAAATCGGACAGCAGAAACCTATCGCAATCATCTTCGTCAGCCCCAACCGATATACCCACAAGTATCTTGAAAGTCACAGTACAATACATATAAGGTTAAGGCGATAGAGATAGTTTCATGACTTCTCTACCGCCTTTTATTTATAATCTAACTCTATTCCTGCTTTCTACAATTGAAGAACTTGTCCTGGATGAGCATGTCAATGAAGTTCAGGTTGACGACATGAAAAACTTAAGACAGCTAAAATCGATTGATTGTCAAGCGCTGGAGCCTCCCGTGCTACAAGAATTGACAGTCACAAACCCTGTGAGTAGTTTCGGCAAAAGATGGCTCGGCGTTCTGCCGGGCCATCTTCTTCAAGGGCCTACAGCCAGCCCTGCTTCATTGATACAAAACGACAAAAGGAACACAAGAAACAAAAACATCTTTTGTTCCTTTTGGCGCTTTTGTCCTTTTGTATCTCCATTTCTGAGAGAGTATCCCTCGCGCGGAGGCACAGAGATAAGAACCTGACACACAGGTAGTACGGACGCTTTTCAAAGCGTCCGCCAATACCATTTCTAACTTTGCAAGCGCAGCAGAGTGGCGCGTGGCTTGTGGTTACGCCGCCACCCACACATCCCTTAGGGCGCGACCGGTCTTGGCTTCGCAGATACCGAGGTCATGAGAGCGCTCTATCTGGGCTCGCATGGTCCCGTCGGGCTACCGCCCTCTGGGGCCGCTCGCCAAATAAAGGAAGAATGGATGCCCTGTTTACCACAAGCTGCGCACGGCCAAGGCCGCGCTTGCATGTGGCTATGTAAGGAACGACAGCCAACGCTGCCATGCGCGTACGGCCAGGGCCGCGCTTGCCAAGTTACCTCCGGACGGGGCGGACGCTTTGAAAAGCGTCCGTACTACCTTTTTGTTCAATAATCTTTGCGGCATTGCGCGAGGTTCCCAATCCTATGGCGGACGCTTTGAAAAGCGTCCCTACTATATTAACACCCAGCATTTTAATTAAATCTCTGCGCCTCTGCGCGAGGTTTACCCTTCCTGGGTGTCAACAAATTTTACTTATCGCTGCGCGATTTTCCGCGCAGTGGCTGCATATAAGACAAACGAGGCTGCGCCGGGTGGCGCAGCCTCGCGTTACAAGATGGGAATCAGGTGATTACTTCACGAAGATCTTGGTGGCCTTGTTGCCCTGGCGGCGGATCACCACCTGGCCGGCGGCGGGCTCGTTGATGCGCATGCCCTGGAGGTTGAAGTATTCCACGGGAGCGTCGGCGTCTACGATAGCGTCGGCCACGCCTGCGTTGATGTAGTCGCTGTACTCGGCGCGGAGCTGGTTGTACATTTCGTCTTCGTCGGGATCATATACCTGCACGGTCCATGTGAGGGGATAGCCGTTTTCAGTGTCGTATTCCACGGTGCCCACAGTGAGGTCTTCCACTTCCTCGTAGGTGCCGTCGCCGTAGGTCATTTCTTCAAGAAGGATGAGACCATAGGCATCATACTTGCCGGTCTCCGTGGTGGTCTCGCTCATATAGGGCTCGGTGTCACCGTCTTCGTAATAGGTGTTCACGACAACCGTCTTGTAGCTGCCGTTTTCGTCGAGCGGCGTGTAGTACAGCACCGATTTCACATCCTCATCCCAGTAATCATCGTGCATGGTCATGGTGAGGGTATAGGAGCCGTCGGTTGCATACTCGGCGGTGTAGTTCTGCACTTCATCGAATTCGACGTTGGTAATCACGGCGGATTTGATTCGATTTGCTCCCGTGAAAAGGTTCTCCACGCTCAGAATCTGGCCGTCGGTATTTTCCCACTCGATATCGGAGATGAGGGATCCGTCCACCCACACATATTCGCCCGAGTCATAGTCGTAGTCGAGGCTGCAGTCCTTGATGGTGGTGGCTTTGCCGTCGGCACCGTAGGTCACGGTTAGGCGGTAGGTGGGGTCGAGCGCTCCCTGGTAGAACACGGCACGCTCCATGCTGATGACATTGCCGGCATCGTCGCGGGTCACGTTCTGGGAGTAGAAGTTGGATTCACTCCAATCTTCGCCGTTCCAGATATATTGCTGGTTGGAAACGATAAACGAGGGCACCTTCTCGTCGTAGGTTCGGCTCAGCTTGCTATAGTTCTTGAAAGGCTCGTCGGCGCTTTCGGCCACGGTGGTGAAGCGGGTGGCCAGCATGCCGTTTTCGTTCCAGGTGTTTTCCTCGCGGTTGATGTAGCCGTCGTAGTCCTCCACCTGGTTCACGATTGTGAGGCCTTCCTGATTGTACTCTTTGGTGTAGGTTTCTTCAAGTTCCCAGTCTTCGCCGTTCCAGCCGTAGGCTTTCTGAGTCTGCGAGCACCACTTGGCGGCGGCTTCTGCTGCGAGTGCTTTCAGTTTCTTGGATTTCTCGGCCTTAGCCTTTTTCACGGCCTCGATATGCTTCTTGGCCAGCGAGTGCTCGGTGCGGGCAGCCTGCGATACAGGCACTGCGAGTGCCACGCAGAGTGCGATAAGAGTAAAATTGCGCATAAGCATTAAATATTTATTTGTATTTCAGCCACAAAATTAGTTATTTTTTATGGTTGTGCAATCCGCCCGATAGGTTTTATTGCAAAGAATTACCACAATCGGGAAAAAATGTGTACTTTTACACGAAAATAGCAATATACTGCGTTATTCGTTACAGATGAGATTCGGTGCGGAAAATAGCCTATCGCGGCACCTCTGCCGGCGGCTGCCGGCGGTGGTGGCCGTATTGTGCGCTATGGTGGCGCTCGCAGGCTGCTCCACCCGCAAGAACACGGCGGCCACACGCAACTACAACGCCTTCATCACCCGCTACAATATCTACTACAACGGCGACACCCACTATCAGGAGACCCTGAAGAAAATGGAGGATGCCTACGAGGACGACTATTCGCGCCTGGTGCTGATGCACCCCGTGGAGGCCAAGGCCGACAAGGAGGCACCACAGCCCACGGGCAACTTCGACCGCAGCATCGAGAAGGGCCAGAAGGCCATACAGCTGCGCAGCATCAAGAAACGCCCCGCCAAGAAGCCCGGACGCTCGGGCGACGCCGCATATCAGGCATGGCTCAAGCGCGACGAGTACAACCCATTCCTGCACAACGCATGGATGATGATGGGCCGCAGCCAGTACTTCAACGGCGACTTCGCCGGCGCCGCCTCCACATTCTTCTATATCAGCCACCACTTCTCGTGGCTGCCGAACACCGTCACCGAGGCCAAACTGTGGCAGGCGCGGTGCTATGTGGCGCAGGACTGGCTGTACGATGCGGAACTGATTCTGAACCGCATAAAGCCCGAAAGCCTCGACACTCCAGCGCTGCGCGGCCTCTACGCTTTCGTGAAAGCCGACATTCTCGTGCGCTCCGGCCGCTACGAGGAGGCCGTTGAGCCCCTGCGCGAGGCCATCGCGGCATCATCGGGCTCGCAACGCACGCGCCTGCGTTTCCTGCTGGGTCAGGTGCTGGAGCGTCTGGGCCGCAAGAAGGAGGCCTACGAGGCATATGCCAAGGCCGGCTCGTCGGCTTCGGCATCGTACCGTACCAAGTTCAACGCCCGCATCAAGCAGAGCGAGGTGTTCGACGGCTCGGACATCACCTCCGAGGTGGGAGCCCTCCGCCGCATGGCGCGCCTCGACCGCAACAAGCCGTATCAGGATCAGATTTACTACGCCATAGGCAACCTCTACCTGAGCCGCGGCGACACCGCCCGGGCCATCGAGAACTACGTGCTGGCGGCTGAAAAAAGCACCCGCAACGGCATAGACAAGGCCATAAGCCAGCTGCGCCTGGGCGAGCTCTACTTCGCGCGCCGGCAGTACAGCAAGGCACAGCCGTGCTACGCCGAGGCCGTGCCGCAGCTTCCGCGCAACTATCCGGGCTACGAGCAGATAAAGCGCCGCAGCGACGTGCTCGACGAGCTGGCCGTCTATGCCCAGAACGTTGAGCTCCAGGACTCGCTGCTGCGGCTCTCGGCCATGAGTCCGGAGGAGCGCATGAAGGTGGTGGAGGGAATAATCGCCGAGCTCAAGGCCCGCGAGAAGAAGGAAGCCGAGGAGGCGCGCCGCGCCGAGTATGAGGCCGACGTGGCCGCACGCGGCCAGAATCAGGCACAGGGCGCCAACGCCCCGAATTCGTTCAATCTCAACACCGACAATTCCTGGTACTTCTACAATGCCACGGCCAAGCAGGCCGGCCGCACCGAGTTCCAGAAGCGCTGGGGCTCGCGACGCCTCGAGGACGACTGGCGCCGCCGCAATAAAAACAGCTTCAGCAATGCCGAGTGGGATGCCGCGGGAAGCACTGACGATGACGGCGGAGAAGCTGCCGACAGCACCGCCGTGGATACTCCGGATGATGACGACGGCAAAGACGCCGAGGCTGCATCGGACCCCCACAACCCCGAGTACTACCTGCGCCAGATACCGAGCACCGATGCCGAGCGCGCCGTGTGCCACGAAATCATTCAGGAAGGACTGTACAATATGGGCGTGATACTCAAGGACAAGCTCGACGACTATCCCGCCGCGCGCGCCGAGTGGGATCGCCTGCTGCGCGACTATCCCGACAATGTGTATCGTCTGGACGTGTACTACAACATGTATCTGATGTATGCCCGCCGAGGGCCCGAGAGCGAGGCAGAGCACTGGCGCCGCCTGCTCATCGATGATTTCCCGGAGAGCACCTACGGTGTGGCACTGCGCGACCCGGCCTATCTTGACAACCTGCGCAACATGGACCGCCGCCAGCAGGAGCTCTATGATGCCACGCTGGAGGCCTACATGAACAACGACAACGCTGCCGTGCACGCAGCCTACGCCGAGATGCAGGAGCGCTACCCGCTCAGCCCCGTGATGCCCAAATTCATGTTCCTGGACGCGCTCACTCTCGTGACCGAGAACCGCCCGGACGAGTTCAACGCCACCCTACGCGAAATGCTTAACCGCTATCCCGACACCGACATCACGCCGATAGCCTCGGCTTGGCTAAAGGGCATGGCTCAGGGCCGAAAGCTCAACGCCGGAGCCACCAACCTGCGAGGTATGATATGGGACGTGCGCCTCACGGCCGACAGCACAGCCGTGGCCTCCGACGAAGCGCTGGAGCTCGACCTCGACCCGGCGCGCGAGCAACTGCTGGTGATGCTGTTCCCCACGGATTCGGTATCGTCCAACAGTCTGCTCTACGAAATCGCCCGCCACAATTTCCGCTCCTTCGTGGTCAGGGACTACGATCTCGAGCCCATGAACTTCGGGCGCCTGGGCATGATAGTGATACGCGGATTCCGCAATATGGACGAGCTCAACCACTACCGCCGCGTGATGGCCGCTTCGCCCGACTTCCGCCTGCCCGCTGGGGTGCGCCCGGTGGCGATATCTGCGGCCAATTTCGACACTCTGCTGCGCACGGGCCGCAGCTTCGACGATTATTTCCGCTACCTCGACGAGCAGAACTACGTGGACGCTCAGGCCGGCCTGCTCGTGCCGGAGCAAATCGAGACCCTCCCCGAGGCCGAGGAGGAGGCCGCCTCGGCCGCCGCGCCCGACGCAACTACGCCCGTTCCGCCGGCTGAAGACCCCGCCGAGGAAGAGAATCTGCCCACGGCCGCACCTGTGTCCACGGCCGCACCTGTGCCCGACACTCCGGCACCCGCGCCGGCACCGCGCCGGGAAGCCGCCGCTCCCTCACCCATAACTCCCCCACC
>CAMWRI010000135.1 GCA_947176585.1 uncultured Porphyromonadaceae bacterium
GCGGTATGCGTCCTCAGCGTTAACAAATATTGGGGAACCGGGTCTTACGGCCTCAGTCGTTGAGGCGGAACACGCGGATACCCAGGAGCGATGGGTTGCGCTTCATGAATTCGTCGAGCGGTGCGGCCGACAGTTCCACTTTGTGATTTGACGACGACGCGTGGAGCAGATGGGGCACACCGTCGTCGGTCTTGATAATTATGCCCATATGGGTGACATCGAGATCCTTGAGCTTGGTGACGAGACCCACCACATCACCGCTGCGTAGGGCATCCCGAACGTCGCGCATGCGCAGGTCGGAGCTCTTGATATAAGGAAAGCGATGATTGCGGTAGCCCATTTCAACGCCGCGAATGCGCGCGAAGTTGGCAGAATCCTTAAGTGCGGGATATGAGTTGCGGTGGTTGCTCATGAAATCAATGCTGCGCACCACATATGAGCAATGCGGAATACGGTCCGTCACGTCAGTGAGATTGCCACGATGCGCATTATCCACCGCCCAGTCGCAGATATAATGCAGGCGCGAGGGATATCCGTCGAGCTTTCCTCCGCGATAGCGCAGATTCTCAAGGTTGTAGAGATAATCCCGCCAAGAGGTGCGTTTCTCGCCGGCGGTGGCGCTGAGCGCCATCGCGGTCTCCACAAATGTGGTGCAATCGAGCGAGTCGAGCCTCACGGTGAGAAACTCCTGCGGTCCTTCGAGGGTGTGGCCCTGATATGGAATACCGATGAATTGCCGGGCTATATAAGCTGTGCGCTCCTGCGGCGACGAGATATTGCGCGCAACCGCATCGGCAAGTATCTCATTGATTCTCGTGGTGTCGGCCGAGGCATCTCCGAAGCGTACGCCGGGGGGCACGTCGGCCCTTGCAGGGGCCAACGCGAGCATTACTGCAGCAGCGGCAATGAGCAGACGCATCAGAGCTGCGTTTTGGGATCGAGATTTGCGCTCTCGATATCCTTATAGTAACGGTAGGTGCCCACCTTGAGTTCCTCGCATGCGGCATCGTCGGCCACGATGATGGCCTTGGGGTGGAACTGCAGGGCCGAGATAGTCCACATCTGCGACACGCCGCCCTCCACGCCGTGATGCAGGGCGCGGGCTTTGTTGTGGCCGTTGACGAGCAGGAGCACGCTGCGCGCGTCCATGATAGTGCCTACGCCCACGGTGAGCGCGGTCTTGGGCACCTGGTTCACGTCGTTGTTGAAGAAGCGGGAGTTGGCGATGATGGTGTCGCGTGTGAGAGTCTTCTGACGGGTGCGCGAGGTGAGCGACGAACCGGGTTCGTTGAAAGCGATATGTCCGTCGGGACCCACGCCGCCCATGAAGAGCTCGATACCGCCGTAGCTCTTGATCTTATCCTCGAAGCGGGCACACTCGGCAGCCACGTCGGGAGCGTTGCCGTCGAGAATATTTACGTGCTCGGACTTGATGTCGATGTGGCTGAAGAAGTTGTTCCACATGAAGCTGTGGTAGCTCTCGGGATGCTCGCGCGGAATACCGCAGTACTCGTCCATATTGAAAGTGACTACGTTCTTGAACGACACCTTACCCTCCTTGTTGAGACGGATGAGGTTGCGATAAAGACCCAGCGGCGAAGAACCGGTGGGGCAACCGAGTACGAACGGATGCTCGGGAGTGGGGTTAAACTCGTTGATTCGTGCTGCCACATAATTGGCGGCCCACTCGGAGAGGAGCTCGTAGTCGGGTTGTATAATCAGACGCATATATATTATATATTAATTGTGATGGCGCCGGAAGTTGCGCACTGCAAAATTAGCAATAAGTTTCGACTTTTGAATATGAGAAATTTCAAAATATTTAGTACAAATCTAAATATACATTATTAAATGTTAAAATAGGTAAAATCGTTTTGCCAATTCAAAAAAGAGCATTAACTTTGCATCGTGAAAAAAGCATAGCAAAAAGCAATAGTATAACAATAAGTGAATCATAGGTTAGAGGTGAAACTGCTCGTGAGAGTAGTTTCATTTTTTATACCCCCCCGTGATTGATGGGCGATAGAAAAAACCGCGCCCCGGGCGGGGTGCGGTTCTATCCGTTGAGAGAGAGGAGAATCAGCGAAGAATGTGGCTGCGTGCCTCGAAGTTCTGAGTGGCGGGAGTGTCGCCCGATGGAATATCCTCCGGAGAGGCAACCACTTCCACGAGGTAGAACAGATTGGCCATAGCAGGGCTGCGATCCACAATATACAGCGGGCACTCAATGGCCAGGTTATGGCGACCGAGGCGGGTGTTTTCAGTTGTCTGGATAGTCATGCCGTAAGGGGGAACGGTGGCTATTCCCACGCGGTCGGTATCCCAATAGTAGGAGGCGGAGGTGATGAAGGCCTCGTCTTTGTTCTCGAGATTGGTGACTTCGATACCGTTGATGGTGAAGGCGTCGCCCTGCACCACATATATAATTCCGTCTACACTCACGCCACCCGTGATATCGAGCTCGAAATGCACATCGGGGATATTGTCTTCATCGGAGCACGAGGCAAGACCCAAAACAGGAATGATGGCAAGCATAAGGAGGTAGAAGAACGACTTTTTCATGACAAATGAGAATTAGTGTGTTTGATAGAGTATATGAGAAATTATACATTTATAACATCGGAATTCCTAAAAGGTTTTCGGGTGCCGCAATATTTTGCCGTATTTTTCGTAAATTTGCATAATACTATTATATATATGATTGTGCATGGAATTCAAACTCCACTCAAAATACAGTCCCACAGGTGATCAGCCGCAGGCCATAGAGCAGCTCACGCGCGCCATCAACGAAGGTGCGGAGGCACAGACGCTACTGGGTGTCACTGGCTCCGGCAAGACCTTCACGATGGCCAACGTGATAGAGCGAGTGCAGAAACCCACGCTCATCCTGAGCCACAACAAGACACTGGCCGCGCAGCTCTACGCCGAGTTCAAGCAGTTTTTTCCGGAGAACTCCGTGCAGTACTTCGTGAGCTACTACGACTACTACCAGCCCGAGGCCTATATTCCATCGGCCGACAAATATATAGAGAAAGACCTGGCGATCAACGAAGAACTCGACCGCCTGCGCCTGGCCACCACATCGGCCCTGCTGAGCGGGCGACGCGACGTGGTGGTGGTGTCGAGCGTGTCGTGCCTCTACGGCATTGGCAATCCCGACGACTTCCATGAGAACGTGCTCGACCTGCACGTGGGGATGAAAATCGCGCGAAACGCGTTTCTGCGCAAGCTCGTGGCCGCACTCTACTCCCGCAACGAGGTCGACTTCAAGCGCGGCACGTTCCGCGTGAAGGGCGACACCGTGGATATCTTCCTGGCCTACGAGGAAATAGCACTGCGCATAGTATTCTGGGGCGATGAGATAGAAAGTATCGCCACGTTCCATCCCTCCGACGGCATATCGCTGGGCAAGCACGACAGCTTCAAGATATATCCCGCGAATATTTTCGTGACATCACCGGCCCGCCAGGCATCGGCCGTGGCTCAGATTCAGCTCGACCTGGGCGAACGCGTGGAATTTTTCCGCCGCGAGGGTCTCGAGCTCGAGGCAAGCCGCCTATACGAGCGCACCACCTACGATATAGAAATGATCAAGGAATTGGGCTACTGCACGGGCATAGAAAACTACTCGCGCTACTTCGACGGCCGGCAGCCGGGCGAGCGGCCCTTCTGCATCCTTGACTATTTTCCGAAAGACTTCCTCACGATCATCGACGAGAGCCACGTGACGGTGCCGCAGATACGCGCCATGTACGGCGGCGACCGCTCGCGCAAGGAAAATCTTGTGCAGTACGGCTTCAGGCTGCCCGCGGCACTCGACAACAGGCCGCTGAAATTCGAGGAATTCGAGTCGATGACACCGCAGGTGCTCTACGTGAGCGCCACACCGGCAGATTATGAGCTGCAGCGCTGCGAGGGCGTGGTGGTGGAGCAAGTGATACGTCCCACGGGGCTGCTCGACCCGGTGATCAAGGTGCGCCCCACCGCCGGACAGGTGGACAACCTGCTGGAAGAAATACAACTGCGTGTGGAGCGCGGCGAGCGCACGCTCGTGACCACGCTCACGAAGCGCATGGCCGAGGAACTAAACGACTACTTCCTGAAGCTGGGTGTGAAGACGGCATACATCCACAGCGACGTGGACACGATAGACCGCATAAAGATACTGGACGACCTGCGTGCCGGAGTGTTCGACGTGCTCATAGGCGTGAACCTTCTGCGCGAGGGTCTGGACCTGCCGGAAGTGAGTCTCGTGGCCATACTGGATGCCGACAAGGAGGGCTTCCTGCGCAGCGACCGCTCGCTCACGCAGACGGTGGGCCGTGCCGCACGCAATCTCAACGGCGAGGTTATAATGTATGCCGACCGCATCACCCAGTCGATGCAACGCACCATCGACGCCACCGACAGCCGCCGCACACGCCAGCTGGCCTACAACGAGCAGCACGGCATAACGCCGCAGGCGATAGTGAAGGCACGCCAGGCCATAGTGGGGCTCGACAAGCATATCGACGACGAAGAGACCACGCAGGCACGCACCGCGCGCACCCAGGCCAAGGGCAATGCCAAGGAACGCGCCAAGCGCAAGGAAGCGGCGCGCAGCATCCCATATGCCGAGGAATACTCCGCGCAGAGCAATATTGCAGCCGATCCCGTGGTGGCATATATGGGCCGCGACGAACTGCAACGACATATCAACCACACGCGGGCAGAGATGCTAAAGGCAGCGAAAGAAATGGACTTCATAGAGGCCGCACGCCTGCGCGATGCCGTGATAAAGATGGAGCAGCGCCTCGAAACCCTCTGAACCGGCACAAGGATGAGCGACAAGAAAATCAACAGACCCTCCACACCGGCCGAATACGCAGCACTACGCCCCACGGCATGGCTGCCCACCTCGGTGAAAGAGATGGAGGCCCTGGGCTGGGACAGCGTGGATGTGGTGCTGTTCTCGGGCGATGCATATGTGGACCATCCGTCGTTCGGCGCGGCCGTGATAGGCCGCACGCTGCAGGCCGCCGGCTACAGGGTGGCCATCGTTCCTCAGCCCAACTGGCGCGACGACCTGCGCGACTTCCGCAAGTTCGGTGCGCCACGCCTCTTCCTCGGCATCTCGCCGGGAGCGATGGACTCGATGGTGAACCACTACACCGCAGCGCGCAGGCGCCGCAGCGATGATGCCTACACCCCCGACGGGCGCCACGGGATGCGCCCGGACTATCCCACGATCGTATATTCCGAAATCCTGCGCAAACTATATCCCGACACGCCTATAATAGCCGGAGGCATCGAGGCCTCGCTGAGACGTCTGAGCCACTACGACTACTGGCAGGACCGCCTGCGTCCGAGCATCCTCGCCGACAGCCATGCCGACATGATAGTGTACGGCATGGGTGAACACACCACACTCGAACTCGCGCGCCGACTGGATGCCGGAGAAAAGATATCCGATATCACAGACCTGCGCCAGACGGTGGTGATTCGCCCCATGGAGGAGATTCCCGAAGCCGACGAGCGCAATATCGTGCTCTCGCCATTCGAGGAATGCCTGCGCAAGCCCAAAAGTCAGGCGGCAAACTTCCGCCATATCGAGCAGCAGAGCAATGCCATGGACGGAGGTGCCTCGCTGTGGCAGGCCACGGGAGGAAAGGCCGTGAAAGTGAACCCGATGTGGCCCGCGATGGCTCCGGGAGAGATCGACGCGGCGTTCGACCTGCCCTATACCCGCCTGCCCCACCCCCGCTACCGCGGCA
>CAMWRI010000136.1 GCA_947176585.1 uncultured Porphyromonadaceae bacterium
ATCTGCTTGTCTAACCGCATGGACACCATGACATATCTTCTCCACAAGACCAGTGGCCTGCCCAAGGAGCGCATCATCGGTATGGGCGGCGCGCTCGACAGCGCACGCTTCCGCTACTTCCTGAGCCTCGCTCTTGGTGTGAATATCACCGAGGTTGAAGGCATCGTGATCGGCGGCCACGGCGACACCACCATGATTCCTCTCACCCGCTACGCCGCACACCGCGGCATCCCCGCCACCGAGCTCCTGCCCAAGGAGCAGCTTGAAAAAGTGGCTGCCGACACCATGGTGGGTGGCGCTACCCTCACCAAGCTCCTCGGCACCAGCGCATGGTATGCTCCCGGCGCTGCTGCAGCCCAGCTCGTTGAAGCTATCCTGCACGACGAGAAGAAGCTCATCTCCTGCTCCGCTCTGCTCGACGGCGAATATGGCCAGAAGGACATCTGCATCGGTGTTCCCTGTGTGCTCGGCCGCAAGGGTATCGAAAAGGTTGTTGAGTTCAATCTCAACGACGAGGAGAAGGCCCTCTTCGAAAAGAGTGCAGAGGCCGTGCGCAAGACCAACGCTGCTCTTGCCGGCGCTCTCTAATATCAACAAACGCCAATAAAGAACACAGAGCACAGTGCACGAGACGCCCGAGGCGCCACGCGCCTGTGCTCTTTATTTCAAAAATTATGAAAAAGACCATGTTTTTTGCTCTCGTAGCCGCTGCTGCAATTGTTCTCCCCTCGTGCGGCAGTGCTCAGAAGGAGAATGAGAAAGTGAATGAAGCCGTGGCCGACGCGCAGGCCACGGAGCTCCGTACGATCACCGGTGAAGTTGCCGCTGAAAGCAACGAACACGACAACGACTGCGTGCTCGTTTGCACCGACGACAGCAAATACCGTCCGGATGGCAAGGTGGAGAACCTCACGCTTATCGACTTCAGTGCCACGTGGTGCGGTCCCTGCAAGATTTTCGCGCCTGCTTTCGATGAGGCGGCCGCTCAGTTTGCCGGTAAGGCCGATTTCGTATCGGTAGATATCGACAAATGCCCCGAAACTGCAGCCGCTTTCGCAGTAGAGGCTGTGCCCACCGTGGTGGTTCTGCGCCCCGATGGCAAGAGCGTGCGCTATGTGGGCACTCAGGATATACTGCCTGTCGACAAATTTGTCAAGATAGTATCTGAGAATCTCTGATTGCAGATTTGTTATATAAGAGCCGTAGTGTCACCGCTACGGCTCTTAATACATATAAAACCAAAGCTATGACCAAAAAAGAAATATCCGACAATATCAGGAACCGCCTGGGCATCGACCGGCTCAATGCCATGCAGATGGCAATGCAGAAACAGTCGTCGAAACATATCGTGCTGCTTGCTCCCACCGGTTCAGGCAAGACGGTGGGGTTTGCCCTTCAGTTGCTTCGCGCAGTTGGAGCCCCGGACGGCAGGGTGCAGGGCGTGGTCATAGCACCCTCGCGCGAACTCGTGATACAAACCGCTGAAGTGCTCCGCCGCATTGCTGCAGGTCTGAAGGTATCAGCACTCTACGGTGGTCATTCCGTGGCCGAGGAAAAATCCACGTTGAGCGTGGCTCCTGATATCGTCGTGGCCACGCCCGGCCGTCTGCTTGATCACATTCAGCGCGACCGCATAGATGTGTCGAAGGTACGCGCGCTCGTGCTCGACGAATACGACAAGTCGCTCGAACTGGGCTTTCAGGACGATATGAGCAAGATCGTGAGGCGAATGCGCTCGCTTTCCCTTGTGGTGCTGACTTCCGCCACGGAGCTGTCGGAATTGCCGGACTTCGTAGACCTCGGAGGTGCAGCTACGGTTGATTTCAGAGAGAGCGCGGGCGTAAAGGAGAATTGCGGCGACGTATCGGTGCAACGTGTGGTTTCGATGTCGCCCGACAAGCTCGATACTTTAGGCGGCCTGCTTGAATCGCTTGCCGGAGAAAAAGTGATCGTGTTCCTCAACTACCGTGAGGCTGCCGAGAGAGTGTACAAGGCGATGAAGGATCTGCGTCTGCCTGTGAGCCTCTATCACGGAGGACTCGACCAGATCGACCGCGATAAGGCT
Source organism: uncultured Porphyromonadaceae bacterium (assembly GCA_947176585.1). GTDB lineage: Bacteria > Bacteroidota > Bacteroidia > Bacteroidales > Muribaculaceae > CAG-873. Next base: position 2,066 of record CAMWRI010000136.1, read on the forward strand.
ATCGTTCGCTTCAACAACGGCACCACGCCGGTGCTTATAGCCACCGACCTCGGGTCGCGCGGGCTGGATATCGACAACGTAAATGCTGTGGTGCATTACCACATGCCGTCCACCGCCGAAACTTGGGTTCATCGCAATGGCCGCACAGGCCGAATGGGTGCATCGGGTAAAGTGCTGGTGATTGAAGCACCCGACGAAAAGATTCCTGAATATGTGGCCACGGAAGGGGATTACACGCCTGCGGAGTCGAAGGTGCAGCAGGACGCCGTGCGTATGGCTACGTTGTTTTTCGATGCAGGCAAGAAAGACAAGATATCGCGCGGTGATATCGTGGGGTATATTTGCCAGCAGGGAGGCCTGGAGGCTGCTCTTATCGGAAAAATTGACTTGCGCGACCGTTTCGCCTACGTGGCAGTTCCGCGCGACTGCATGAAGCGATTGCTCAAGGATCTTGAGGGTAAGAAGATTAAGGGAAAGAAAGTGCGCGTCAGCGAGGCGAAATGATTTCATCGCCGCGATAGTCGCCGGCTCTTTCATCGAAGTGTACGGATCTGGTGTCGAACACCCGGTCCATCGCTCCCGAGGCAAGCACTTCGGCGCGTGTGCCGCATCTCATTGTATGTGCGGGGCGCTCGATTACCCATAGATTGTCGGCCACGTCCATTGCCGGCGCTATATCATGAGTTGACAGCAAAATTGTCACGCGCTTTTCCCGAGCTATGGATTGAAGCTGCTGCATCACCTCGATGCGGCTGGCGGCGTCCAGAAAAGACGTGGGTTCGTCCAGCAGCATCACAGGCGTGTCCTGCGCCAGCGCGCGGGCTATCAAAGATTTCTGGCGTTCGCCGTCGCTCAGTGTGGCCGCAGTGCGTCTTGCAAGGTGGGTTATCCCCACCACCGCGAGCGACTCTGCCACTATTTTGCGGTCGTCGGCACCAAGGTTGCCGAACAGTCCCGTGTAGGGCTGACGTCCCAGAGCCACGATTTCTTCAATCGTGAGGTCCGGCGAAATATTGCGTTCGCTGTACACAAGACTTACGAGTCGCGCGCGGCTGCGCGCTGTTGTGCCGCTGTGGAGGTTCACTCCATCGTAGAGCACTTCGCCTCCGAGTGGACGCTGCGCGCCGGCAAGTGTGCGGAGTAGGGTGGATTTGCCCATGCCGTTTGCACCTATGAGCACTGTCACCGTGCCTGCTTCAACGACGCTGTCGAAGGGCCCGAGCACGGTTTTGGTGTCGTAACCCACCGTCAGATTTCTGATGTCAATCATAGGCGGACCGGTTTCCTTTTAAAATGATATATAGAATTACCGGTATTCCCAGCACCGGCGTGATGGCGTTTACCGGCAGGGTGCCGGCGGCAAGCGGCAGCACGCTCAGCCATGCCGTGAGCAGTCCGGTGACGGCTCCTATCAGCGCTGTGGCCGGTAAAAGCCATATATGACGGGAAGTTCCCAGTGATAGCCGTGCCATGTGCGGCACGGCCATACCGATGAACGCTATAGGGCCGCACCAGGCCGTGACGATGGCTGCGAGAGCTCCGCTGAGCCAAAGTATTCCCACGCGCACGGCCCTGAGATTTACTCCCGATGCTGCGGCATAGCGTTCGCCCAGGAGTAAGGCGTCGAGGGGTTTGATATATACTGCGCTCCATAATACGAATACGAGCACCAGAGACGCGAACAATGCCATTTCGCCGCTTCTGACGCTTGAGAAATTGCCGAGACCCCACACTACGAATGCATGCACACTCTGCTGCGGTGCGAAATAGCTGAGCAGGGAAATAGCCGATGACGCAAGGTAGCCTATGAGCACACCCACGATGAGAAGCATGGCCCCGGAACTGACACGCCCTGCCATGGCAAGCAGGATGCACATGATAATCATTGCACCTGCAAGCGCGCCGCCCAGCGCTCCGATGCCGGCTCCCGCGCCGGCAAGCACTACGAGCGCAACTCCCAGCGATGCGCCAGACGAGATTCCCATGATAGAAGGGCCCGCCAGAGGGTTGCGGAACAGGGTCTGCATCAGCAGGCCGGAAACTGCGAGCGCCATTCCGGAAAGAAGGGCGCACAAGGCCATCGGCAGGCGGATATCGCATACGATGGCGCGCCACACATTGCGGGCCGGCTGACCGCCCGTGACGGCTTTCCACACATCAGCTGCCGGAATATCCACGGCTCCGGCTGTCAGACAAGCCGGGAATAGCAGGCATAAGGCTGCAAACGAGATGATTATAACGCTCCACTTACGGGTCATAACTTCTCGTAATACGACGGTGTTTCTCCTGCGTGGTTCTCAGGATGCATGATTATTACGAAGTCGCGGAGTACACGTTCCGGATGGAATGCTATATCGTTGAATATGTTCTTTCTTGACGTGTCGCACACATATACGTTGCCCTCGCGGAATGCCTTGATATGTTCGGCTGCCGGATTGGTCTCGGCAAGTGATTCGGGAGAGGACACAGGCCCGAACGAGCGTATGAACCACACATCGGCATCTGTGGCGCGGTCAAGAACGCCCTCGGCATCAAGAGCTATAGAACCTTCGGATTTCACATCCGCCCAGGGATACATTCCCCCAGCATCGGCCAGCATACGTGCCATATAGCTGTCACCGGCTGGAAGATACCACACGCCGGACGTAAGTGTCTCGGTGAGCACCTTTGGGTTGCTGTGGCTGCGGTTCTCCTTCTTCAGTTTGAGGTATGAGTCGCACACATTATTATAAATGGAGTCTGCCTTTTCCGGCTTGCCGTACAGATATCCAAGCAATTTTATCCACTCGGCCCTTCCGAGAGGGTCAAGTTCGAGATAATCGGCCATGGGCACGGCATTTATGCCGTTGCGGCTATACACTCCGAAGTCTGATTCAGGCATTGGCGACATCAGCACGGCATCAGCCTCCAGTGCAAGGATGTGTTCGGGTGAAGGCGATGTCGACGCTCCCACATCCGCAATCATTCCGGCCGAAAGGAGCTTGGCCACAGTGTCGGATGGTGCGAAATAGTGGCCGTCGGCAACACCTGCAATGGCCTCGCCCGCACCCAATTCAAAAATGGGCGAAGTGTGCACGCTGGAGAATACTACAGATCTTTCGAGCGGCACACGCATGGTAGTTGCGTCGTCTGGAACCTCAATGTCAAGGCCTTTTGGCACGAGATAGTATCGACTGGGCTTGTCGGCTCCGGTCCAGGGTGTGGTGATCACGGCCTCCACATAACCGTCGTGATCGATCAGCGTCAGATGCTTGGAGGAAGTAGTGATTGTGTCGCCTTCCGATGCTGCGGCACGATGGTCGGCGTGCCCGGAAGTACAGCCCGTTAGGGCCAATATGGCGGATGCAAGAAATAGAAATCGCATGGTGCAGTGATTTATGCGTGCAAAATTATCGAATTTCTATTATATTCATCTAATAAAAGTGATTGAATTTGCTATTCAATATGTAAAAATTTATTAACTTTGCTTGCTGAATCAAATTTTCACAACACAACCATCATAGTTATGGGAAAAGAAACTTCGGAGAGAATACAGACCTCTATTCTCAACCGGCTGGAGAAAAAAGCTCTCGTATGGCTTGCAGATAGACAACCCGGATGGGTGACATCCGATTTCCTGTCGTATGTAGGTGTCATTGGAGCAGTGCTTTTCGTAGTATTCGCCTATATGGGCA
>CAMWRI010000137.1 GCA_947176585.1 uncultured Porphyromonadaceae bacterium
CACACTACATTTACCTTAAATTTAAATTACGGCAATCTTATCATGAAAATAATAGCCGACAGCAGCACTACGCGCACGGAATGGGTATTGGTCGACGGCGACCGGGTGGTGGAGCAGGCATTCACATCCGGCCTCAACCCCTACTTCCAGTCGCGCCGCGAAATATCCCACAGCATACGTCTCGAGCTCCCGGAGTCTTTTTTCCGCCGCCGCTGGGACCATGTATATTTCTATGGCGCGGGATGCGGCCCTGCCGACAAAAGCAAAATTATCAGCTCGTCGCTCGTGGCGCAGTTCAAGACGCCCGTGACCGTGGAGAGCGACCTCCTGGGAGCCGCCCGCGGCCTGCTCGTGCGTGAGCCGGGCCTGGCATGTATACTCGGCACGGGGTCAAACTCGTGCTACTACGATGGCCGGGAAGTGGTAAAAAATGTGCGTTCCCTGGGCTTCATCCTGGGCGACGAAGGCTCAAACGCCTATATGGGCAAGCGCTTTATAGCCGATGCCCTCAAGGGGATAGCGCCGGCCGACCTCACCACCGAATTCTTCGAGCACTTTGCCGTGACGCCCAACGTGCTTGTCGACGAGGTTTACTCCTCGCCCATGCCGTCGCGAGCTCTCGCACGCTATTCGCGCTTCCTTGCCGAGCACACCGACAATCCCTACGTCTATCAGCTGATCTACGCGAGCTTCATGCGCTTCTTCACGCGCAACATCGCCGCCTACGACTTCCACGACATGCCCCTGTGCTTCGTGGGCTCCACCTGCGTTGTCTACCGCGACATTCTCGAGCGCGCCGCATCTGATTTCGGAGTGAGCATCGCAAAAGCCGTGCGCAGCTCCATACCGGGTCTTGTTGAATATCATTCCACTGAAAAATGAAGAAATATCTTTTAGGCGCACTTGTATTGATGTGTGCCATCTCCTCGCGCGCAGCCGACCTGACTCTGCGATACTACTCGCCGGCTACTCTCTGGACGGAGGCTCTGCCGCTGGGCACGGGGCGCACGGGTGCTATGGTGTTCGGAGGCGTATCAGCTGAAGAGCTCCAACTCAACGCCGACACTTTCTGGGCAGGAGGCCCCCACTCCAATCATCGCCTCATAGACCCGGCCACGCTTCAGGAAGCACGCACCCTCATTTTCGAGGGCCGCGCAGCAGAGGCACAGCACCTGATCGACAGCACGTTTTTCACCGGGCAACACGGCATGCCTTTCCTCCCGGCAGGCAGCCTGCTGATAAAAATGGGCCACCCGGAAGAAGCCGCGGACTATAGCCGCGAACTTGACCTGGCCACGGCGATGCACACCACACGCTACACCAGTGGAGGCATGACCTACACCCGCCGGGCCTACGCATCGCTCGACGGCGACGTGATAGCCATGAAAATCGATGCCGACAAGCCCGGAGCTGTGTCGCTTGAGATTGGCTACAATGCCCCCCTGCCCTTCTCCCTGAGCATTGCGGGCGATACCCTCGCCGCGCGCGTTGAAGGTATTGCCCACGAGGGCATAGACCCCGTGCTGCACGCTGCCGTGCTGGCTGTGCCGTGCATCAAAGGCGGCTCAATCTCAACAAGGGGCGACAGCATTCTGGCAATAGACAATGCCGACTCCGTGACTCTGTTCATCGCCGCCGACACAAACTTTGAAGACTATGCCCATACCGCCGGCGATGCGCATGCACGCGCGGCCGCACGCTTGCGAAAAGCTGTGCAGCTTGGATTCGACAAGGCATACGCAGCCCACCGCAGGCTCTACGACACCCAGTTTGGCCGCGTGGCCCTGGAGCTGGGTCCCGACAGCGAGCCCAACATGAACGCCACCCACGAGCGCGTGGCCGCCTTTGCCGCCGGCGCTGTCGATCCGGCGCTTGCCGCCCTGCTCTTCCAGTATGGCCGCTATCTGCTCATATGCAGTTCGCAACCCGGCACGCAGCCTGCCAATCTGCAGGGACTGTGGAACGCCGAGCGCTATGCTCCCTGGGACAGCAAATACACGGTCAACATCAACGCCGAGATGAACTACTGGCCCGCAGAAGTGACCAATTTGGCCGAATGCCACGAACCGCTGTTCGCGATGGTGGACGATCTGGCGCAGACCGGAGCCGCCACCGCGCGCGACATGTACGGCGCGCGCGGCTGGGTCACCCACCACAACACTGATATCTGGCGCACATGCGGCCCCGTGGATGCCGCCATGTACGGCACATGGCCGCACGGCGGCGCATGGCTCACCACACATCTGTGGGAGCACTATCTTTTCTCGGGCGACACCGCCTTCGTGGCCCGTCACTACCCCGCTATCAAAGGCGCAGCCGATTTTTACATGAGCTATCTTGTGCCTGACCCCACTCACGGCGATGTGCTTGTGTGCAATCCCTCGATGTCGCCGGAGCACGGTCCCGCCGGATCTCAATCCACGCTCACCGCCGGATGCGCCATGGACACCCAGATAGCACGCGACGCGTTGCTCAATGCCCGCCGTGCCACCATGCTGCTTTACGGCCCCGGAGCATACTGCGACAGTATCGACGCTGTTCTTGCCAAGCTGCCGGAGATGCGCATAGGCCGCCACGGACAGCTCCAGGAATGGCTCGACGACGTGGATGATCCCACTGATGATCACCGCCACATCTCGCATGCCTACGGCCTCTATCCCTCGGCGCAGATAAGCGCGTTCTACACGCCTCTGCTCGCAGCCGCCGCGCGCAATACGCTGCTGCAGCGTGGCGACGAAGCCACGGGATGGTCGATAGGCTGGAAGCTCAACCTGTGGGCGCGCCTGCTCGACGGCGAGCACTCATACAAACTGGTGCGTACCCTCATGCGCCCGCTACCCGCACATGTGCAGTGGATCACATACACTACCAGCCCCGATGTGGCCGAAGGACGCCTCTACCCCAACCTCTTCGACGCCCATCCGCCGTTTCAGATCGACGGCAACCTGGGATTCACCGCCGGAGTGGCCGAGATGCTGCTTCAGAGCCACGACGGTGCGGTGCATCTGCTGCCGGCATTGCCTGCCGCATGGAGCGAGGGCAGCGTCAAGGGATTGCGCGCGCGTGGCGGATTCGAAGTGGACATGATATGGAGCCACGGCTCCATCGACAGCGCCACGGTGCGCTCGGCTCTGGGTGGCAACCTGCGCCTGCGCAGCGCTGTGCCCCTTAAAGGCGACGGCATTCTGCGTGTGGCCGAAGGTGCCAATCCCAACGCCATGAACAACACAACACCCGCGGCTGCGCCTCTCGTGGGGGCAGGAGCCACCATCGAGCCTTTGCGCTTGCCGCAGGTGTACGAATATGATCTTATGACCGAGCCCGGAGGCTCCTACGTGTTTACCACATCGGACTGAATGGCTGCGTGCTCTGCAGCTTGTCGTTGACGCAGCCGTAGACGGCGCGATACTTCGACGTGTCGAGCTTCAGCACAGGCGAGCCGGGGGTGAGCATCAGCTTGCTCAAGTCAATCCAGAAATTGCCCAGAGTATCTGCAAAGCGGAAGTAGTACACCTTGTTCTTAAGGTCGGCGATGCTGCGCCACTGTGTCATCGACACGTTGGGCTCACCCTGAATGTTATAGCCGTAGGGCACGCTCACGTTGGCCATCACGGTAGACAGGGCCGATACGGCTTCCATGCCCTTGAGATCCGTGGGTGTGTGGTGGATGAAGAACGATGCGCGCACGAAGCGGTCCGACGAGCGCACCGTGCCGGGAAGCATGTTGGTGCCGCCCACGCCTTCCCAATAGGCGTTGATAGCCTGCATCTGGGGCAGTCCGGGATCGTTGGTGAGCACCTGGAGCTCGCGGCCCTTGTAGAGCTTCACATCGCCGTGGTCATATTCAATCACCATAGTATTGCCTGTGGCATCGGTGATGGCCCAGTGCAGTTGCGACACCGTGCCGCCGTCGAACGTCTTGCCCGAAATGGCGAAATCGTTTTTCACAAACCAATCATAGGCTTCGTCCACAGTGGCGAAATTATCGAGGAAATAGCTCACGAGCACCGCCAGGCTCATCACGGGCGTGCCTTCGGGTGCATTCTCATCCGTGCGATACTGGCCCGTCTTGCAGAAAAGGCCGTTCATCACCAGGCCGCACTCGTTCATGCCTTCGGTCACGCCGCCGTCGTAGCTCACGGCCATCACCGAGCCGTACTTCGAGGTCCAGTGATAGGTGGGACCTGAGGGCATACCCTCTTTACTTATACCTGCCGGATATACATATAAATTGGTGGGGATGGGCGTGCGCCAGTCGAGCGTGCGGCCCACCATCACTTCTGTGGTGTCGGCTGCCATATATGTGACACGCGAGCACGGACTTGCCGAAAGAGCAGCGGTCATAGCCACGCCGCATGCAATGATAGTCTTGGAAATTCTCATAAATAAAGCGTTTTTGGAGGATGAAACTTTTCTTTTTTTATTTAAAACGAGCTTTATAACGTTATTGTTCACTATTTTTTATTATATTTGCAACATGGCTGCCAAACTATTGATGTACTACCCCGAAAACGACCTTGCACTGGCTGCCGGCACAGCCTCCTACACTCCGCCGCCGGCCGCGCGGGCGCTTCATCGCGCAGGCGAGGCTCTGCCGCTGTGGATGGCCCGGCCGGGCGACCGCTTCGTGTGCTCGGGGCTGTCGGAGCAGTGGTACACCGATATATGCGGCAGTTTCGGCATCGAGGATGTGGACGTGTACGACCACTCCGACGCATCGCTGCAGCCCTCCCCCTGGGGATGGTCGCTCGCCTCGCGCCGCGCCCTCGAGAGCGCAGGCTATCCCGCCGCCGGGCTTCCCGACGACGCAGCCATTGCCCGCCTGCGCGAACTCTCACACCGCCGCACGGCCATCACCTTCCGCCAATCCATTGCGCCGCTGCTGCCTTTCGGGATAGCCGAAGCCGCCGAGGAGGCCCTCGACTCAGGCTCAGTGGAGCGTTACCTTGCCCGCCACCCTGCCGTCATAGCCAAGGCTCCGTGGAGCTGTAGCGGCCGAGGCATCGTGCGCAGCGGTTCCATGCCCGTCGAGGCATTTTTGCAGCAGTGCGCGGGAATAATCCGCAGGCAGGGATCGGTGATGCTGGAGCCTGAACACGACAAGGCGCTCGACTTCGCCCTGCTCTTCGAGTGCGACGGCTGCGGGTTAGCGGCATTTCGCGGCATATCTGTCTTCGCCACCACCCCGCGCGGAGGCTACACCTCCAACGTAGTGGCACCCCAGCCGCAGCTCCACGCCATAGTGGATGCGGCGGCCGGCCCCGGCAGGCTCGACGCAATCATAGCTGCGGCCACGGCCACGCTCCCCGCTGTGGTGCCGGGGTATCGCGGCCCGCTGGGCATCGACATGCTCGTCACGGCCTCCGGCCTCATCGACGCGTCCGTGGAGCTCAACCTGCGCTACACGATGGGCTTCGTGGCACTCGGATTCAGCCGGTATCTCGCCCCCGAAGCCCGCGCTTCGCTCGACGTGGTACCCTCGCCGCAGGCCCCCGCCGCAGGCGCCACCATCACAAACGGCCTCCTGGCCGCAGGCGAGCTGGATCTAACGCCGCCGGGCAAGGATTTCGCATTTCGCGCGCGCGTTCATTTATAAAGAAAAGAAGTCAATAATTAATCAACACAAACCCTAAACTCTAAAACCTGACAGCAAAAAACCTAAACCTAATCCCAGCTTCACTAAAAAAAATTAAATTTTAAAAACCTTTTCATGGTGTCGCTTGTTAGAAT
>CAMWRI010000138.1 GCA_947176585.1 uncultured Porphyromonadaceae bacterium
GGCACACCCTTGAGCTCGTAGTCGGCAAATTTGAAGCCGGGACGCTTATTGTCGGCATCGTCGTATTTGACGCTTACGCCGAGTTCTTTCAGACGGTCCACAATGGGCTTCACGGCCTCGGAGATGGCTGCGAGTTGCTCGTTGTTCTTGAAGATAGGTACGATCACCACCTGGATGGGAGCCAGATGGGGAGGAAGCACGAGACCATTGTCGTCGCTGTGGGTCATGATCAGGGCACCCATCAGGCGGGTAGATACGCCCCAGGAGTTGGCCCACACGAGTTCAGGCTTGTTTTCCTTATTCACGAATGTCACGTCGAAGGCCTTTGCGAAGTTCTGGCCAAGATTGTGCGAGGTGCCGCTCTGCAGGGCTTTGCCGTCCTGCATCATGGCCTCGATGGTGTAGGTGTTTAGAGCACCGGCAAAACGTTCGTTGGCGCTCTTTACACCGCGAATCACGGGCATGGCCATATATTTTTCGGCAAAATCCGCGTAGAGATTGATCATCTGCACGGTGCGAGCTTCGTTTTCCTCAGCGGTTGCATGGGCGCAATGGCCTTCCTGCCAGAGGAATTCCGCAGTGCGCAGGAACATGCGGGTGCGCATTTCCCAGCGCATCACGTTAGCCCACTGGTTGCACAGGATTGGCAGATCGCGATAGCTGTGGATCCAGTTCTTATAAGTGCCCCATATGATGGTTTCGGATGTGGGGCGCACGATCAATTCCTCTTCGAGGCGAGCGTCGGGGTCTACGACCACACCGTTGCCGTTGGGGTCGTTCTTGAGGCGATAGTGCGTCACCACGGCGCACTCCTTGGCAAAGCCTTCGACGTGCTCGGCCTCGCGGCACAGGAAAGATTTGGGGATGAGCAGGGGGAAATAGGCGTTCTGCACGCCGGTGGCCTTGAACATGCTGTCGAGCGTCTGCTGCATCTTTTCCCAGATAGCATAGCCGTAGGGCTTGATAACCATGCAGCCGCGCACGGCCGACTGTTCTGCGAGGTCGGCCTTAACAACGAGTTCGTTGTACCACTGCGAATAGTTTTCGCTGCGCTTGGTGAGGCCTTTGAGTTCTATTGCCATAATATATTATAGGTGATTCTGTTTTGAATGCAAAATTACTAAAAAGTGGTTATATGTCCAAAGGCACGATGTAAAATTCGATGCGCCTGTTGGCCCTGCGCTGTTGCCGCGTGGCATTGTCGTTGAGCGGCTCGTCTTTTCCCATGCCGTAGATCACCACGTTCGTATCCTCTCCGCCGCCCATTTGCCATAGCATCTCGTCTACTGCCTGCGCGCGTGCCAGGGATAGCTCGTCGGAGTATACGCTGTCGCCGGTATTGTCGGTGTGTACGGCCACGAGCACCTTATAGCGTTCCGGATTTCGCACGATATCCTGCATTCCCTGCAGCCGCTTTAGTCCCTCGCGCTTGGGCTCGGCGGAATTGGCGGCGAATATAGTGTCGCATGGCAGGGTGGCAAGTACCACCTCGCCGTTGCGCAGAGTGGCGGTGCGCATGCCTCTGCGTTGCAGCTGTGCGGCGAGTTTGCCGGCACGGTCCGCCACATCGCCGTGGCGCCGCTGCGGCACTTCTGGCACCTGCAGATGCTCTTCGAGGCTCAGATTGTCCTGAGCTTTGGCTGTGGCAAGAGTGGCCATGAACATCACGAACACAATCAATCTGGCCAGGCTGCGCTTTGCGGCTGTCATATCAGCGACATTTCGTATTCCACCTCGGCGGCAATGAGTGGCGCCACGTGTTCGGGGCGTATTACGTTGCCCGGGTCTTTGGCAAGCAGCTTGGATGCATGAGCGGCAATGGCGGCGATGTCTTCATCGTCGTCATCGGCATCGATCTCAAGGTCGCCTGATTCTTCGTACCAGTCAAATATTATGTCGATAAGGTTGAGCAGCTGGTCGTCGTCGTAGGCTTCGGCGCTGGGCACATGGCTACGCATGTATTTGATTGCTTCTTCTTCGTTGTATTCCATTGTTCTATAGCTCTAAAAGTGCTTCGGGGATGTCCATGGCCAAGGTGCGGGATTCTGCATCTATGGTGCATATCCAGTCTTCGGCCAGAGGAATCATGGTATCTCCGCTTCCGGCTCCCGATACGTGGAGCAATGTGTTGATAGTGGTTGTGTCCACTGCATCTATTATGCCAATCACGGAGCCATCCGGGCGGGTAAGCGTGAATCCTTCGAGATCTTCGGCGTAGAGACCGTCGTCTTCGTCTTCATCGGCAGCAGCCTGCGGAATCTCGCGGCGCAGGGCATAAAGGTCAAGGCCCGCGTAGGCGGACGCTTCATCGGCGCTGCACACGCCCGCGAGGCGCATCAGGGCTCCTGAAGAGCCGCGCATGCGCAGCGACTCTATGCGGAAAGGCACGAAAATGCCGTCTATGCGAAGCACCAAGTGCTTGAGCTCGTCCGTATCAAAGTCGCAGTTGAGCTCCACTGCGAGCTCGCCTTGAAGGGCGTGTGTCTTGATGGCGCGTCCTATGGGTTCAAGTTCCGTGAGCAGAATCATTTACGTTTCTTTCTTTTCTTATTGGACGGGGGAGCTATGATATTGAACTCATGGAGCGGGAGAGTCTCGGTGTCCACGCGGATGCGACCGTCGCTCATTTCGTAGAGGTCGCGGTACACACGGCTGTTTTCCACGCCTTCAGGATTGATGGCAAGCAGGAGCTTCTTCATCTGATTGCCCACCAGCACAAGCAGTTCGTGGCGTTCGGGTCCCTCGGGCATATCGGCTGCGGCTGCCACACTCAGTTCCAGCAGGCGACCATAGTGGCGGCGACGTGCGGGGTCGGTGTTGTAGTAAAGCGTTTCTGGGCGCTCGCCCTCGGTAGGAGGCTGCGGCATGTCGTAGGGCGTGTCGACGTCCAGTTTATACCCGCTCATGATGATGATGTGGTCCCACAGCTTGCGGCGATATTCCTCGGCCGGGCCTGTGGGCGGAAACAGGCGCATCATGGCAGCCACCGTGGTTGCGGCGGCAGCGTTGCGCTGCTCCCTATCCTCGATTTCGAGACATCGGTCTACCATATTCTGGATGTTGCGGCCATATTCGGGCAACACGAGTTTCTTCATGTGGTTGTTGTAGGTGAGCATATACTTGTGTTATGATTTTTTATAAGATTCGAGTTCCTCGCGTATGAAAGACGATGTGGGCGATGATGTCCGCGATATTTCTTCGGGCGTGCCTGTGGCCACAATGCAGCCGCCATGCTCTCCGCCGCCGGGGCCCATGTCGATAATGTGGTCGGCGCTGCGGATCACGTCGAGGTTGTGTTCGATCACGAGTACGGTGTTGCCGCGGTCCACGAGTTTGTTGAGTATACCCATGAGCGTGTTCACATCGTCGAAGTGCAGTCCGGTGGTGGGCTCGTCGAGTATAAACAGCGTGCGACCGGTGTCTTTCTTTGCGAGCTCCGTGGCGAGTTTCACGCGCTGGTTTTCGCCACCGCTCAGGGTGCTCGACGGCTGTCCCAGCTTGATGTATCCCAGACCAATATCCTGAAGCACCTTGATCTTTTTGAGAATAGTGGGAATACCGGCGAAAAATTCCACGGCCTGATTAATTGTCATATCCAGCACGTCGGCGATACTCTTGCCCTTGTAGCGCACCTCCAGGGTCTCGCGGTTGTAGCGTTTGCCGCCGCATGCCTCGCATGGCACGAGCACGTCGGGCAGGAAATTCATCTCTATAGTGCGGTAGCCGTTGCCGTTGCACACCTCGCAGCGGCCTCCGGCCACGTTGAAAGAGAATCGACCGGGCTTGTAGCCGCGTATCTTGGCTTCCGGAAGCCCCACGAAGAGCGAGCGGATATCGGAGAATACGCCCGTGTAGGTGGCAGGGTTGGAGCGGGGGGTGCGTCCTAATGGCGTCTGGTCCACGGTCACCACCTTGTCGATGTTTTCGAGCCCGGTGATCTCACGGTAAGGCAGAGGCTCGGTCTGAGCGCGGTATAGGTCGCGGCCCAGGATGGGCTGCAACGTGCCAGCAATCAGCGAACTCTTGCCGGAACCGCTCACTCCGCACACGCATGTGAGCGTGCCCAAAGGTATGTCGAGATCAACATCACGCAGATTATGGCCCGTGCATCCCAGCAAACGCAGGTGCTTGCCGTTGCCGGCGCGACGCCCGGCAGGCATTTCCACCCGCTTCTCTCCCTTAAGGTATTCGGCCGTGAGGCAAGATGTCTCAAGCAGCTTGGCAGGAGTGCCCTGAAATACCACGTTGCCGCCTTTGCGGCCGGCTCCGGGACCGATATCCACCACGTAGTCGGCGGCCAGCATGATGTCCTTGTCGTGCTCCACCACGATAATGGAATTGGAGGCATCGCGCAGGCGCTGAAGGGCTTCGATCAGGCGGCGGTTGTCGCGCTGGTGAAGTCCGATCGAGGGCTCGTCGAGGATGTAAAGCACGTTCACGAGCTCAGACCCCAACTGGGTGGCCAGGCGTATGCGCTGGCTTTCGCCGCCACTGAGGGTGGCCGATGCCCGGTTGAGTTGCAGATACTCCAGCCCCACGTCCACGAGGAAGCGCAGGCGGGTGTTTATTTCTTTGATTATTTCGGTTGCTATCGCGCGGTCGCGTGTGTCGAGACGGTCGAGCACTGTGCTGCTCCACTCGTGCAGACGCCCGATGTCCATGCGGGTGAGCTGTGCGATATTCATACCGTCTACAAAGAAATGCAGGGCCTCTCGGTTGAGCCTGTCGCCGTGACATTCGGGACACTCCACGCGGGAGAAGAAACGTCCGCTCCACTTATTGGCAGCCGCTCCGGCATCGTCGCTCTGCTGCATCTCTATATATTTAATGAGTCCCTCGTAGCTCTGGAAATAGTGAGTGGTGCTCATTGTGTCGTTCTTGAGCTCAAGGCGCTCATTTGTGCCATTCAGAATCTCTCGCAGCGTTTCCTCGCTCAAGTCTTTCACGGGTGTCTTGAGCGTGTAGCCATGTTTCTCGCATATGGCGGAAATCTGCCAGAAAATCATGGTGTTCCGGTATTTCCCCAGCGGCACTATGGCGCCGTCATGAATACTGATCGACGGGTTCGGTATCACCTTCTCGCTATCCACGATATCCACATATCCCAGTCCTTTGCAGTAGGGGCATGCTCCTTGAGGGGAGTTGAACGAGAAGTTGTGGGGTGCGGGCTCGCGGTAGCTCAGACCTGTATCCGGGTCCATGAGGCTCTGGCTGTAGTATGCCACGGAATCGTCGTCGGGGCAATATATCATGAGTTGCTTGTCGCCGTGGCGCAATGCGTTCTCCACACTGCCGTCGAGCCGTTGCTCATCCTTGGCGTTCACGGCAAGGCGGTCCACCACGATTTCTACGGAGTGGTTCTTGTAGCGGTCGAGGCGCAGGCCGGGGGTGATTTCCATGAGTTCGCCGTCTACGCGCGCGTTCAGGAATCCTTTCTTGCGCAGCTGCTCGAACAGTTCCTTGTAGTGGCCTTTGCGGTTGCGCACCACGGGTGCGAGAATATATATCTTTCGGCCGGCGTAGCGTTCGAGGATTAGAGCCACGATGCGCTCGCGCGTGTAGCGCACCATATCCTTGCCGCTTTTATAG
>CAMWRI010000139.1 GCA_947176585.1 uncultured Porphyromonadaceae bacterium
AATCCAGTTGGCGTTGGGCAGGTTGATGCCTATGGGTGTGGCGGGGTAAGAGTCGCCGGCGAGGATAGCGGCTGTGATCACCTTGGCCGAAACGCCTTTCACCTTGTCTTTCTTGAAGGCGGCGTCCACGGGCGAGTGGTCTTCAAACCACTGCGCGTTGGCGCTGAGGCTCTCGGTGCGGCGGCTTGCGGGTATGTTCTTGAAATTCACGATGCTTTCCCAGGAACCGGTCATGCCCAGGGGATCGCCGTAGCTCTCGATGAAGCCATTGATGAAGTCCACCTGCGAAGCCGTGTCCTCGGCCCAAGCTATGGAATATTCGTCGAAGGTCTTGAGGTCGCCGGTGGTATAGAATTCCACGAGCTTGTCGATGATGTTGCGCTGTGCGTCGTTCTCGGCGTAGGCGCGTGCCTTGCCCAGATTCTCCACGATCTTTTCGATGGCCGGCGAGTAGAGGCCGCCGATTTTATAGACCTGCTCCACCACATCGCCCTGCTTGCCCTTGGCGAGACGGCTGTTCAGGCCATAGGATATGGGCGTGAGATCTGTAGTGTCCTTGAGGGCGGCGTAGTAGGCTTCCACCTCGGCCTGGGTGAGCCCGGGGCCGTAGAGGTTGCAGGCCGATGTGGCCACAAGGTCGGCGTTGTCGGCCTGATTCACGCGCTTTGCGAGATATTCGGGATCGAATACCACACGCGTGAGCTCTGCGCGGCTGTCGGCATCCACGCCTGTGCGTTCGAGCTGCTCGGCGAAGAACTCCTGAGAGAATTCGGGCACGAACTTGTCCATGGAATAGTGGTGATGGATGCCGTTGCCGAACCACACCTGTTTCATATATTTCTCGAATGCGGTCCAGTCCGCCGAGTTGCGGTCGCCGTCGTAGCTCGTGTATATGCCTTCAAGCACACGGCGCAGGGGCAGATTCACGGCGCAGTTCTGGTCCCACATGATGTCGCGGCCCCAGAGGGCGGCTTCGGTGAGGTAGTACACGAACGCTTTCTGCTGCACCGTGAGGCTGTCGAAATCAGGCACCTGATAGTGGAGCACCTCGATGTCGCCGAAGCGGTCGGCGTGAAAGTCAAAGTCGGCTGCGGGCGCAGCGTTATTATCCTTGTGGCAGGACGAAGCCATAATGCCGATGGCGAGGGCAGTCATGGGAATGATATGTTTCATATATTAATTTGGATTTATTCAACGTAGAGAACGAGGCCCTTTAGGTATTCGCCTTCGGGGTGGTAGATGCTCACGGGGTGGTCGGCCGGTTGCGTGAGCTGGTGGAGGATGCGCACGCGGCGACGGCTCTGGGCGGCGGCGGAGAACACGGCTACGCGGAACTGCTCGCGGGTCACGGCCTGGGAGCAGGAGAAGGTGAAGAGGATGCCGCCGGGGGCGATTTTCTCGAATGCGCGGGCGTTGAGGCGGCGGTAGCCCTGGAGGGCGTTGTGGAGGGCGCTGCGGTGCTTGGCGAATGCCGGCGGGTCGAGCACGATGAGGTCGTAGGCTCCGCGTTGCATTGCGTCGAGGTGCTTGAATGCGTCCTCGGCCACGGCGCGATGGCGAGTGTCGGAGTCGGGAAAGTTGAGCTTCACGTTTGCTTCGGTGAGGGTCACGGCCTTGGCAGATGAATCTACCGAGACTACCTCCGTGGCTCCCCCGGCCATGGCATAGACGGAGAATCCGCCAGTGTAGCAGAACATATTGAGCACCCTCCGCCCGGCTGCGAGACGCCCCAGCAGGGCGCGGTTGTCGCGCTGGTCCACGAAGAATCCGGTCTTCTGGCCCCTGAGCCAGTCTATATGGAACTTGAGGCCGTTTTCAGTGGCCACGTTGCCGCTGTAGCTGCCTATGATATAGTCGTTCTGCGGATCTAGGCGTGCCTTGAAGGGCAGGGTGGTCTCGCTCTTGTAGTACACGTTGGCGATTCCGGCTCCGGGCAGGCGGGTGAGCTCGCGGGCTATGATGTCGCGGGCGAAGTGCATGCCGGGCGAGTGGGCCTGCAGCACGGCAGTGTCGCCGTAGACGTCCACCACGAGGCCGGGCAGGAAATCACCTTCGCCGTGCACCAGGCGGAATGCTGTGTTGTCGGGGCGTTGCAGGCCCAGGGCGCGTCGCAGGGCATAGGCGTCGTTGAGGCGTCCGGAGTAGAATGCCTCGTCGATCTGCGTATCGGCAAAGTCGAGCATGCGCACGGCAATGCTGCCTATCTGGAAATGGCCCACGCCTATCAGGCGGCCGTCGGAAGCCTCGACGCGCACCACCGTGCCTTCGTCGATATCCCGTGGCATCTCGGAGAGAGCACCTGAGAACACCCAGGGATGCAGCCTGTCGAGCGATTCTTCTTTTCCGCGGCGCAGGCGCAGAGTGGGTATATTGTGGTTATGGTTCATTTTATGAGGAAGCGGAAGATATCGTTGGCATTGGCGTAGAGCAGGAGCATGAAGAGGAAGCCCATGCCTATCATGTTGGCGATTTCGAGGAATCGCTCGCTGGGCTTGCGGCGGGTGATGATCTCAACGAGCAGGAAGAGGGTGTAGCCGCCGTCGAGCGCCGGAATGGGGATGATGTTCATGAAGGCTAGAATCACGCTGAGGAACGCGGTGATCTGCCAGAAGGAGTACCAGTCCCACTTCTCGGGGAAGAGGCTGCCCAGGGTGCCGAAGCCGCCCACGCTCTGCGCTCCTTCCTTGCTGAATACGAGCTTGAGCGACGAAACGTAGCTGCCGAGCTGTGCGGTGCCGAGCTGCCAGCCGCGGGGAATGGCGCCGAGCAGCGAGTAGTGCACTTCTTCCACATCGAAAATCTGATTCGGGGTCTTGAGCTGGATGCCGATCTTGCCGTCGTCGTTGATATGGACGGGCCCCACCTGCATGGTGCGGCCGTCGCGCACCACGGTGAAGTGGGCGCTCACGCCCTTGCGCGCAGCGAGAGCCGGCATGAACTCGCTCATGGTGGGCGTCTCCACTGTGCCCACGGCCACGATGCGGTCGCCGTCCTTGAGTCCTCCGGCTATGGCACCCTCGCCCGGCATGAGTCGCTCGATATACACGGGCACGCGCATGGCCATGAAGCCGCTGTTGCTCTTGGCCAGCGAGTGTATGAGCCGGTCGGGGATGTCGATTTCCACGGTGTCGGTTCCGCGGAGCACGGCCACGCGGGCACCCGGCTGCACCATATCCCAGCGCTGCGAGGCATCCAGGGCGTTGAAGGGGCGGCCGTCGAGGCTGAGCAGGCGGTCGCCGTCGCGGAATCCCGCCTCGTGCATTTCTTCGGAGAAGTCAAGGCCCTCGGTCATTGCCTGATAGGGCACCACGCGGTCGCCCCAGTGGAATGCTATTCCGGCATAGATCACGATAGCGAGCACGAAGTTGAGCAGCACGCCGGCCACCATCACCAGCAGGCGTTTCCACGCGGCTTTGCTGCGGAATTCCCACGGCTGGGGCTCCGAGGCAAGGTCCTTGCTGCTCTTGGTCTCGTCCACCATGCCGGCGATGTCGCAGTAGCCGCCCAGCGGCAGCCAGCCCAGGCCGTAAATGGTGTCGCGCCATGTGGGAGCGGCATCCGGAGCGGCGGGATGAGGACGGCCCACGCGGATGGTCTTCCAGGCGGTATCGGTCTCCACGCCGTCGCGCTTGCGGCTGTAGGCGATCACCTGAAGGGTGCCCTGGCGGGGATTATATTTCAGGATTGAGAACCAGGGGTTGAAGAATAGGTAGAAACGGTTGACCTTGATGCCGAACATTCTGGCGAAAATGTAGTGGCCGAACTCGTGGATGGTGACGAGTATCACCAGCGCGAGAATCAGCTGCAAGGCCTTGAAGATGAATGATTCCACTGTGTGTGCTTATTTTCCGTGTGTTGATATTCCGGTTACTGTTTCGGCAGCGATCGCACGGGCCTCGAGATTGGAGGCCACATAGTCGCCGTATTCGGGATGCTCCACGAAGGATGCACGGGCGAGAGTGCCCTCGATCACATCGTAGATGTCGTAGAAACCTATGACATCGCGCAGATATGCAGCCACAGCTATCTCGTTGGCAGCGTTGATGATGCACGCCGTGTTGCCGCCTCGGCGCAGGGCTGTGTCGGCAAGGGTGAGGCAGGGGAAGCGTTGCGGATCGGGCTGCTCGAATGTGAGATTGCTCAACTGCTCGGGGCGCAAAGGACGCTCGGCACCCTCGAGGCGGTGTGCGCAGCCCAGGGCGTAGGCGATGGGCAGACGCATGTCGGGTACGCCCAGCTGTGCCTTCATGCCTCCGTCGGTAAATTCCACCATGGAGTGGATGATGCTCTGCGGGTGAACTATGGCCGTGATGCGCTCCGGCTCCATCCCGAAGAGCCACCGTGCCTCGATGATCTCGAAAGCCTTGTTCATCATCGTGGCTGAGTCGATGGTGATTTTCGCGCCCATGTCCCAATTGGGGTGCTTCAGGGCGTCGCAGGCCCGAGCGGCCGCGATACGCTCGCGTGGCCAGGTGCGGAACGGACCGCCGGATGCGGTGATTACCAGACGCTTCACCGTGGCGGGATCCTCGCCCTCAAGGCATTGGTAGATGGCCGAGTGCTCGGAGTCGACAGGATAGACTCGCGAGGGGGACGATTGCAGAAGACGGGTGATCACGTCGCCGGCCACCACGAGGGTCTCCTTATTGGCCAGCGCAATGTCTTTGCCGGCGCGTATGGCGCGTATGGTGGGCTCCAGGCCGCTGTAGCCCACGGTGGCTGTAACCACCATGTCCACATCCGCTAACTCCGCGGCGTGAGCCACTGCTTCGGCTCCCGCTGCAGTCTCGATACCGAGCGGCGCAAGCGCCTCGTGCAGCTTGCCACGGGCATTTTCATCGGCAATAACCGCAAGCCGTGGCTTATGCCGCATGGCGAGCTCAATGAGTTCGTCCACACGCCTTCCGGCCACCAGCACAGTGGCGCGGTATAGCTCGGGATGCCGCCCTATTATGTCGAGAGTCTGGGTGCCGATAGAGCCTGTGCAGCCCAATACGGCTATGTTTTTCGGTGAATTCACTGTCGATGTCATGTTTAAACATGCAAAGATACGAAAAAAAAGTGAAATATACTGCGTAGTATCCCTTCCTCAGTAATTCCTTTGCGATTACGGCCTACACTGTTTTGGGTGAATTGGGCTCGCATGGCCCCGTCGGGCCATAGCCCTCGGGGGCCGCTCGCTCAATTAGGGAGGGGTGGGCTCCTGAAGCCGCGGGGTGCGCGGCCTTTGGCCGCTTACCGCCACGGCTATTATCGGGACGCGCTCTACGGCGCGTCATCTTTTCCCTCCGGGTTTTGTTTTTCTCTATTTCTCGGCGATGACGTGCATCTCGCAGTTTGGGCAGTCGAAGTCGAGGCGGTAGTTGATGCCCGGGGCACGCAGGTAGAGCGGGGTGGGCAAGGAGCTGCCAGAGGGGGTGCGCAGGCACGCGC
>CAMWRI010000140.1 GCA_947176585.1 uncultured Porphyromonadaceae bacterium
TTGGCGTACCTTTGTAGCAGATAAAACAATAGCCCCACACCGATAGAGCTATATATGCTGCCGGTCACGACAGTGTATAAGCTACCGATGCAGGTGCTATTGCCAATCTTACCCTCGCTACAATTCAAACCGCCAAGTTCGATAATGGAAGATAAAATTTCAATAACACCTTATTATATAAATGTCTGTTCTTCGGTGTTCTCATCTCTATGAGCCGAAGATTCGCAGGCAAAGATATAAAAAAATGTTGATATGTGGGGCATGATTATAAATATAATCGAGAGGAATTTTTGATATTCGGTTGAAATGCGTTAGACTCACCTTATATAAATAGAGCTAAGCGGTGGCGGGATATCGCGGGAATTTGTGTAATTTTGCAGCATGAATCCGAAAGAGATACGTATATCTGATTATAATTATCCGCTGCCCGACGAGCTGATTGCGAAACATCCGCTGGAGCAGCGCGACGCGTGCCGCCTGCTGGTGCGCAAGCCCGATGGCTCGCTTGAAGACCGGGTGTTCGCCGATCTGCCCTCGCTGCTGCCGCAGGATGCGATGCTGGTCTACAATAATACGCGTGTAATCAACGCGCGGCTGCGTATGCACAAGGAGAGTGGGGCGCTCATCGAGATTTTCTGCCTGGAGCCCGTCGCGCCTGCCGATTATGAGCAGGCCTTTGCCTCGACGGAGAGCTGCACGTGGAGCTGCTTCGTGGGCAACAGCAAGCGCTGGAAGCAGGGCGAGCTGGTGGCCCGTATCGAGGTGGACGGCCTGCCGGCCACGCTGCGGGCCGAGCGCGTGGAGCGCTCGGATAATGCCTCGAAGGTGCGCTTCTCGTGGGATGAGCCGCGGCTCACGTTTGCCCGCATAATCGCCACGATAGGCGAAATACCCATTCCGCCCTATCTCAACCGTGCCACGGAGGAGAGCGACGGCAGGGACTATCAGACGGTGTTCGGCCGCATCGACGGCTCGGTGGCCGCTCCCACGGCCGGGCTGCACTTCACTGACGCGGTGCTGGCGGATATCGCCGCACGCGGCATCGAGCGGCGCGAGGTTACGCTCCACGTGGGTGCCGGCACGTTCCAGCCTGTGAAGAGCGAGGAAGTGGGCGACCATGCGATGCATAGCGAGTTTATTGCCGTGGAGCGCAGTCTTATCGAGGCGCTCGCCCGCGATGAGAAGCCCGTGATTGCCGTGGGCACAACTTCGGTGCGCACTCTGGAGAGCCTTTACCACATCGGATGCCTGATGATGGTGGGCGCGTGGGACGGCGAGGTGCCGCAATGGTGGGCCTACGACCCGAAGCATCCGGCCCTGAGCGTGAGGGAGTCCATGCTGGCTATCCTGAGCTATCTTGATGAAACGGGAGCTGACCGCCTCGTGGGCGCCACGCGCATAATCATAGCCCCCGGATATGAATATAAGGTGGTGCGGGGAATGGTCACGAATTTCCATCAGCCGCAGAGCACGCTGCTGCTGCTCGTATCGGCTTTCATGGGCGATGGGTGGCGAGATATGTATAGCCACGCGCTCCGGACGCCTTATCGCTTCCTGAGCTACGGCGATGCGTGCCTGCTCCTCCGATAGCTGAAATCACCTGAAAAAATCTTTCAAAAAATTTCAGTGAAATCTTTGGAAAATAGGCGATTAATTAGTAATTTTGCATCGATTTTATGGCGTATCGGCGCTTCGTGTATTGCTAACTGCGTGACAGTGACGGTGATACGGGGCGTTTGGTGCGCATGTTGAGTCGAAAGTAAATAACAAGAAAACGATAGAAATAAACCAAAGTTAAACCAAACAACTAAGATGCCTACTATTCAGCAATTAGTACGTAAGGGTCGCGTGGCGCTCGCAGACAAGAGCAAGAGCCCCGCTCTCGACAGCTGCCCCCAGCGTCGTGGCGTGTGCGTTCGTGTCTACACCACCACTCCCAAAAAGCCTAACTCGGCAATGCGTAAGGTGGCTCGTGTGCGCCTCACCAATGGCAAAGAAGTGAACTCCTACATCCCCGGCGAAGGTCACAACCTTCAGGAGCACAGCATCGTGCTGGTGCGCGGCGGTCGTGTGAAGGATCTTCCCGGCGTGCGCTACCACATCGTGCGTGGCACTCTCGACACATCGGGCGTGAAAGACCGCACTCAGCGTCGTTCCAAGTATGGCGCCAAGCGTCCCAAGGCAGGTGCAGCCAAGAAGTAATTCGGCACAGAATTGTCGAGTGAAGTAATCTGAACGCACCGCGAGATTTAATTATTATTTTCAATTTAAACTCGTTTTTTGATTCTTGAAAAGCTGCCCGGTTGAGTAAGTCGCCACCGGAGGGTGGGGCTGAAGAAAAAGATGCAAGCACAACCAAGCAATCCGAAAACACAACACACTGACCAAAATGAGAAAGGCTAAGCCTAAGAAGCGTCAAGTTCTTCCCGATCCCGTGTTCGGTGACGTGCGCGTGGCAAAGTTTGTCAACCACCTCATGTACGACGGCAAGAAGAGCATTGCTTTTGAAATCTTCTACACCGCTCTCGACACCGTGAAGTCGAAGCTCCCCAACGAGGAGATGACGGCCCTCGAAATCTGGAAAAAGGCCCTCGAGAATGTAACTCCCCAGGTGGAGGTGAAGAGCCGCCGTGTGGGCGGTGCCACCTTCCAGGTGCCCACCGAAATCCGTCCCGACCGCAAGGAATCCATATCAATGAAAAACCTCATCCTCTATGCCCGCAAGCGCGGCGGCAAGACTATGGCCGACAAGCTCGCAGCTGAAATCGTTGACGCATTCAACGAGCAGGGCGGTGCCTTCAAGCGCAAGGAGGATATGCACAAAATGGCAGAAGCTAACCGCGCATTTGCACACTTCCGCTTCTAATGTTTCATTGAACGTAAATCCTAACGCAAAATGGCTAAATCAGACGATCAGCTCAAATATACCCGCAACATCGGCATTATGGCTCACATCGATGCCGGTAAAACCACTACGTCCGAACGTATTCTTTTCTATACCGGTCTGACCCACAAAATCGGTGAGGTGCACGATGGCGCAGCCACCATGGACTGGATGGAACAGGAGCAGGAGCGCGGTATCACAATCACCTCCGCCGCTACCACCGCTTTCTGGAACTACAACGGCGAAAAATACAAAATCAACCTGATTGACACTCCGGGACACGTCGACTTCACCGTCGAAGTGGAGCGCTCCCTGCGCGTTCTCGACGGCGCAGTGGCTACTTTCTGCGCCGTAGGCGGCGTTGAGCCCCAGTCTGAGACCGTGTGGCGTCAGGCCGACAAATACAACGTGCCCCGTATCGGCTACGTCAACAAGATGGACCGCAGCGGTGCCAACTTCTTTGAGGTTGTGCGCCAGCTCAAGGATGTGCTCGGTGCAAACCCCTGTCCTATTCAGATACCTATCGGTGCTGAGGAGACCTTCAAGGGCGTTGTGGACCTCGTGCGCATGAAGGCTATCTTCTGGCACGACGAGAGCATGGGCGCCGACTACAGCATCGAGGATATCCCCGCCAACCTGGTTGAAGAAGCCGAGGAATGGCGCGATAAGATGCTCGAGAAAATCGCCGAATTCGACGACGATCTGATGTCGAAGTACTTCGACGATCCCTCCACCATCACCGAGGAGGAAATCAAGAAGGCTCTCCGCAAGGGCACCCTCAGCATGGACATCGTGCCCATGACCCTGGGCTCGTCCTTCAAGAACAAGGGCGTGCAGTGCCTGCTCGACAATGTGTGCGCTTATCTTCCCAGCCCTGTCGATGCAGGTGCCGTTGAAGGTCACGCTGTTGGCAACCCCGACGAAATCCTCACCCGCGAGCCCAGCAGCGAAGCACCAATGTGTGCTCTCGCATTCAAGATCGCAACCGACCCCTATGTGGGCCGTCTGTGCTTCTTCCGCGTGTACTCCGGCGACGTTAATGCCGGCAGCTACGTGCTCAACTCGCGTTCGGGCAAGAAAGAGCGCATCTCGCGTCTCTTCCAGATGCACTCCAACAAGCAGAACCCCAAGGAAATGATCGGTTGCGGTGATATCGGTGCCGGCGTAGGCTTCAAGGATATCCGCACCGGCGATACTCTCTGCGCCGAAGATGCTCCCATCGTGCTCGAGGCTATGGACTTCCCCGATCCCGTTATCGGTATCGCCGTTGAGCCCAAGACTCAGAAGGACCTCGACAAGCTGGGCGTTGGCCTGCAGAAGCTTGCAGAGGAGGATCCCACCTTCCGCGTTGCCACCAACGAGGAGACCGGCCAGACCGTGATCAGCGGTATGGGTGAGCTCCACCTCGACATCATCATCGACCGTCTGCGTCGTGAGTTCAAGGTTGAGTGCAACCAGGGTCGTCCCCAGGTTACCTATAAGGAAGCCATCACCAAGCCCGTCGAGCTTCGCGAAGTGTTCAAGAAGCAGACCGGTGGTCGCGGTAAGTTTGCCGACATCATCGTGCGCGTTGAACCCGCCGACGAAGGCTTCGAAGGAGGTCTGCAGTTCGTGGACGAGGTTAAGGGCGGTAACATCCCCAAGGAATTCATCCCTAGCATCCAGAAAGGCTTCGTGACTGCAATGAAGAACGGCGTGCTCGCCGGCTTCCCCGTAGAGACCCTCAAGGTGACCGTGATCGACGGTTCGTTCCACCCCGTGGACTCCGACCAGCTCTCGTTCGAGCTCTGCGCTATCCAGGCATTCAAGAAGGCCAGCGAAAAGGCAGGCCCCGTGCTTCTCGAGCCTATCATGAAGATCGAGGTGGTGACACCCGAAGAGTCGATGGGCGACGTTATCTCCGACCTCAACAAGCGTCGCGGTCAGGTAGAAGGCATGGAAACCAGCCGCAGCGGTGCCCGCGTGGTTAAGGCTAAGGCTCCTCTGGCCGAGATGTTCGGCTATGTGACTGCCCTCCGCACGATCACCTCGGGCCGTGCCACCAGCACCATGAGCTTCAGCCACTACAGCGAAGTGAGCTCCAGCATCGCCAAGAACGTGCTCACCGAGTGCCAGGGCCGTGTCGACCTCGTTAAATAACTCTGTCAATATCAACACTACAATATGAGTCAGAAAATCCGCATCAAACTTAAATCTTACGATCACAACCTCGTCGACAAGAGCGCCGAGAAGATCGTAAAGACTGTGAAGGCTACCGGTGCAGTGATCAGCGGCCCCCTACCCCTGCCCACCCCCCAGCGCATCTTCACCGTCAACCGCGCTACCTTTGTCAATAAGAAGCGCCGCGCGCAGTTCCAGCT
>CAMWRI010000141.1 GCA_947176585.1 uncultured Porphyromonadaceae bacterium
ACTAAAATAATCGTCTCTACGCTCTGATATTACGCCTTTATATGGGATTTTACAGATTAATTCGGAAGTAACTGAATTATACGAACCGCAACATAAACACGGCGCACGCAATAATACCCTTGATCTTCTTTCCTCCGTCTACGCCCTTTTCAGAATGGGGCAGTCCGGGGCGTATGCTCTGACTGTCTATGACGGCAACTGCCGGCTGTGTCGATTTTTCCAACTGATAATGCCCGATAACACAATCCAAATTGGTAACGGTCCGCATCTCATGGAATATAGTTACCTTATTATCGTATCTCTCTGGCGCTTTTTGCCTTGTTCTTCAGTCACGTAGCTACTGCTACGCTCCTTCATCACATGACAAAAATCACTCAGAGATATACGGCCTCAGCTTTAACAAATATTGGGGAACGTGGTCTTAGCTATTATAAGTATCTCACTATCGGTGCCAGATGGTCGAGAATGTCGGCCGGGGATAGAGTGTGGCGGGTGGCAAGGTCTTGGGCGAGGGCGTGGGTGGCTGAGTGCACTGCGCTGATCTGGAAGAGATGGTCGAAAAAGTCGATGTTGCTGCGCAGCATGGCGTCAAGCTCGTCGCGCTCGAGCGGGTTGTCTTCGCTGTCGCAGGCTTCGGCCAGAGCTTCGGCCAGAGCGCTTGTGACGGCTTCGGAGAGAAGCCTGCGATGCTGCACGTAGCTGCGGCTCATGGCGTTGGCCACGATCATGCCGGCCGTGAGGCGGGTCTCGGCGATGATTTCGTTCCACGCAGTCTTGGCGCTCATGCGCTGGTTGGGTATGTAGTGGAAACCGGGATGGAAGCTGATGGCGTCGGCGGTGCCGCCATCAGTGTCGATGGTCACGGCGGCGAGGGCGTCCTGGGCGTCGTAGGCCACTACGGCAATGGCCATGCCTGCCACACCGTAGGATTTGTCGGTCGGAGAAGTGTATCGGAGGTGCTTGTTTTTCATCAGTTTACTACCATGATTTTTGTTACGGGGCGGCCGGATGCCGAGCCGCTTGCGTTCTGCGATGCGAACACAAAGTAAACGCCGGAGCGCACGCGTTGGTTCTGGAGGTTGCATGCGTCCCACATGTACATGCCGCCCTGGCTGGTGCCTTGTGCCACGATATTGCCGGCAGCATCGGTGATTTTCACCAGAGAGTTGTCCATGAGGCCGGTGACGGTGACCCAGCCGGTGTAGTCGTGGCGCACGGGGTTGGGGTAGGCATAAACGTCGGAGTAATCGTCGGCGGCAGGAGCAGCAGTGCTGTTGTAGCTCACGAGGCCTTTTACTGTACCGATATAGACGGTGTTGCCGGTGAGGTCGCAGCGCAGTGTCAGGGTGTGATTGGAGGGCAGGGGGGAATTGTCGATGTTGAAATTGTCGACGATTGCGGTGCCATCGGCGTTGACAAGGTACACGCCTGAGCCTGTGGTGGCAAACCACATGCGGCCTGCGGGATCCTGGTCGATGTCCATCACGGTCTCGCCGTCGAGGAGATAGTCGGCATAGTTGGTGCCGTCGTTTCGCGCCACCTTGGGGCGGCGTGCGTGGAGGGTGCCGCCCGACACGGCCGTGGTGATATCAGGTATCATGAGCACTCCGCCTTCGTAGCCTATCCATACGCGTCCGTCGCGGTCTTCCATCATCGAGAGTACCTTCAGCACGCGCACGTTGTTGCCATCCTGGTCGCTGAAGTACTGGAAGGCATGGCTTTCGTCGTCGCTGAGATCGGTGACGGTGTTCTTGTGGTTGTAGACGAGCAGGCCGTAGGGGTTGTGATTGGCGCCGCACACCATGTAAGGAGCCGTGCTGTGGACGAGCATCACGGAGCCGTCGCCGTGGGTGTAGGGAGCCACGTCGGGCACGAGCCAGTCGGCAGGCGTTACCTCTTCCGGCTTCTTGAGTTTTGCGGCCGGAAGGATGTAAATGGGGTTGAGCGAGTTTTCGTGTACCCACACGCCCATCCAGAGGTTGCCCTGGCGGTCGATCTTCAGTTCGCGGTTCCAGCATGCCCAATTGTCGTAGAAGTAGGGAAGTTGTAAAGAGTCTATGTGGGCCAGCTGTTTGCCGTCTTCAATCAGATATATGCCTTTCTCAAAGTTGGATATATAGTAGCGACCGGGGTGCTCCGGGTCTTCGGCAATGGAAGTGGTGCCGCTCACCAGGGTGCTTCCGGTGCCGTCGGCGTCCTTCAGTGCAACATCTGTGATGTTGCCGTCTTCGATGAGGTCTGTGGCCTGAATTTCGAGAAATCCTGTTTTGGACAGTCCCGGTTCCATTCTGAACTGGTCGTAGCCGCTTTTGCTCACGTAGATACGCTTGCCGTCGCGGCTGCGGTGCATGAATGCCGGCCAGTGGCACGTGAGCGCTTCAGGGCGGAACGGAGCGCTCAGCTGTACGGGAGTGCCTTCGGCCAGCGAGTAGCGGGCAATGCCTTCCAGGTCGCCCGTCCACACGTCTGACGCACCGGAGCATGTGGCCAACGTCTTGTCGAAGAAATCCTGCGGCACGATGCCCACCACACTGAAGGAACCGTCGGGCTTGACCTCGCGCATCACCGTGCCGGCTGCGAAGAAAACAGAGCCATCGATGCCATCGGTAAAGTCCATGCGCATCCTGCCGTTGTCGATCCGTGAGGCTGTGAAGGTCATATCTGCCAGTGAAGGCGTGATCACATAGTAGGCGCACGCCGACTGATTGGTATTGGTGTTTCGAGCCAGCAACTTGTTGGCGTCCAGTCGCTTGTAGACTGCGTCCTTGCCGTCAAGCTCGCCCTGCACGCGGCTGAACGTGGAGAAAGAATTGTGGCGCGTCTCCACGGGCGATACGTACATCCTCGTGGAATCCATCAGCACCACGTGGCCGTCGATCTCGGAGGCGTAAGTGAAGGACCGGTTGTAGATACCGCTGTCGGCCACGCGATGAGTGCGGTCGTCGAAAGCCACGAATCCGAAGCCCGTGGCCACATACATGCGTCCCTCGGGCGTAAACTCGATGGAATTCACGGTCTTGGATGCCGAGATATTGGCATCGCGGATGTCGGGCATATTCACCACCCGCCCGTTGTCGTAGAGCAGGTCGATGTTGTGCGAGTCGTACACGATGGTGAGATACCTACCGTGAGGATTATATGCTATACGATTGATTCCCACGTCGTTCAGGCGATTGAGCGTGGAGTAATGGGTGGTGGCGTCGTTGTCCTTGTCGTAGCTGAAGAGGTGACCCTTGCTCAGATAGTACACAAGGTGCGGAGTGTCGATTATGCAGTCGAGCGAAGTGCCGTACACCGGCAGTATGTTCCATGTGCCGGAACTTTGGGCATACGCCGCGGCAGCGGCAGCGATAATGGTGCAGAGTAGAAATATACGTTTGATCATAGAGTGGAAAGGAGAAAGTCGATGAGGAGAGCCGTGGCCCGGCCACGGTGGCTGATTGCATTTTTAGCTTCGGGCTCCATCTGCGCGAAAGTGCCGTCGCGGCCCTCGGGGATGAATACCGGATCATAGCCGAATCCTGCGGCACCGCAGCGCTCCGGCGCAATAGAGCCCTCGCATGTGCCGTGGAAAGTACGCTCCGTGCCGTCGGCAGCGATGTGGGCCACCACGGTGCGGAACCGCGCCGTGCGGTCGTCGCGTCCGTCGAGCAGGCGCAGCAGCAGGTCCACGTTGGCCACGGGATCACATTCCGGACCAGCGAATCGCGCCGTGTGCACGCCTGGACGTCCGTTGAGCGCGTCCACCTCCAGCCCGGTATCGTCGGCAAAGCACTCCACGCCATATCGTCCGTGCACCCAGCGAGCCTTAGCCAGAGCGTTGCTCTCCAGCGTGTCGCCATCCTCAGGTATATCAGTGGTGCAGCCCAGATCAGCCAGCGAAAGCAGGCGGAAGCGCGGGCCGCATATGCGGCGCATCTCCTCCACCTTATGGGCATTGTGGGATGCGAATACTATAGTGCGTGGTTCAAATGCGTTTTCCATCATATACTTAACGCGGCCGCATGCATATTATTGCTTGCAGCCGCCGTTTTGTGAGGAAAACATGGGATTACAGGTCGCAGTTGAGGCGGAGGGTGCCTCGGGAGAGGGCGCGGTCGAAGAGGCGGGTGCGGAGGGTGGCGTCGTAGGCGCGGCGGCGCTCGGCCATGAGGCGGTCTTCGATGAGAGGACGGGCTGTCTCGAGGGGCATTACGGAACCGGCGGGGAGAACGTCGGAGATTTCGAGAAGGTAGGTGAATCCGCCGAGGGATACGTCGAGGTTGCGGTGGGTCTTCACGTAGTCGGCGGGATTGGCGCCGAAGTCGTAGGGGATGCGCGCTTCTGCTTGCTCCCAGTCTATCCATCGGTCGCGGAAGTAGTCGTAGTGTATGGCTGATCCGAGTACTTCTTTTTCAAGGCGGTCGATGTCGGCGGGGCGTGTGGAGCGGTAGAGGCGGCGCACGGCGGGGAGCTCGCGGGCATCGTCGGGGAGCTTGATGTAGACGCCTTTGATGAGGGGGCGCTGGAGCAGGAATTCGGAGCTGTGGCGGGAGTAGTAGTCGGCCACGAGGCTGTCGGAGAAGGTGGTTGATTGCTGCTCTTCGCGGAACATGCGGTCGCGGTAGGCGCGCATGATCGCGTCGCGGCGGTATTGCTGCACGATGCGGTCGATCTCGTCCATGTCGACGGCGCGTGTTGCTATGTCTTCCACGAGGCGTGTGTCGATCCAGTTGCGGATGTAGGCTCGGGCGAAGCGTGTGCTGTCGTCGGGGCTTAGGCCTGTGGGTATGGCCTGGTCGAGTGCGGCGCGTGTGAGCGTGGCGTCGCCCACTCCGGCAAGTACGCCTTCGGGCAAGGCGTCGGGGGCGGAGTTGCGGCTGCCGCATGATGCGGCGGTGATGCACAGCAGGGCTATGACTGCGTAGCGCATCATTGCTGCAGTTTCTTGATTTCTTTTTTGTTGAATTTCACGGGGAAGCGGCTGTGGAGGTCTTTGAGCCACTCGGCTTCGAGCTGTGCCTGATAGTCGGCCACGACGGCCTGGCGCACGTCGGCGGCGGTCTCGGGGCTGTCGATCACGCGTCCGTCGAATGCTGCGTAGCTGCTCCATTGCTTGCTCTTGGGTGCGGGTTTGTCGGCTCCGAATGCGAGGTGGTCGGTGATGGGGTTTTCGCCTTTGGCTGCTATGACGCGCTCTACCTTGAC
>CAMWRI010000142.1 GCA_947176585.1 uncultured Porphyromonadaceae bacterium
GTGTGGTCTCGGCTCCGAACATTTCAGGAACTTCGGTGAGCACAGTGGTGCCTCCATGCCTCACAAGCCAGTCAGAAAACATCCCCACGAGCGGATTGGCCGTAATGCCCGACAGTCCGTCGCTCCCGCCGCATTTCAGGCCCACTTTCAGAAGCGAAAGTGGGAGTGGGCGACGCACGTCGAGTCGCATGCGCTTGATAAGCTCCTTGCACAGCCTTACACCTTCCTCAACCTCGTCCTCCACATTCTGCGCCGTCAGGAATCGCACCCTTTCCGCATCATACCCGCTCATCACACGCTGCATCTCATCGATGCGGTTATTCTCACACCCCAACCCGAGCACAAGCACGCCACCCGCATTAGGATGCAAGGCCAGCGCAGCCAGTGCCGCACGTGTATTGGCGTGGTCGGCACCGAGCTGAGAGCATCCATAGTTATGCGTGAATGCGCGCACGTCATCGATTCCGTGTAGATCGCACTCCGCCTGCAGGCGGCGCACTATAGCGTTGGCCTGACCATTCACGCATCCCACAGTGGGCACTATCCACAGTTCGTTGCGAATTCCCATTCTGCCATCCGCCCGCAGATAGCCGTCAACGGTGACGGTATCATCCGCAACAGGCACAGCCGGCATAGAAGGATTGTAGCTGTAGTTTTCATCAGCGCCAAGAGCGGTGCTCAGATTATGGGTGTGTACCCATTCACCGGGCGCTATATCGCGCGTCGCCACCCCGATAGGATAGCCATATTTTATTACCTTCTCACCGATCTCCACATGACGGACGGCAAGTTTGTGGCCACGCGGAACGTTATCCGCCACTATAATACGAGTGCCGTCTATCTCTACTACAGTTCCCTTGGGCAGGCCGCCGTCGTGCAGAGCCACCACTACACTGTCGGCCTGATTAATCCGTATATAGCGCTTCATAATTCTTGCGTAAGAAAGTGATGTAAAGCTTTTTCTATGCCTTGAAAACGAATTTCCCGCAGGTAGCGTGCAGCAAGCGCACAGAATCCCGGAACTTCCTTCTCGAAGTCTCTGATGAATATCCCGCTCCGGCACACGATGGCCCGCACCGTACCCTCGGGATTCTCATCATTCCACATCGACCGGATGAGGGCTACATGACCGGGATTATCCTGCGGCTCAAATCCGGAATCCGGTGCGTAAAGGGCCAGCAGGCATGCGAATGTGAAAACCTCGTGTCCGGCAATCCGGCCGAAATTCGCCATGAAGTCCTTTACAGTGTCGAAGTTGCGAGCCTCCCATTTCGAAAGAGAGTTCAAAGCTATTGATTCGAGCTTGTGTCTGATGTAGGGATTGCGGAAACGCTCAAGAATCGATAACGCAAAAGACCTGAGAGCTCCGCGGTCGCCGCCGAGCGTCGGAAGTACCTCATTTGCGACCATTCCGTTAATAAATCGGCTAATATTTTCGTTATCAAAAGCTTCTGCCACAGTCTCGCAGCCGGATAGAAGACCCATGGCCACCATTCCGGTGTGCGATCCGTTGAGCACACGTACCTTTTTATCTCTAAACTCTTTCACAGACTCTGCGAAATGCACGTTAAGACCGGCCCGGTGCAGAGGCAGCTCTTCACGCAGGCGGCAAGCTCCGTCGCCACCGATTACCCACTGGTGGTACAGCTCGCCCTTCACTATACAGTTATCGCCGTAACCTAGCATGGCTTGCACATTCCCGATTTTCTCCGGCAAGCCGCTCACGATTCTGTCTACGAGAGTATCTATGAACCAGTTGCATCGCTCCACCCATTCAATAAACTCCTGCGGCAATCCTGCTTTCGAGGCATGACGCAGCACACAGTCGCGTAGCCTGCAGCCATTATCTTCAATTAGCTCGCAACAAATCATAAAAAGCCCTTTAGAACCGTCGCCACGGAAGTAATTCCATCTGCGCCATAACAAATTAGTGATTTTTCCAGGGAATGTGCGTGGGATTTCGGCGAGCACATCATCATCGTCCATACGTATTCCCGCTTCGGTGGTATTTGAAATCACGAATCGCAGATCTGGCGAGAGGATGTATTTCTCATAACTGGTGCTATCATCAGGAGTAAAGGCATCCTCCACCACAGTGATAAGACGTGTTTCCACCGTTGGTACTCCGGCTGAAATTCCTTCGAGTACGACGTGGTAGAGATTGTCTTGCTTCCTCATATTTTCTACCACGACACTCTTGCCCTGCCGCGGTTTCACGATGGCCACACCCATATCAATCACGCCCTTTTCATTGGCAACATCAAGAATCCAGTCCGCGAAAGCACGCAAGAAATTGCCTTCGCCGAACTGCAGTATTTTCACCACACGGTGCACTCGCTCTACGGCACTATTATTTAGCTGCTTGATCATATTTTCAGTATATTGCATCCTCATGAGCCGGTGGCTGAGGGATATGTATGCCATGCAAAGATAAACAATTAACTTGTCATGCCACATACATTAATATTTTTTAAGACCTTTAGATGCGCCACAGGCACGTTTTTTGCCACATTTTTCGTAAATTTGCAAGTTAAAAAAACAGCACAGATGAAATTTCCGCTAACAATACTTCTGCTCGCGTTTGCACCGGCATTGCACGCAATCAGTTTTCAAGGCACTTCTTTCAAAGCGATCGAGGTGCCGGCAGAAGCTTCTACAGGCCTTGATGGCGTGTGGGTGCTCCGAGATGCCCGGGGGGTGGAGATATTGTGCGACGACGGCATTGCGACGTGGAGTCGTTTCGGCGCCTCAGGCGCGGCTTATGCCGAGGAAATAGCTTCGGCATCGGCAAGCATACGCCTGACCGGCGGAGACTGTGGCCTGACCCTGGCGTACGGCAACCGGCAGCATCATTACTGGATTGTGGACTACTCCCGCCACGAGCTCAACCTCGATGGAGCCGATGCCGCCGACGGCGATTATGGATGCGATCGTGTTCAGCTCTCGCTGCGAGGGAATGCCGATGCCATCCGTTACTACAGCATCAATGGACGCGAACTCACCCTCGATCGCGAAATCTCCGTGGAATACCCCACCCTCGTGGCCGACCGGGACAATATTGGATTCGCCCCCTCCACCGCATCCATCTCGCTCCCGTTCATAGCCGGAAGCACCCATGTGGCAGCCCCGTTGTGCGACACCCGCTTCACCATCTCCGGCGACCGCTTCCTGCGTGAATGGGGAGAGGAGCAGCATGTGGTGACGGCGGAATACCACGCAATCGCCGTGGATGCCGTTACGGCAGCTCGCCAGGCCGAACGCGATGCCGAAAACGAGCAGAAACCGGGCGGGGACGGCCTCGGAGGCTCCGCACCTTGCGAAATCGAATTCACGGCCGCTACGTCGGATGCTGCGGTGTACACTGAGTGGCAACTATCGCGCACGCCCGACTTTGATATACTCGACAACAGCTTCAACAGCACGGATTGCACCGTCACCTTTACGGAAAACGGCACTTTCTACGTGCGATTTACGGCAGCAAACTCCGCCGGCACATGCGAATACACCGGCGACACGTATGAAGTAGCCGTGGGAGAATCCAAGCTGCTATGTCCCAACGCATTCACCCCCTACACCACCCCCGGTGTGAACGACGAGTGGCGCGTGAGCTATCAGTCGATCATTGAATTCAAGTGCGATATTTTCAACCGCTGGGGTGCGAAAATGATCACACTCACCGATCCATCGCAAGGCTGGGACGGCAAATACAATGGGAAAAATGCCGGTCCGGGTGTTTACTATTATGTAATCCGTGCCAGAGGAGCCGACGGTAAAGACTATAACATCAGCGGCGACATAAATATCATAGGGTCACGCGAGAGCAACTACAACAATCAACAATAATCTACCTCTATAAAAATGACTGTAAAACAAGCACTTCTGATAATATCGCTGGCAACCTGCGGCACCGTGGGCGTCCGGGCCCAGCAGCCCACCCACAGCAAGGTCTTCGCGCGCGTGATGAACCCCGACGTTCCCTCACGCGCCACCTTGTGCGGCAAGCAGGTGGATATGGATCGCAGCGACATGTACGAGCGCCTCGACCGCGAGCTCACGTCGATGGCCTATACCCACGGTACCACACTTCTCACGATAAAGCGCGCCAATAAGTACTTTCCTATCATGGCTCCCATCCTGAAGGCCAACGGCGTGCCCCTCGACATGCTTTATCTCGCGTGCGTGGAAAGTTCCCTCAACCCTCGTGCTCTCTCGGCCGCCAAAGCCGGCGGCATGTGGCAGTTCATGCCCGCCACCGCCAAGCAGTACGGCCTTGAAGTTAGCGATGAAGTGGACGAGCGCTACAACATAGAAAAAGCCACCGCAGCTGCATGCCGATATTTGAAAAACGCACTTTCCAAATATGGAGGCGACTGGGCTTCTGTGATGGCATCCTACAACGGCGGTATGGCCCGCATCAGCTCAGAGCTGGAGAAGCAGCAGGCATCCAGTGCGTTTGATCTGCATCTCACCGACGAGACCTCACGCTACATGTTCCGCATCCTCGCCATGAAGATGATAATGGAGAATCCGGCGGCTTACGGCTTCGACCTGCGCCGCGAACAGCTGTATTTCCCTCCGGAATACAAGGAGGTGAAAGTGAGCGGGCCCGTCGAGGACTGGGCACAATGGGCCATAGACAACGGCACCACCTACCGGCAGTTGCGTGAGGACAATCCATGGATTCGAGCGCGAAAGCTCACGAACAAGACCGGAAAGACCTATAACGTCAAGGTGGCCAAGCCCGCGTCTATTAGCCGATCCAAGCAGCAAAAACCAGTGTATAACGAAAAATGGGTAAGGCAATGAACCGGAACGACACCAATGGCTTCAATTCCGCGGGCGATGTTCTGGAGGTGACCGGCGCGAGAGTGCACAACCTGAAGAATATCGACGTCACGATTCCGCGCCGGGCCCTCACGGTGATTACAGGCCTCAGCGGATCTGGCAAGAGCTCGCTGGCCTTCGACACGATATTTGCCGAAGGACAACGGCGCTACATCGAGACTTTCTCGGCGTACGCACGCAATATGCTTGGCTCGCTCGAGCGCCCGGATGTCGACCGTATCACAGGCCTGAGCCCAGTGATTGCCATAGAGCAGAAAACCGTGAACCGCAATCCGCGAAGCACCATCGGCACCACCACCGAGGTCTACGACTTCCTGC
>CAMWRI010000143.1 GCA_947176585.1 uncultured Porphyromonadaceae bacterium
GGCGCACAAACATGTCGAGCTCCTCAAACGTGCCCTCGTCAAGCAACTGTGCTCTACGCTCGCCAGCGGTGTACCTACCCCCCTCGTGCTGCTTTTCGATGGCCTTTTCGCCGCCGCCGAGGCGAGCTTGGGCGCGGAGCTCTATGAGCTCTTGTACTTTTTCAAGTTGGCTGCTCATTATAATATCTTTTAATTGAATTTGAGATTGCGGGGATTACTTGTTGGGGTCTTCACAGAGCTCGATGAGGGTGCCAACGGTGCTCTTGGGGTGAAGGAATGCGATGTTCAGGCCTTCAGCGCCTTTGCGGGGAGCCTTGTCGATGAGGCGGCAGCCCTTTTCCTCGAGTTCGCCCAGTGCGTTTGCCACGCCGTCGGCGATCGCGAATGCCATGTGCTGGATGCCGCCACGGCCGCCGTTGTTGGCGATGAACTTGGAGATAGCGCTGTCCTCGGCGGTGCCTTCGAGCAGCTCGATCTTGGTCTGACCCACCTTGAAGAATGCGGTGCGCACTTTCTGATCAGCTACTTCTTCGATGGCGAAGCACTTGAGACCCAGCATCTTCTCGTAGAAGGGGATTGCCTCGTCGAGCGAGGGAACGGCAATGCCGATGTGTTCGATATGGGATATTTCCATAATATAAAAGGTTAAAGTTGTTGTGTTGTTTCAATGGATTGAACCGCCCGCGCGCTCCCGCGCGAGCATATTTTGTGCAAAAATAGCAAAAATAAATTAAAAAATGCGCCGCAGCCCCCAAAAAATGAAGACTGCGGCTAATCAATCCCTTTATAGGACTCATACGACCTATAAGTCGTATAAGACTTATAAAATTTAGTTGGATAGCGGTATATTCTTTTCCGTGCAGTATTGCAGGAGCTCCGCCTCTGAGTCAAAAGTTTTATCGCAGAACTGCTCCAGGCCGCGGCGCACGTCTTCGAGCATGTCGGATTGGGCGTTGAGCACTCTCGCCGTGCGCTCCATGAATTTCTTGAAATCAAGGTTTATGCGGCATAATTTGTCCACCGTGTAGTAATCAACCTCATTTTTCCTTGCAGGGAAAAGTATTCGGGTATCGGTGTCGTAGGGCGACAAGCGTATGATACCTATGCCGAACGCACGGTTCAGACGCTCCATTTCCTCCAGCAGGTCGTCGTTCACCTCGAAGGCCACAAGATAACCGAAATTGGCCCAACTGCTGTTCGACAAAGCCTGAAAAAAGGCTTCTTTCAGGGCATGATCGCTCTGCAGGGAGCATTTCAACTCGAAAGAGTAGAGGTCCACATATTGCTTGATATCGGCAGCCTTCATGAGGTCAACGGTGGCTTTGTCGCTGAACTCGCTGAAGCTCACGCCTATCATATCCGGGTGAATCCACTTCTGATTCTGGTCGCACTTCTTCGACGTCTCGTGAAAAATCGTCTTGGATAGGATATTTCTTTTGGACGAAAGGAAATTGGAGAGCAGGCGATGCAGGTCGCGTTCCTTGTAATTTTCTTTCAATGGCTGCACCACGGGTGCCGCGGGCTGCGCTGCTTCTCCACCGATCAGTGTTTCCAACTCGGATGCATACTTGGTGATATTGCAGCAAGTGCCTATCGACCCGGATGAGTTCTGAAGACTCTGCGACATCTGCTTGCGCTCGATTTTCTTATCGAGCCATTTCACGGCACGACGGTGCGGGAGATTTCCGTCCGGCTGATAGTAATAATCTCCGTCCACAATACCCACGCGATACGAGCCTTCGCCGTTGGACGCGAGCACCACGTCACCCTGTTGAAGGCCATAGCACACCGTCCATAGAAAACCCGTGCAGGTTCGGGCCGTTCCGGTAGTCTTGTCGGGGTAGGTCTCGAGATAGCGGGCTATCATTGCATCGCGCCATTTCCTCTCGTCGGAATGATCGACGGACGAGAGATCCACCGCTGGCAGAAAACCGGTGCCGATGTAGCCTCCTTCAAGGCATTCGTTAAGAAATTTGCCGTGCTCGCCCAGCATTATTCGGTTGTACTGTTTCATAGTCCTGGCTTCAGTCAAACATACCTTCGATTGCCTCCTCCGCCTCGTCCGGTTCGAAATCGCCGTAGAGTTCGCCGCCGCAGAGATCGGCGGTGGCGGGGAAGTTGAAGCGCTTGTCCTGCTTGTAGGGCAGGGACGGATCCGCGTATACCTTGCTCATGTAACGGCCGTAGATGGGCAGGGCCATGCTGGCGCCCTGGCCTTCGGCCATGGAGTTGAAGTGGATGTAGCGCTCTTCGCCGCCTACCCACACGCCGCTCACCAGCTCGGGCGTGAAGCCCATGAACCAGCCGTCGGCGTTGAAGTTGGTGGTACCGGTCTTGCCGCCCATCTGCGCCGTTATGTTGTAGGGCGCCCGGCGCACGCGGTTGCCTGTGCCGCCGTCCACCACGTTGAGCAGAATCGAGAGGATGCGCCAATATCCCTTGTCGGTTATCACTTCGGTCTGCACGGGCGAGAAGTCGCTGATAATGTTGCCGTTATTGTCGGCTATGGCGGTGACGAACATTGGATCGGTGCGCATGCCGTTGTTGGCGAACGCACTGTAGGCGGTTACCATCTCTTTCACCGACACCTCACAAGGACCGAGGCACAACGAGAGCACGGCCGGCAGCTTGTTGGTGATACCGTATGAGTGCATGCGCTTCACGAGCTCGGCGGGGCTCAGCTGCGCCATCAGGCGAGCCGAGATCCAGTTGTTGGAATTGGTAAGCGCCCAGCGCAGGTCCACATTCTCACCTATGCGCGAATGGCCAGAGTTGCGCGGCGACCATGCACGGCCGCTCTCGTCGGTGAAGGTTGGCTGCTCGTTGAGCATCTGGCTGCAGGGCGTGAAGCCCGATTCCATGGCGTAGGTATAGAGGAATGGCTTGATTGTGGAGCCTATCTGGCGACGGCCTGTCGATACCATATCGTACTGGAAGAAGCGGAAGTCGGGGCCTCCCACATAAGCCTTCACGTGGCCGGTGGCTGCGTCCATCGACATGAATCCCGTGCGCAGGAAGCTCTTGGTGTATAGAATCGAATCGAGCGGAGTCATCACGGTGTCCACGGGACCATTGTAGCTGAACACGGTCATCTCTACCGGCGTGTTGAACTCGGCAGTGATTTCGGCCTCTGATTTACCGTTGAGCTTTGCCACACGGCGGCGTTCGCTCTGGCGCACGGCATTGGCAATCAGCTTCTCGCGGGTGGACGCCGACAATTCTCCGGGGTTGGAGGTATAGGGCGCTGTCTTAGAGCCGCGTTTTTCGCGGTTGAAAGCGGCCTGAAGGTTACGCATGTGCTCGTTCACTGCATCCTCGGCATACTGCTGCATGCGCGAATCGATAGTTGTGTAGATGCGGAGGCCGTCGTTGTATATGTCGTATTTCGTGCCGTCGGCTTTGGGATTCTTGTCAATCCATCCGAAAAGAGGATTGGTAGCCCAGGCAATGCTGTCGTCGGTGAAACTCTGGGAATCCCACGAGGGATAGTTGGAGCGCACCGGTTTATGGGCGGTGAGCATGCGGCGCAGCTCCTCGCGCAGATAGGGAGCTATCCCTTCCTTATGGTCTATGCGGTGGAAATCAAGCTCAAGAGGCATAGCCTGAAGCGAATCGAGCTGCTCACGATTGATGAAGTCGGCCTTGTACATCTGCTCAAGCACCACGTTTCGGCGCTCGCGGGCCCGCTCGGGGTGGCGCACGGGATTGAAATAGGCAGGGTTCTTTACCATACCCACGAGCAGGGCAGCCTGCTCGATGTTGAGCTTATCGGCGGTGGTGTTGAAATACACCTTGGCTGCACTCTTTATACCCACGGCGTTGTAAAGGAAATCAAACTGGTTGAGATACATCTTGATGATTTCCTCTTTGCTGTAGAATCTCTCCAGCTTGATGGCAATCATCCATTCGATGGGCTTCTGCATGGCGCGGCTCATGAGGCCGGATGTGGGCGGCGTGTAGAGCTGTTTGGCCAGCTGCTGGGTGATTGTTGATCCACCACCGGCGCTCTTGTTGCCCATGAGCACGGTCTTGAACACGGCTCGGCTGATTGCTTTGGCATCAATGCCGGAGTGGCTCTCGAAGCGCACGTCCTCTGTGGCGATGAGGGCGTCGATCACGTTCGGCGAAATCTCGTCGAAGTCGGCGTACACGCGGTTGCCGGTACCGCGGAAATAGCGTCCCATCTCCTTGCCGTCGGCAGAGTAAATCACCGTGGCAAATTTGTCCTGGGGGTTCTTTAGCTCCTCGATAGGTGGCATATAGCCTATCACGCCGTTGTAGACGAGGATGAAGAATATTGCCGACAGTACGGTTCCGGCGCCGAACACTATCCACATCCATTTGATAATCAGCTTGCTCAGGTTGCGCTTGGGCGCTTGTATATCAGGTTGGGTTGTTTCGTTCATCAGTAGACATATTTGTGGCAAAGATACGAAACTTTTCCTGTATCTGCAAGCGAAAATAAAGCCCTGCACCGTCCGGCGCAGGGCTTTTAATGGTATTTTGAATTTATTTACTTTATCACACGCTTAGCCACGGTGCCGTCGCTGTATTTCACGACGTACACGCCTGCCTTTGCATCTCCGGCATTCACTGCGCGTCCATTGAGATCAAAGATGCGCTCGGCCACCTTGCCGGAAACGATTGCCTCCTGCAAGCCGGCATATGCCTTCACGGGGATGGTGAGCATCACGCCGGGGGCCTTCACCACGATATCGCCCTCTGTTTCAACGTCGGCCGATTCCTTTTCCACCGTGAGCACGCACTTGTCGTAACGGCCAGTAGCTGTGGCCTTGATGCCAGCGGGTGCAGTGGTGGTGAGCTTGCTGCCTTCGTAGTAGCTGCCCAGTTCCACGGCCACGGCTTCGTCGGTGAGTTCCACGCTCTCGCAATCGGAGGTGAGCCACGGGAACTCAGCCTTCACACCAATGGCGAAAGCTCCGTAGAGGTCCACGTAATCGCCGTTTTCCTTGTACACCATGGGTTTGATGTTGTAGTATGCGGGATTGCCGGTCTGGGCCTCCATGTCGATATGGAACAGAGTATAGCCCCAACACAGGTAGTTGGGCAGGGGTTCCTTCGACTGCATGTCTATAATACACATCTCCTAGCCAACGAGACGCTCATG
>CAMWRI010000144.1 GCA_947176585.1 uncultured Porphyromonadaceae bacterium
GGTTGAGCTTGTCGACGCGCTCTTTTTCCTTGGCGTCGGCAGCGGCGTTGGCTTCGGGTTCTTCCTTCATGCGCTTGATTTCGGCGTCGGTGAGGCCGCTGGAAGCCTCGATGCGGATGCTCTGCTCCTTGCCGGTGGCCTTATCCTTGGCGCTCACGTTGAGAATACCGTTTGCGTCGATTTCGAAGGTCACTTCGATCTGAGGAATGCCACGGGGTG
This sequence comes from uncultured Porphyromonadaceae bacterium, assembly GCA_947176585.1. Classification (GTDB taxonomy): domain Bacteria; phylum Bacteroidota; class Bacteroidia; order Bacteroidales; family Muribaculaceae; genus CAG-873. The sequence continues at coordinate 220 of CAMWRI010000144.1, forward strand.
CGGGTGCGATGCCGTCGAGGTGGAATTTACCCAGGAGCTTGTCGTCTTTCGCCATGGGTCGCTCGCCCTGGAGCACGTTGATTTCAACGCTGGGCTGGTTGTCGGCCGCGGTAGAGAAAGTCTCGCTCTTGCGGGTAGGAATGGTGGTATTGGCTTCGATGAGCTTGGTCATCACGCCGCCGAGGGTCTCGATTCCCACGCTCAGGGGCACAACGTCGAGCAGAAGCACGTCCTTGACGTCGCCGCTGAGCACGCCGCCCTGGATTGCGGCACCCACGGCCACTACTTCGTCGGGGTTGACGCTCTTGTTGGGCTGCTTGCCGAAGAAGTCGGCCACGACTTTCTGGATGGCGGGGATACGGGTGGAACCGCCCACGAGGATTACCTCGTCGATGTCCTTGGCGGTGAGGCCGGCGTCGCGCAGAGCGTCCTCGCAGGGCTTGATAGTGGCGTGGATAAGCTTATCGGCCAGCTGCTCGAACTTGGCGCGTGTGAGGGTCTTCACCAGGTGCTTGGGCACACCGTTGACGGGCATGATGTAGGGCAAGTTGATTTCGGTGCTGGTGGTGCTGGAAAGCTCGATCTTGGCTTTCTCGGCTGCTTCCTTGAGGCGCTGGAGTGCCATAGGATCCTTGCGGAGATCCACGCCCTCGTCCTTGAGGAATTCGTCGGCAAGCCAGTCGATGATCACGTGGTCGAAGTCATCGCCGCCCAGGTGAGTGTCGCCGTTGGTGCTCTTTACTTCAAACACACCGTCGCCCAGCTCCAGGATGGAGATATCGAATGTGCCGCCACCGAGGTCGAAAACGGCGATCTTCTGCTCCTTGTCGCTCTTGTCGAGGCCGTAGGCCAGGGCTGCGGCGGTGGGCTCGTTCACGATACGCTTGACGGTGAGTCCTGCGATCTCGCCGGCCTCCTTGGTGGCCTGGCGCTGAGAGTCGTTGAAGTAGGCGGGCACGGTGATTACGGCTTCGCTCACGCTCTCGCCGAGGAAGTCTTCGGCGGTCTTCTTCATTTTCTGAAGAATCATGGCCGAGATTTCCTGCGGGGTGTACTCGCGGCCGTCGATGTCGATGCGGGGGGTATTGTTGTCGCCGCGCACCACCTTGTAGGGCACGCGCTCGATTTCGTTCTTAACCTGATCGTAGGTTTCGCCCATGAAGCGCTTGATGGAGTAGATTGTGCGCTTGGGGTTGGTGATAGCCTGACGCTTGGCGGGTTCGCCCACTTTACGCTCGCCGCCGTCTACGAATGCCACGACGGAAGGAGTGGTGTTGCGGCCCTCGGCGTTAGGTATTACAACGGGGTCTTTGCCTTCAAGAACTGCGACGCAGGAATTGGTGGTTCCCAGGTCGATGCCAATGATTTTTCCCATAATTTTATGCTGTTTTTAATTTTTGATTAATATACTTGTTGTTTTGGTTTTGCAATTATATAACAAATCCCGTGCCAAAAAGGTTTGACACGGGATTGTGCATATTTCGCGGCTGACAAAATGTCAGTGCCGCCGGAATCAGTAGCCGAAGATGTCTTCGGTGGTGAGGATCACCACGCGGCCCAGTTTCTCGAGGGCTGCCATGTCCAGGTCGGCGATGTCGCCGAGGATGGCATATACATATGTGCGGTCGGCCACATTGGCTTTCTGATAGGCTTCGATGTCGTCGAGGGTAAGCGCCGGGACGTTTTCAAAGATGGTGCGCCGGCGGTCGGTGTCGAGGCCCAGATCGCGGGCGTTGATGTAGGCCCATGCGATGTTGTCCTTGATTGTGCGCTCGGTGCGCAGGCGGCTGTCAAGGCCCTGCTTGGCCAGCTGGAATGCGGATTCGCTGCGGGGCATGTTGTTGATGATGTCGTCGAAGGCCTCGATTGCGTTGGCCATCTTGTCGTTCTGGGTGGCGATCATGGTGGCGTAGATATAGGGGTCGTCGAGTCGGGATGGGCTGCTCATGAAGGCTCCGGCGGAGTAGGCCAGCGAGCGGCTTTCGCGCATCTCCTGGAACACGATGCTGTTCATGCCGCCGCCGAAGTATTCGTTATAGAGGGCCACGGTGGGCATATCGGCGGGATTGAACTTCTCTCCGCGGTTGCTCACCATGCGCATGTAGAGCTGCTTGGCGTCGTAGGGAGCCACGAGCACGATGGTTTCGGGCGTGAGCTGCAGGGGGTAGGGGTTCTCGGTGGGGGCATCTGCCAGCTCCTCGCCGGTGACGTGGATGTCGTTGATGGCCTCGGTCACCTGATCGGGTGTGTGGGTACCGTAGTAGATGGTGCGGTATTTGAGGTCGCGCAGGTCGCGGATGGATTGCAGAACGCCATCGGGGCCGGCGGCGCGCAGCGAGTCGATATCGAGCACGGTGTTGGCGGAGTTGCGGGGGCCGTACATGGCATACTGCGAGAGGCGTCCGAAGTTTTGCGACTGGTTCGACTTGGCGTTGGCGCGGCTCTGCTGCATGCGGTCCATGAGACTGTTCCATGCCTCCGGAGCTACGGTGGCTTCCTCGATAAGGGTTTCGTATAGGTTCATGGCCTTGAGCATGTTTTCGCTCAGGCCTTCGAGTACGACGTAGGTGCGGCGCGTTCCGGGCACCACGCGGTAGCTGCACGCTAGGTCGTAGAAGGCGCGGGCCACCTGCTCGGGTGTCATGTTGCGGGTGCCGGCGATGCTCAGCACGTCGGCCATGGAAAGGTTGAGGTCGTGGCCGGTGCCTTTGTCATATATATAGGTGAGGGAGAAGAGGTCGTTCGAGTTGTTGTGGGTGTAGAGCACTTCGGCGTCCTGCTTGGCCGTGAGGCGGGTGATGTCGCGGTCGAAGTCAACGAACACGGGCTCGATGGGTTCCACTTTAGAATCCTTGATCTCCTGCAGGAATGCGCTGCTGGCGTCGCGGTTTGTGGCGATGGGGGTGAGCTCGGGTTTTGGTAGCTTCACGAGCGTGGTGTCTTCGCCCTGGCGCTTGTAGATCGCGGCATAGTTGTTGGTGCCCAGGTATCGGCGGGCTGCGGCGAGCACATCATCCTTGGTGATATTGTCGTAGGCGTCGAAGTTCTTCACCACGTCGGCCAGGGTCTCGCCGTTGACGAATGCGTCCACGTAGATATCGGCGCGCAGCTCGTTGCTTTCGAGGGCACGCTGCTGGTTGAGTTTTTCATTGGCGGCGATAGCCTTGACGAGATTCTCGTCGAACTCGCCGTCGAGGAGCTTCTGCACCTCTGCCATCAGCAGTTCACGCACCTGGTCGAGGGTCTGGCCGGGTTTGGGCATACCTATGATCATGAGCGCGCCCTGGTCGGCCATGCTGTAGAGCCCTGCGCCCGCACCCAGCATGGTCTGGGCCAGGTTGATGTCTATGTCTATGAGGCCGCAGTTGCCGTTGTCGAGCACCTGCCTGAGCACTTCGAGGGCGGGCATGTCGTCGTGGGCGGCGGCAGGAATGCGCCAGGCCAGATAGATGCGTTCGGCCTCGGGACCGAACACCTCACGCTCTATGGGCGTTGTAATGGGCTGCTCGGGCTTGATCTCGAGCACGGGCAGGGCGGGGTTGGGTTTGAGATGGCCGAAGTATTTGGTGATTACGTCCACCATCTCATCGGGATCGAAGTCGCCGCTGAGGCAGATGGCCATGTTGTTGGGCACGTACCACTGCTTGTGGTAGTTCTTCACGTTGGTGATCGAAGGGTTCTTGAGCTGCTCCTGGGTGCCCAGCACGGTCTGGGTGCCGTAGGGGTGGGAGGGGAAGAGGGCGGTGAGCATGGCCTCGCTCAGCTTGCGGCCGTCGCGCGTGAGGCTCATGTTCTTTTCTTCATATATGGTTTCCAGCTCGGTGTGGAATCCGCGTATCACGGGATGCTCGAAGCGGTCGGCCTGGATGCGAGCCCAATTGTCGATCTGGTTCGAGGGAATGTCCTCCTCGTAGCAGGTCACGTCGTAGGTCGTGTAGGCATTCGTACCGTTGGCGCCGATGGCGGTCATGAGCTTGTCGTACTCGTTGGGGATAGCTATCAGCGAAGCTTGATAGCTGATAGAGTCGATCTCGCGGTATATGGCCTTGCGTTCGAGGCTGTCGGTGGTGTGGCGATAGGTCTCGAAGAGCTGCTCAATACGGTCGAGCATGGGTTTCTCGGCTGCGTAGTCGGTGGTGCCGAACTGCTCGGTGCCCTTGAACATGAGGTGCTCGAAGTAGTGGGCGAGGCCGGTGGTCTCGGCGGGGTCGTTCTTGCCGCCCACTCGCACGGCGATGAAGGTCTGGATGCGGGGCTCGTCGCGGTTCACGGTCATGAACAGCTTCAGGCCGTTGGGTAGAGTGTAGGCCTTGGTGTGGAGCGGATCGCCGGGGATACTGTCGTAGGAGTAGCGCTCGGCTCTCGCAGTGCCTGCCACGAACATCATCGCGAGGCACAGGATGGAGAATAGTTGCTTCTTGAACATGTTGAAATATGATGGTAATTATATATGCTTGGTTAAATACGCTTGAAAAGCTTAAAATATAACAAGGCGATCCGCGTTTTATATTATATGTGCGGATTTTGCTGCAAAGATAGTAAAAAATCGCGTACGCGAGTTGCGGTGAAAAAGTTTTTATGCTCAAATTGTTGTGGGTCAGGCTGAAAAGATATTTTTTGAGGATTTTATAGATTTTTTTCGCCGGAAAGTTTTGTCAGTTCATTTTTTTGCCTTAACTTTGCAACCGCAAACGAGGGATAAGCCGCCCTCCCGCTGCAAGAGAAATTTGAAAATGCCTCTTTAGCTCAGTTGGCCAGAGCACGTGATTTGTAATCTCGGGGTCGTTGGTTCGAATCCGACAAGAGGCTCTTAAATAAAGATATAAGCACAAACGCTATATACGGGCGAATACCAGAGTGGCCAAATGGGGCAGACTGTAAATCTGCTGGTTTTTAC
>CAMWRI010000145.1 GCA_947176585.1 uncultured Porphyromonadaceae bacterium
TCGCGCACAGCGCGACGCGATTCAAGGTGATTTTTGCATAAGCGACTGGATGCCAGTACTGTATAAAAGCGCGATTCAAGTAGCGAATTTTATATTTTTTTTGAAAGGCCCTCGCGGAAGGAAGAAAAAGCCATTATGCAACCGGCCGCGTGGCAAGAAGAGCTATGCATGAGACAGGTATTTTTTGTGAGATAATGGGCGGGTATTAATATTTTTTGTATTTTTGCGTGCGATGAAAGAGGAAGCAACCATTATCAATCTGCCCAAATTTCCCGACCGCCGCGGCAATCTTTCTGTTGTGGAAGAAAATGAAAACGTGCCGTTCAAGGTGGCCCGCGCATACTGGATTTACGATGTGCCCGGTGGCGAGAAGCGTGGCGGACATGCCTATAAGCGCAACCGTGAACTCATAGTGGCGTTATCCGGCAGTTTCGAGGTGACGGTGGACAGCGGCCGCGGAGACCGAAAAACGTTCCGGCTCAGCCGCTCGTATTACGGTCTTTATGTTCCGGCCGGAACATGGCGTGAGCTATCCGATTTCAGCACGAATGCCGTGGCGCTCGTGATAGCATCCGAGCCATACGATGACGATGATTACATACGTTCCATCAAGCAATTCAAGGAATATGTGCGAAAGCAAGACGGCCACCGTTCATGATTGCGGCATGATAGCGCTCGACCGCCATCACAGCCGCCGCAAGGGCGACCTGTCGGTTGTGGAAAGTGGAGCTACGGTGCCGTTTGAGGTGCGCAGAGTTTATTATCTGTATGATGTGCCAGGCGGAGAAAGCCGCGGCGGACACGCCCACCGCAGCCTGTGGCAACTGATAGTGGCTGCTGCGGGCAGTTTCACCGTGACGCTTGACGACGGACACCTAAAGCGCAGTTTCACCCTCAACCGTCCTTATCAGGGGCTGCTCGTGCGTCCGGGAATATGGCGAACAATCACCGATTTTTCGTCGGGCGCGGTATGCCTTGTGCTTGCCTCCGCCCCCTACGACGAGCAGGAGTATATCCGCAACTACAATGATTTCAAGCTTTACCGAAGCCAAATAGAGAATGAATAAACTTATCCCTGCCGCACTGATGCTATTGGCTGTTGCGACCGGACGCGCCGCGATGCCCACTCTCAGCTACGAGGCATCTTTCGAAGCCGTTCCGGGCACGGACCGCTTTGCACCATATATGGCCGGATCGTGGCGAAACGGCCTTATGAACGGGCGCACGGGCGCTATCGCCAATGCCGCGCTTTACAAAGATCTTGACGAAACCAAGCGTTTTTCATGGGCTGCCGGCATAGAACTCGCATCGGGGTATATGAGCGCTTCGGAATATGAGATTTATTCTTCCGGCGAATGGACGGCACGCAGCTACCGTCCGGCGGCATTCGTGCTGCAGCAGGCGTATGCCACAGCGAAATATCGCCGGGTATATATCACCGCCGGCCAGAAAAATCCACATTCGTATCTACTGAACGAAAAGGTGAGCTCCGGCGATCTCGCCCGCAGCAACAATGCCCGCGGACTGCCCGGCATCGAGGCCGGCTTCCTCGACTTCGTGAATATCCCTTTCACAGGCGGCTGGGTGCAGATTGACGGCTCAATAAGCTACAATGTGTTCACCGACAACAAATACCGCCGGTCGCAGTACAACTACTACAACGATATTCTTGCCACCGGATTGCTCTACACATACAAGCGCGCGCATTTCCGGACCAATCCGTCAAAGCCCTTTTCTGTGACGGCCGGCATGCAGACGGGAGGCCTTTTCGGCGGAACCACGCAATGGTGGGACCGCGGAAAATACAAACGCGAGCAGAAAAACCGCGCCACGCTGCGCACGTTCTTCGATATGTTTATGCCGATCGAAGGCAATGGCGACGGCTACTATCAAGGAGCCTCGCTGGGCACTATCGACCTTAAACTGAGGTACCGCCTCAAAAACGGCGATGAAATCACAGCCTACGTGCAGAATCCCTGGGAGGACGGCTCGGGGCTCGGCAAATTCAACGGCTTCGACGGCCTGTGGGGAATAGCCTATCACTCGCCGCGACGCGCCGTGATCACCGACGCGGCTATAGAATGGCTGGATTTCACCAATGAGAGCGGTCCCATAGCATGGCAGCCTGCGGATTATCCGGGCTGCACGCAGATCAACGCGACCTCCGGGGGCGATAACTATTTCAACAATGACCAATACGGGGCATACGCCAATTACGGCATGGCAATCGGCTCACCTTTCATAATGGCACCGGTCTACAACACCGACGGCACGCCATATTTCGCCCACAACATGTGCAAGGGCATCCACATGGCCGCAGCCGGAGCGATAGGACGCGACATCGACTGGCGCGCCATGTACAGCTACCAGAAGGCATGGGGCATGGGACGCCTGCCATCGCCCCGCAGCTACTCGTGCAACTCGGCCATGATAGAAGGTTCGTGGAATGCCGCCTCCCTGCTTCCCGGGCTCATGCTAAAGGCACAGCTCGCGTTCGACACGGGAAGCCTGCGCGGCGACAACTTCGGTGTTTATCTCGGAATCAAATACACAGGAATAACCGGATGCAAAAAATGAAGCGCTTCATATACCTGCTTGCAGCAGCCGCAGCCCTCATAGCGGGAGGCTGCACACACAACGACGGCGACATAGGGCCGCTCTTCGGATCATGGCTCGTTGAAGATATGACACTCGACGGCGAGCGCGTGGCCGCCGGCGAAGAACACGGCTATGTGCAGTTTCAAGGTGCCGTGGTGATGTGCAAGCTCATTGACGACCGCCATTCCCTGCTCTTCTATAGCGTGGGCAGCTACGAGCGCGAGGGCGACGCGCTACTCCTGAATTTCACCCACAGCGACAACACCACAGCGCCCGGAGAACTCCAGTATTCCGCGCCCCAATGGCTGCTGCTCACGCCCAATGCGGTGAACAGAATGGAAATCCTGGCGCTGGACAATAAAAAAATGAAGCTTAAACACATCACTCCGGATGGCTATATCGTTGAATACTCTTTCAGGAAAACACACTGATCGGGCCCTTGCGGCCTTAATCACCGCCACAGCCCTCTGCGGCTGCAACAGCGTGGATATCATCACGTCGGGCTCCGGAGATTCCGAGCCGGAAAACGAGTGGAAGCGGGTAGAAGTGGAAGTGCTCGACTACGCCCCTGCGCCCGGTCAATTCGTGAATATACTCCCGGAATACTCTCCCGGCGATACCCCAGGCGATATGATCGAAAAAGCTGCCGCATCGCTCAACGCCGGGCGCGAGATTAGCCTGGGAGCATGGGGCGGAAGCGTGACCATACATCTGCTCGCGCCCGTGGAGAATATCGCCGGTCCCGACCTGCGGGTATGTGGAAATGCCATTCTTTCCGGCATGAATGCCCAGGGGATGCCGTATGGTTCGGGCGAACCCGGCATCGTGGAAGTGATGCGCGATGAAAACGGCAACGGCTTGCCCGACGACATATGGTACACGCTCAAAGGCGAAGCATACGATGATGCCGTGGATTGCTCCGTGGCCTATACCCTGTTCGACGACAGCGACGATATAGAATGGACCGCCGCCTACGGAGCCGAAAACGGCATGATTCCGCACATTGCATCGTTTCATGCTCAGCCATATTTCCCGATGTGGATAGACGGGCGCACCATCACTGTTGCAGGCAAACGCCTGCCCGACAACGGCGTATATAATGCAGCGACCGGCAGATTCGACCTATATTGCCTTAGCGGATACGCTGATTCCTTCCCTGATACAGACGAGCAGTCGGCTCTTGATATCGACAATGCCGTGGACGGCGACGGCAATGCCGTGAAACTTTCTTCCATCGATTTCTTACGCGTCACCACGGGCGTATTGCAGGTGAACGGGCCGCTGGGAGAATGCTCCACTGAAATTTCAGGAGTGGAAGTGCCCGTTTTTTAGCCCGCGGACACACGATAATTGGAAAATTTTCGCTACCTTTGCAGCTATGAGTGAAGAATTTGAACCACAGATAACTCAACCCGCTGCATCAAATTACAGCGAAGACGACATACGCACACTCGTCTGGCAGGAGCATATACGTCGCCGTCCCGGCATGTATATAGGAAAACTTGGCGACGGCACCAACAGCGACGACGGCATATACGTGCTGCTTAAAGAGGTGCTGGATAATGCGATAGACGAATACATGATGGGATTCGGGCGCCAGATAGACGTGACTATCGAGGATGGTTCCGTGACGGTGCGCGACTTCGGCCGAGGTATTCCTCTGGGCAAAGTTGTTGATGTGGCGTCGAAGATGAACACCGGCGGCAAGTACGACTCCAAGGCCTTCAAGAAAAGCGTGGGCCTGAACGGTGTGGGCATAAAAGCCGTGAACGCGCTGAGCACCCGTTTCGAGATTCAGAGCGTGCGCGACGGCCAGCTCAAGCGGGCCGTGTTCAGCAAGGGCGAGATTGTGGCTGAAAGCCCAATCGAGAGCACCGACCTGCCCAATGGCACACTGGTGTCTTTCACCCCCGACCCCACCATTTTCCGCGACTACTCCTACCGTGACGAATTCATAGAGCCGCTGCTGAAGAACTATACGTTTCTGAACACCGGTCTGACAATCTTGTACAACGGTCGCAAATTCCTGTCGCGCAACGGATTGCTCGACCTTCTGAAGGAAAATATGACCAAGGAGCCGCTCTACCCGATCATACACCTGAAAGGAACCGACATCGAGGTGGCCCTCACGCACGCGAATCAGTACGGCGAAGAATACTACTCCTTCGTCAACGGCCAGCACACCACGCAGGGAGGCACCCACCTGAGCGCTTTCAAGGAAGCCGTGTCGCGCACGCTCAAGGATTTCTTCGGGCGCAACTTCGAGTACTCCGACATCCGAAACGGCATCATCGCCGCGGTGGCAGTGAAAGTGGAGGAACCCGTGTTTGAGTCGCAGACGAAAACCAAGCTGGGATCACGCGACATGGGTCCCGACGGCCCCACTGTGGCTAAATTTGTGGGCGACTTCATCAAGAAAGAGCTCGACAACTATCTGCACCGCAACCTTGAGGTGGCCGATATAATCCTGAAAAAAGTGCAGGAGAGCGAGCGCGACCGCAAGGCCATGGC
>CAMWRI010000146.1 GCA_947176585.1 uncultured Porphyromonadaceae bacterium
CATTAAAAATGTAAAATCGGGGGTCTTCGATGAATAAATCACCATTATTTATTGCGGCAGATACATCAACTCTAAGCGGGTTGTTCCAATATTCCGACATCCAATTGGGTACTGGGGCATTTGTTGTCAATGTAAACTTATAGGGTAATGACGGAATCATCACCCATTTCTTATTTGCAATTGACACGTGTGCTTTGAGATCCATAGTGTATTCACTTTCCTCCATATTGAGGGATACTTTAGAAAAGTTGAAGGTAAGATTGTCAACTTTTCCTTTATCGCCATGTAAATCGTATGTAATGAATTGATTATGGCCAATCTTAATTGTTGGGAGTAGTTTAGAAGTGATATCAGCATCGATGATTTTATTTCCAGCAAATTGACCTGTTATGGTGGCAACTACATTTTTTTTGTCAGTTGGTGATACCAATACAAGGCTGCCGTTGCCATCTGGTTGCTTGTTTACCACTTCGCCCTCATAGTAGACGTACTTGCCGAATTTGATTTTGCCAGTCTTTGCCTCAGCAGCAAGAACAGTGAGGAAAAGTGTGGCAAGAACCAGAATTAGATGTTTTTTCATCAATTGTGTTATATCCTGCGCCTCCTGATTCCCTAATTCGGCGGTTGGGTATATATACAAGAAAAGAGGGGAATTCATCGCACCTCAATCATAGTTGGAACAGGCCCGCCAAGGCCTACAGACTGAATGATATAAGGGTAGAATAAACTGCCCCTCTGCATTGCGTATGTGGAGATACGGCGGCTTGCCGTATCAGCAGATACTACAAAACAGAAAGAGCGTCTATCTTACTCAACCTCAGTCTGTTGTTTGAATTGGCGGTTCGTTCCAACTGAGAAAGAAAGCTTGACACTTTTCTTATCCGACGGTATTTCTCTTCCATCGGATGCAGCAAAGTTAATCAAAATATTTGAGATAGACGCTCTTCAAATGCAATTTATTCTACATTATATGGAATGTGCGACGGTTGCGTGCTACCCGGACTTCCTCTCTGGAGCAGCCTCCCGGTAGCTGTGAGCTCGCGCCGCAGAGGAAATTTACAGGCGAGGCAGTACGGACGCTTTTCAAAGCGTCCACCCCGCCAGCGCGAGCTTCGGAGACGCGATGTGTGCCCAACCCCGGACCTCGGTCGCACTGCATGCTCCCTCGTGCCGGGGTTACTAACTATCTCGCGTCTCCGACGCTCTTTTTGCTCAATTATCGGCTGGCCTGAGGTGGACGCTTTGAAAAGCGTCCGTACTGCGTTGCTTTTCAGCTGCTCGGCGGTCTGTTGGGCGCAAAAAAAGCGAGCCGCCCACGGGAGTGGAACGGCTCGCAGCCTGCGATGTCGATTGGTCTATTATTATTTTATTACGGTGTCGTTTCCTTGGGGCATGAGGTAGTGGATCTTGACCTTCACGGAGCGCCAGAGCTTGGCGTTGAGGCCGCGGGTGGAGGGATCGTCCACGGGCTTGATGCCGTTGGCGAAGAAGGGCTCGTTGCTGGTGAGGTGGTGCACTTCCTTCATGTTGGGGTGCTGCTGGAGCCACGTGAGCACGGTGCGTGCGCGGTTCTCGGAGAGGGCATTGTTGCGGTCGATACCCACCTGACGGCCGTTTTCGCCGGAGTAGTTGTCCTGGCTGGTGGCGAGTCCTTCAAACTGGATGAGGGCGATGGTGCCGTTGTTGATTACTTCGCGCACGTGGGCCACGGCTGCGGAGTCGGTGAACTGGTTGATGTAGGCGCCGTCGCCGTTGAGAGCGGCGTAGACGTCGGCGAAGCTCACGAGCTCGTCGTTGTTGACGGGCTGACCGTCGCGCAGCTCCATGTTCTGGCGCACGGTTTCGAGACCTTTGTGGGAGTTGAGGCCGAAGGTGGCGGTCTCCTTATAGTTGGCGTCGCTCAGGAGCACCTGTCCCTTGGTGGCGTCGTCGATACGGTATTGCCACTGGTGCTTGCCGTCCCAGATGGGAGCGTAGTAGTAGCCGGAGAGTTCGGCGAACTCCTGACGGTCGGGAGCCTTGAGGCTGAGGCTGAGGGGCACGGAGTCGCTCATCTCGTAGCCGCGGGGCATGAAGTCGAATGCGAAGGGCTGGCTGGCGTTTTCGGTGGGTACGTCCACGTAGACAAGGCCGTTGGTGCTGATGCCTGCGCCTATGCGTCCGTCGGCATCGGAAGCGGAGCGGAATTTCTTCTGGGTGTAGATACCGCCGGCCAGGTAGTCGAGGGCGTTGACGGTTGCGTCGGCCACCTGCGGGGCATCGTTGCGGCCAGAGTAGTTGTTGGGATAGAACACGTAGAAGGAGAGGGTGCGGTACTGCACGGGGCCTGCACCGGCGGCGGGCTTGTTGCGCACGATCACGGTCTTCACCTCGCGGTAGTCGCGCTGATATACCTTGGTGGCTCCGTGTCCCCAACCGTTGGCGCGTTTTTTGCCAAGGTAGAAAGTGAAGCCCACGTCGATGCCTGCGTTTACGTCGAACTTGGAGGATGCCTTATTGGCCTGGCCGTATTCAAGGTCGAAGTTGGTCTGATAGAAAAGCGCGCGTGCCTTGATGTCGAGGCTGAAACGCTTGCCGGGGGTGAAGAAGCGGCTGTACTGCAGCTCGGTGTGGAAGCTGAGCTCGTTGTCGGAACCGTGGCCGTTCTCGAATCCGAGGTGGTGCACGCCACCAATACCGAGGTTGAGCATGAACTGGTTCATGGCTTTTTTGCTGCCGATACCCTCATAGCCGCGGTAGAGGCGTGTGAGGTTGAGGATCACGTCGATGCTGATATCCCACCAGCGGGTCTTCATCTTGCGGTAAGGGATGCCGTCGCTAGTGAACTGAATATCGCCGTAGCCGTAGTGTCCGGTGAGGTATTCGGTGTAGCCCTTGGAGTCGGACTTGATGAACTCAACTTTCAGACCCACGCCGGGGGTAAACCATTTGCCGACACCCACGCTCCAGTCGGGCGAGAGTGTGCCGGTAAATTTGCCGCGGTTGCTGTAGTCGCCCACGAAGGTATGCACGCCGCCGGTGGCGAATACAAACCAGTTTTTGCTGAATTTGTTGGTAACCACCATGGAGGGGTCAAACACGCTGTCGCGCACTACTTCCGTTACGGACGGTGCCACGTACTGGTGGCTTCCGCGGTACACTTCGGTGTAGGACGAGTCGTTTTCGGCTTCCTCGAGAGAGGAGTACAACTGGGCAGCGGAACGAGCCGGGGCCAATGCGGCTACGATAGCGAATGCGGCGAGCGCTGCGGATACTTTGAATTTGTTTTTCAGGGACATCGTTGGCTTTTCTATATTCGTGTGAGGTGTTTTTTCTTTATCTCGGGCCTTTCAGAATGCGGCTGCCAGCTGGCGTCGTGTCTTGGGGGCTTTCAGCACTTTGCCTTGCGGCTGCGATCCGGGAGTGTGGTATTCCGGAACCATCTCGTGCATTAGCCTGAGCACTGCCGGCACATCGTAGGTCTTGGCTGTGGCAATCAGTTCTTCTACTGCTGCTTTTGCCTGATGAACATCGGTGTGGCGCACCTTGGCTATTTTGATTTTGGGGTGACGGGTGGGGAGTACGGTCTCTTCGTCGGTGAGCAGCTCTTCAAAGAGCTTCTCGCCCGGACGGAGGCCTGAGAATTCGATCTTAACGCCACGGCGACCGCTCAGAGATATCATGCGCTCGGCGAGATCGGCGATGCGTACGGGCTTGCCCATGTCGAAGCAGAAGATTTCGCCTCCGCGGCCCAGCATTGCAGCTTCAAGCACCAGGCTGCAAGCCTCGGGAATGAGCATGAAATAACGGATGATGTCGGGGTGGGTCACGGTGACGGGACCTCCGCGGCGAATCTGGTCGCGGAAAAGGGGGATCACCGATCCGTTGCTACCCAGAACGTTGCCGAAGCGGGTGGTGATGAACTGGGTGTTGCCGCCCTGCGGGGTGCCGGAGAGACTCTGGCAGAAGATTTCGCAGATGCGCTTGCTGCATCCCATCACGTTGGTGGGGTTCACAGCCTTGTCGGTGGAGATCATGATGAATTTGCGCACGCCGTGCTTCACGGCCAGAGTGGCGAGCTTGCGTGTGCCGTCCACGTTGTTGAGCACGCTTTCCACGGCGTTGTCTTCCATCATGGGCACGTGCTTATAGGCAGCGGCGTGGAAGATTATTTCCGGGCGATACTGCTCCATGATGGAGTCCATGCGGTGGGAGTGGCAGATGCTGGTGATGATGCAGCGGGCCGATACCTCGGGGTGCTCGCGCTTGAGCGTGAGGCTGAGGTCGTGCAGCGGGGTTTCGGCCTGGTCGATGAGAATGAGCTCGGCGGGACCGTAGCTTGCGAGCATGCGGCTGAGCTCGCTGCCGATGCTGCCGGCTGCTCCGGTGACCATAAGACGGCGACCACGCATGGCACCGGCGATTGCGGCGGTGTCAACGTTGATGGGCTCGCGGGGGAGCAGGTCGGTGAGCTCCAGGTCGAGAAGGGCGTCCGACTCGAATCCGTAGGCGCCGCCGGGAGCGCGGTCGCGCAGATACATGTCGTAGATTTCCTTTGCCATCACGCGCAGGCCGCACATGCCCACGGCTGCTATCAGCGTGAGTAGCATCAGGTCGGCCAGTTTGATGGGCAGCAGGTAGAGGTCGGTGTGCAGAAGCAGACGCACCAGCATGATTGCCGACACTCCGATGCCCAGGGCCGCCGTCACGCGGATGAGGTCGGCAGTGGTGGTGTGGCGGATAATGCCGCTGTAGGTGTGGAGTGCTTTGAAGCCTGCGAAAAAGCAGAGAAGATAAATGGCCAGCGTCGTCACGAGCGAACCAAAATTGGCTACCATGGCTATCGCACCGTGATTTGCGGCATACGCGATGAGTCCGCCTGCCACAACTATGAGGCAGTCGGCTGCGAGTACGTACCAATATGGCACACTATCGCGCGAAAGATACCAGTGTAGGAAGCGTTTGTGCATTTTTTCAGATTAGTTGGAAAAAGGATAGACGGGGTCCGGATTGGAAAATTTCAGTACTGTATGTGTGTTGTGTTTTAACTTGGCGCAAATTTATGCAAAAAAAATATATTATGGATAAAAAATATGTTAA
>CAMWRI010000147.1 GCA_947176585.1 uncultured Porphyromonadaceae bacterium
ATGGATTCGACCCTAATTTTTCCCCTCCTCAAATATTTTTATCGGACAGCAATATAAATCTTATAAGTTTTATATAATTTCTCTGCGGCTCTGCGCGAGTTTTCCCATAGAAGCCGCGTTTTTTTTCCATAAAAAAACTCCCCCGGCTCCGTGCCGGGGGAGGGTCTTATAGGTATGTGGCGTGGATTATTTCACGGCCACCTTGGCGATCTTCGAGCCGGCCTTGACCACGCAGATGCCGGTGGGGACGGCCACGGTGTGGCGCGCCTCGGCGGTGCCGCTGAAGTAGATGCGGCCATCGGCGGCGGCCACGGAGAGCTGCTTGCCCTCTGCGCCCGTCACGGTGATGGTGCCCTTGCCTGCGGCGATGGCGATGCCGGCCGTGGTGGCGTCGGTGATGCCATCGTATTCGATCTCGACGATGTTGGAGGGCGCGGAGATACCGGCAGTGTAGACGGCGATCACGCTGTAGCTCAGCGTGCCGTCGGGAGCGTCGGCATCCAGATACTCAGATTCGTCCACAGGCTCGGTGGTGATCTTCTCGCCGTTGCGATACACGTCGTAGCCCAGGATGCTCAGGTCGGCCGAGGTGCCGCCTGCGGCGGCGAAGGTGAAGTCGTCGAGCAAGAGCATCAGCGCGCCGGTGGCGCAGCTGCGCACTGCGAAGTGCTTGGCGCCTGCGGGCACCTCGAAGGTGTATTCAGTCCACTCATCGGGCACTTCCTCCACGGCCGTGACTTTCTTGAAGTCGGCCGGTTCGAGGCTTCCGGTGCTGTAGTACATCTCGATTTTTTCGGGGTAGATGAACTTTGAACTTCTTGCCCAGAAAGAGATGGTCTGGGCTTCGCCGGTGAGCTCGGGCGAGATTGCCCAGTCGTCCACCATTTCTTCGTCGTCGCGGTAGATAGAGGCGAGGAACTTGTCGCCGCTGTGGGCGTCGATACCGCCGGCGGGGAGCATGGAGGCATTGTAGATGATGAATCCTGCGGGAGTCACTCCGGCGGTGGTGCCCGGCACTTCGGCGTTGGAGAAGAGGCCGCCTATGGGCGAGCCGTCAACGTCCACGAAAATCCAGCCCTCATATTCCTGTGCGAATGATTCGCCGTCCTCGAAGTCGGTGAGCTCAGGCTCTACCACAGCGTTGGTGAGGTCCGGCTCGCTCCACGTGAGGGCCACGCCGGCAGGTGTGCCGTCGGCGGCGAGGTCGGTCACGGCGGGCAGTTTCGACTGGCGCGGCTCCACAATGAACTCATAGTAGTTGTTGTCCGGGTCTTCGTCGCCCTCGCAGGCCACATCTACGATGTAGTGGGTGTGGCGGGTGGCCAGGGGGTTCATGGTGAGCTCGAATTTCACGATGGTGGCAGTGCCGGATGCGAGGGAGGCCACGGTCTGCTTGGCGATCACGTCGGCGCCGGCAGAGAGTGTGACGGCCACGTCAGTGGCGGGCTTCGTGCCCAGATTGGCCACGGCCACCTCCACGGTGAAGGGGTTGCCGCAGGCCACCTCTGTGGGAGCCGATACATTCGTGATAGCCAGATCGTGCTCGGCGAGGCTGCCCACGATTATCTGGTCCATGAAGGTGTAGGTGTAGTCCACGGTGATGCCCTCGAAGCGAATCTGCACCACCTTGCCGGCATATGCCTGCAGCGATGCGGTGCCCTGTGCCCAGGTGTTGGGCTCGCCCATCTCGCACATCACGAAGGGCTGCCCCAGCTTGGTCCAGTTGAGGTCGGCGGGCTCCTTCACGTAGAGCTGGATCTCGTTGTGGTTGTACTCCTCGCCGGCGGTCATCACCAGAGCGTGGAAGCTCACGCCGGCGCTCTTCTGCGGCAGAGCGATCTTGCCGGTGAAGAGGCTGCCCTTGCCTGGATCGTAGCTGTAGCGCATGGCTGCATAGCCGTTGTCCTGGTCAGACGAGGGAATATCGAGGTAGTCGTCCTCATAGATGTCCCATTCGGCGCCCTCGTTGTAGCCCAGGCCCCAGATGTATTGGCTGAGGTCGCCGTTGGCGAAGCTCTCGTCCATACCCTCGTAGGGCGTACCTGCGGCGATCATGGGCGAAACGGCACCCGTTTCACCGCCCTCGGTGACGGCGAATACGGCATACTGCACGAAGTTCTGACGGCCCTCGGGCACGGCCTGAGCCGAGAATGTGGTGCCGGTGAGGCCTTCGGCCACGGGTTCCCAGTCGCCGTAGTAGCCTTCGACACACACGTCGTAGGTCACGCGCGAGGGATCGATTGCCACACCCTCGAAGGTGGTGCTCACGGCGTTCCAGCTGAGCGTCACGTAGCCGGTGTTGCCCTCCTCGGTGAGTCTCACGTTGGTGGGAGCGGCGGGGCGGCCTATGCCTATGAACACGGTGGCCGAGGCTTCGGCGCCCGCGCCGTCCTCGTTGTAGGCCACTACGCAGTAGGTGGTGTTGCCGCCTTCCTCGGGCTCGTCGTCGTAGCTCAGGGCCGCGCCGGTGGCGGGAGCGTCCCAGGTTTTGATCACGGCGCCGTCGCGCGAGAGCTCAACCTTGGTGAGGCCGCTCAGGGCGTTGCCGGCCATGTCGAGGGTCGGGGTGGTGAAGGCCACGGATGCCTTGATGTCGCCGTTTACGGCCGGAGTGACCTTGAAACCGGTGGCGGCGGCGGGGATAGTGGCGGCGCGGGGAGCACTCACTTCGAAATCGTCGATGTAGAGATAGAACTTGTCGGGGTCGCTGATGCCGTGAATGCCGAAGTAGTAGAGGCCGTCGGCGGCGGGCACGATAAGGTTGCCCAAGGTGACGGGATCGGCGCTTGTGAGGTCGGTGGGCGGCACGAGGTCGAGTGTCATGGCCGCAGCGGTGGCGTCGGTGCCCCACTTGGCTTCCACGCGCTCGGCATAGGCGGCGCCGCTGGCGTGGGCCTTGAACTGCACGCTGTAGAGCATGCCGCCCTGGAGCTTGACGGGCGGGGTGATGAGCCAGTCGTCCATTTTCTTGTCGCTGTTCCAGGTCATGTTCACCTCGCCGTTGCCCTTGTTGTCGGTCCACAGCCATTTGCGGGCGTCGTTGTTGGCGTCGATGATGGTGAAGCCGTCGAGAGAGTCGGCGTTGTCGAAGGTGTTGAGATAGGGTGGCACGATGCCGGCGCCCAGCGACACAGTGTTGGATGTGGCTGCTTCGCCGCTCACGCCGTCGGCCGTGGCCACCACGGTGTAGTAGTACTTCGTGAGACCTTCGGGCTCGGCCATGGTCTCGCTGAACTCAGTGGCGCTGCCCTCATATACCTTGACCCCGCCGGGATAGCGGGTTACGGTGTAGACCACAGTCTCAGGATCGAGATATCCGCCGTCGGCCGACTTCGTGACGGGCTCCCACGATAGCTTCATGGTTCCGTTCTCATATACCAGTGTGGCCTCGGTGGCATCCGGGGTGCCGAAGCCCACAAAGCGCTTGATCTGTGCGGCGGGGCTGCTGCCCGTGGCGTTGGCCGTGGCGACGGTGAACACATATTCGCCGGCTTTGGCGAGGGTGACGGGGACGCTCACTGCCGCGCCGAACTCGGTGGAGCCCGATGCCAGCACGTCGTCGCCGGTGCTCACGGTGTAGGTGAGGGCGCCCGTGGCTGCCTCGCCGTCGAAGGTGGTGGCGGGTGCCGTGAAGTTGATGAGGCCGCTCAGCGAGCCGCCGTCAAACTCGGCCTCGAGATCTTCCACAGCGGCGGGAGCACCGTCGGCGGCCTCCGGAGCGGCCACGTAGAGGCCCTGCACCTCGTCGTTGAGCTTGAATTGCAGTAGCTCGGTGGCGGCGCCGGTGGTGAGATCCACCTCGCAGAGCAGCCCGGTATTGTCGGGCGGGCACACCGTCCAGTACATCTTGCCGCTGCGCGGGTCGATGGTGGCGGAGCTGAAATACTGCGGGGCATAGCCCGTGTCGCCCACCTTGGTCACCGCTGCCGTGGTCTTGTTGATCTTGTAGAGCGTGGAGCCGGTGGCCGTGAAATCGTTGCCGTTCATCACGCCCGTGTAGTTGATTCCGTAGAGCTGACCTTCGGGGGTGCAGGCGATGGAATTCCAGTTGCCGGGCAGGGTGCCCACGGCGGTGATGGTGAAACCGGCGTCGGGATCGCAGTCCACCACACTCAGCTGCATCTGCTGCGCGTCGTGGCTGTAGCCAAGGCCATAGACGGTGCCGCTCACGGGATCGGTGGCGAAGTCGAAGATAATCTTCTCATAGTTGTCGTCCATGTCGGTGAAGCTCTTGTACTGCATGCCCGTGGCCATGTCGTACACGTATGTGTCTATAAAGATCGAGCCGTAGTAGCTCTCGTAGGACGATACGAAGTAGTAGTCGCCCACAGGAATGCCTCCCAGGCCGTTGGGACCCGCGAAGAGCAATTCGGCACTGCCGTCGTTGAACAGCTTGTATACGCCGGGGCGTCCCGTGTACGATGTCCAGCCGTCCTGAAATGTGATCATACCGCACAGATTGGGCAGCGCTGACGATGCGGGCATCACTTTGCGGGGTGCGGAGGTGCGGCGCATGACGCCCGTCGCGTTCATGGCGCGGGCGAGCGACGGCGTGGTATTTGCGGCCCGGCGCTTGCCGGCCTCGTGGAAACTCTTCTTCAGCGGAGCGGGCAAATCTGCCACACGCTGCCTGGCGGCGGCAGCTCGCGGCGACAGATGACTGCTGCGCTTCACAAGCTGCTCCTGAGCCCCGGCCGGAGCCGGAATCAGCAACGCGAGGGCCAGAGCTGCTGAAGAAATAAAGGAAAGTACTTTCATATGATAGCGATTGGTTAATTGTTGAATGCACAAAGATAGCAAATAATTTTCAGTAGCAAGCGCCTTATGGCAAATCTTGCGATTATTCAAGGAAATCTCGCGCAGAACCGCAGAGATTTTTTTGATTATCAGGTTTATAAATCTTATAAGTCTTATAAATCTTATAAGTTTTATAT
>CAMWRI010000148.1 GCA_947176585.1 uncultured Porphyromonadaceae bacterium
GTGGATATAGATAATCTGCCGGCATCCGGCAGCCGCTTCGGCGACTATGGGGCTCACACTTTCGACAATTCGGGAATCATATTCAATGGAAACAGTTCTGAGGACGGCCCGTATATCGTTTTTGATCCGCAAGATCTGCTACCCGAGTATTTTGCCGCCAATCCTGTTGGTCGGGACAATACGGACTATTGGTATCGTAAGAATCAGAAAGGAACTATAGATTTCCATGAGGGTTTCAACGAGCAGGTGTTCTGGGGCGAGACTGCCATAGGCGACGGAGATACTCAGAAGGGCCACAATCATAATATGTCGTACTACATCTTCCCGGTGTGGTGGCGAGAGCGCGAAGGCGCGAAAGATTACGAGCTGTATCTGTGCCAGTCCAGGGAAGACCCCAGGAAACCCTCGGAGACCGGCGCATACACCGTCAATAATTGGCGTGCATTCTTTGACCGAAATTATCAGCCCGTGGGTCATGACGAGGTGCAGTTGTCGGATGCATCGCATCCTTTTCCCACTCTTGGATATTCCTCAACGAAAAGAACCAAAGCGGACGTGAGTGTCTTCGATCCTAAACCTTTGTTTTCGTTTGACGACGGTTCTTACAAGCAGGCTTATGACCCGGCTGGGAGCGGCACGGTGCTGAGCTATGGTATAAAAATCACATTTACAGACCAGCGTTATTCTTTCCAGGGTACTTCTGCGGGAACTCAGGATTTTGACAAGCACGCGTTCGGTAAAAATGCAATTGGCTTCTATCTCACGAGCAATAGCGGGGCTAACGAGAGCTTTTCGGTGCCCCATATGGCTCGCTATCTATGGGACGGCAAATACTATGACGAGCAATTGGAGAATCTGTTTTTTGCAAATGTAAGTACCAAGCGTACGATGGTGCCCGACAAAACATTCCTCGTGCGCGAGAATCACTACAAGACCGGCTTGCTCGAACTTGAAGATGGGAATGAATTTCATGAAATCAATCGCTCGGGATCGTTCCTGCTTGGTTTTAACAGCGCACCTTCCGAAGCCGGCGACCGTTCGGTCCGTGACTATGCCGATGTGTTGCTCCTCGTGATTCCCGTGAACGATGATGAGACGGATTTCTGTTATGTGCACGAAGAAGAAGCAGAACCTTTCGTGTGGACTATGGCCGCAGAAGATCTCGGCTCTACCGACGACTGGGACTTTAACGATGCAGTCTTCCAGTTTACGGATGTGATTGTGAATTTGAATTCTACGAATAAAAATGCGGTGGCCACGAACGTCGATGGCCCGCTTGATGCGGCTTCGGTACGCGAGATCACCGTTACGCCGATGGCTGCGGGGGGCACAATGCCCATATATGCGCTCTTCTACATGGATGCCATGCAACTGCCTTCGGTGGGCGGTGCATCGGAGGACGAGTGGTATCACTCGCTCAACGGCACGATAGCGCAGGCTTCAACGTCGCAGTCGCCGTTTGCAGGGCCGTTCATAATCGGTCAGGAACTTCATAAATGGCTGGGAGCAACATCTTATAAACAGATGATAAATACCGGCGCCAAGCGTAGCTCCGCTAAAGTCAAGCCTGCCACATTCAATATTGCAGTGGAGACCAATATGGGTAATAGCTACAAAAATCCGGCAGCAAGTTATTTCCCGAACAATGGATTCGGTTTGTATGGATTTGCCGTGGTGGTGGATAGGGAAAATACTCTTAGCCTTGATGCGGGTAAAGATTTCCAGAAGGTAGACCTCACACGAGGCCAGGGTATATTTGTGCTTGGTGCGCCCAATGCCGCCGAAGGCCAGGTTGCACCCCAGCTGTTTCTTGTCTCCGGTGACTGGGAGTGGCCCACGGAGCGCACCATAATCACCGACGCGTATCCTCAGTTCTCCGACTGGGTTTCATGGGGCGGATACATGACGAAGACATGGACGAATTATCCTAATCGTGACAAAGTGACAAATAAATAATAAGGATAATCTATACAACAACCACTATTGATTTCTTCTAATCCAAATTTAAATCAGTAGTGCGGGGGTGCATGCTTGTGAAAGCGGGCACCCTTATTGTTTGTGGCATCGGCATTGAGTAATCGTGCAAAATAAAATTGCCAAAATATTCGGTTAATTCAAAAATAATCAGTATCTTTGCGCGTAATTTTTGACCGAATGGCGCCTTGAAGTGCCAAGCGGTTGATTTTTAACGCTTTAAACGAATATGATAAACATCACGTTTCCCGACAATAGCGTCAAGGCTTTCGAGCCCGGCGTAACTCCGCTTCAAGTGGCCGAATCTCTCAGCCCCCAGTTGGCCCGCGAGGTTCTCGCCGCATCTGTCGACGGTCAGGAGTGGGATCTTTCCCGTCCTATCACCGCCGATGCCTCCCTGAAGCTCTTCAAATGGGAGGATCCCGAGGGCAAACATGCATTCTGGCATTCCTCGGCCCACCTGCTCGCCGAGGCTCTTCAGGAGCTTTTCCCCGGTGTGAAGTTCGGTATCGGCCCCGCTGTTGAAAGCGGTTTCTACTATGATATAGATCCCAATGGTCATCAGATCACCGCTGCGGATTTTCCCGCGATAGAAAAGAAGATGCTGGAGCTTGCGCGCACAAAGCATCCTATCGTGCGCGAGGAGATATCCAAGGCTGATGCACTGAAGATGTTCGGCGACCGTGGCGAAGAATATAAGTGCGAACTGATAAGCGAGCTTGAGGACGGTAATATCACCACCTACACGCAAGGTGCGTTCACCGACCTGTGTCGCGGTCCGCACCTTCCCGACACCGCTCCCATCAAGGCAGTGAAGATTACTTCGCTGGCCGGAGCTTACTGGCGAGGCGACGCCACCCGCAACCAGCTCGTGCGCGTCTACGGCATCACTTTCCCCAAGCAGAAGATGCTCGACGAGTACAACGCTCTGATGGAGGAAGCCAAGAAGCGTGACCACCGCAAGCTGGGCAAGGAGATGGAGCTTTTCGCTTTCTCGCAGAATGTGGGTGCAGGTCTGCCCCTGTGGCTCCCCAAGGGTGCCGCGCTGCGCGACCGCCTCGAGCAGTTCCTGCGCAAGATTCAGAAGCGCTACGGCTATCTGCAGGTGATCACGCCCCATATCGGCAACAAGATGCTCTATGTCACCTCCGGACACTACGCCAAATACGGCAAGGACTCATTCCAGCCCATCCACACTCCCGAGGAAGGTGAGGAGTATCTGCTCAAGCCCATGAACTGCCCCCACCACTGCGAGATATACCGCACTTCGCCCCGCAGCTACCGCGATCTGCCTCTGCGCCTGGCTGAGTTCGGCACCGTTTACCGCTACGAACAGAGCGGTGAGCTCCACGGCCTTACCCGTGTGCGCGGTTTCACGCAGGACGATGCGCATATCTTCTGCGCCCCCGAGCAGATAAAAGACGAGTTCCTCAAGGTGATGGATATTATCTTCTTTATCTTCAAGGCTCTGAAATTCGAGAACTTTGAGGCTCAGATTTCTCTCCGCGATCCCGCCAATAAAGAAAAGTACATCGGTAGCGACGAAAACTGGCACCTCGCCGAGCAGGCCATCATCGATGCCTGCAAGGAAAAGGGTCTCAACGCCCGTCAGGAGCTGGGTGAAGCCGCCTTCTACGGTCCCAAGCTCGACTTTATGGTGAAGGACGCCATCGGCCGTCGCTGGCAGCTCGGAACAATTCAGGTGGACTATAACCTTCCCGAGCGCTTCCAGCTTGAATATACCGGTGCCGACAACCAGAAGCACCGTCCGGTGATGATTCATCGCGCGCCTTTCGGCTCGATGGAACGCTTCGTGGCCGTGCTGCTTGAGCACACCGCCGGACATCTGCCCTTGTGGCTTGCTCCCGAGCAGGTGGCTGTGCTGCCCATCAGTGAGAAGTTCAACGACTATGCTCGCGAGGTGGCACGCCAGCTTGAAGAATCCGACATCCGCTGCACGGTGGACGACAGAAACGAAAAAATCGGCCGCAAGATCCGCGACAATCAGATGCGCCGCATGCCCTATATGCTCATCGTGGGCGAAAAAGAACAGGAAAATGGCGAAGTATCTGTAAGAAAATCCGGTGAAGGCGACCTTGGTTCGATGAAAATCGCTACCTTTGCAGAAAATTTGGCTCGTGAAGTCGAAGAAATGACAAAATTTTAAAACCCCTGAATGGAGAAAAAACCTTTTCGCCCCGCCCCGCGCCCTATGGCGCCCAAGCGTCCCGCCAATGCAAATAACGCTCCGCGAGGTCCCCGCCGGCCGCCCGAACGCAACGCCTATCCCAACAACATCAACGAGTTCATCCGGGCCCGTGAGGTGCGCCTGGTAGGCGACAACGTCACTCCCGGCATCTATTCCATCCAGGAGGCGCAGAAGATTGCCGACGAGCTCGAACTCGACCTCGTTGAAATCTCCTCGCAGGTGGAACCGCCTGTGTGCAAGGTGCTCGACTATCAGAAGTACCTCTATCAGCAGAAGAAGAAAGCCAAGGAAATCAAAGCCAAGGCCACAAAGGTGGTGGTGAAAGAAATCCGTTTCGGCCCTCAGACCGACGACCACGACTACAACTTCAAGCTCAAGCACGCCATCGGTTTTCTGCAGGAAGGAGCCAAGGTGAAGGCCTATGTGTTCTTCAAAGGCCGTTCGATTCTCTTCAAGGAACAGGGCGAAGTGCTTCTGCTTCGTTTTGCCAACGACCTTGAAGACTACGGCAAAGTGGAACAGATGCCCCAGCTCGAAGGCAAGCGCATGATCATCATGCTCACGCCCAAGAAAAAGTAACAAGAAAATGATCTCGCGGTCGCGGGTCGGCCGCACAGCATCATACATGAATTAACTATAAAAGTAACAGAAATGCCCAAGATGAAAACTAACTCCGGTGCCAAAAAGAGGTTCGCCCTTACCGGATCAGGAAAAATCAAA
>CAMWRI010000149.1 GCA_947176585.1 uncultured Porphyromonadaceae bacterium
TTGGCGCGTCCCCGCATTTCATTAGCAATCGGCCTCTTAAAATCCTCAGAGCATTCCGGTGATTATGGCCTTCACGTCTTCGCCAAGGCGCTCTGCTGCCTCGGGCGTGGCTGCCTCGGCATATACGCGGATGATGGGCTCGGTGTTGCTGCGGCGCAGATGCACCCAGGAGTCGGCGAAGTCGATCTTCACACCGTCGACGGTAGAGATTTCTTCGCCCTCGAAACGCTTCTGCACCGCAAGGAGCAGGGCGTCGATATCAAGAGTGGGAGCAAGCGACACCTTAGTCTTATATATAGAATAAGGAGGCAGCTCGGCGCGAAGCTCGCTCACTTTCTTGCCGCTTTTGGCCAGCAGCGTGAGGAACAGAGCCACGCCCACGAGGGCGTCGCGGCCATAGTGGAGTTCGGGATAAATCACTCCGCCGTTGCCCTCGCCGCCGATCACGGCACCTATCTCCTTCATCTTGGTGGTGACGTTGACTTCGCCCACTGCAGAAGCCTCGTAGCGGCCTCCATGGGCGCGGGTGACGTCGCGCAGGGCGCGCGACGAGCTGAGGTTGCTCACGGTGGCGCCGGGGGTGAGGCCCAGCACGTAGTTGGCCACGCTCACGAGGGTGTATTCCTCGCCGAACATCTCGCCGTTTTCCATCACAATAGCGAGGCGGTCTACGTCCGGGTCAACGACAAAGCCCACATCGGCCACGCCCGTGGCCATGAGGGAGGCGATGCCGGTGAGGTTTTCGGGAATTGGCTCGGGAGTGTGGGCGAAGCGGCCTGTGGGCTCACAGTTGAGCTCCACCACTTCCTTGACTCCCAGGGCGCGGAGCAACTGCGGAATCACAGTGCCGCCCACGCTGTTGACGGCATCTACGGCCACGCGGAAACCGGCGCGACGGATGGCCTCCACATCCACTGCGGGGAGCGCCAGCACTGCATCAATGTGGTGGCGGTCGCAGGTGGTGTTGACATACTCATGGCCTATGGCCTCGACGGGTGCGTAGCTGTACTCGCCGGCATCGGCTATGCGGAGCACCTCGCGTCCCTCGGCGTCGTTGAGAAACTCACCGTGCTCGTTGAGGAGCTTGAGAGCGTTCCACTGCAGAGGGTTGTGGGAGGCAGTGATGATTATGCCGCCGCATGCTCCCTCGGCCGTCACGGCCATCTCGGTGGTGGGGGTGGAAGCGAGGCCTATGTTGACCACGTCGAATCCCATACTCATGAGGGTGCCGGTGACGAGGCGCGCCACCATGTCGCCGCTCAGGCGGGCGTCGCGGCCCACCACGATGGTGCGCGACTTGCGAGTGGTGTTCTTTTCGATAAAGGCTGCGTAGGCAGCGGTGAAGCGCACGATATCCTGCGCCGTGAGGGCATCCCCGGGCTGTCCGCCTATGGTGCCGCGAATACCTGAAATTGACTTTATGAGGGTCATTAATACAAATGTTTAGTATAGAATCAAATTTTGGGGCGATAGTAGCGCAGGTGGTAGAGATAAGGCACCACCTCGGCTATCTCGCTGGTGAGGCCCAGCTGCGACTTGATCACGATATTCACCTCGGCATCCACGGGCAGAAGCGCCAGCGGATACTGGATGCCCGAGCCCCACTGGCTGGAGCTGGCCAGCTGATAGTTGCCGAAACGGAAGTAAGTATTGGCATAGCTCAGGTCGCTCTCGTTGCCCACGCCCGTGAGGCTGCCGCCGGAGAAGCCGTAGAGCGAGAAGCGGGTGAAACGGAAATATATGAGCTCGTCGGCCACGGCCTTGTTGCCGGGGGTGCCGGGATTGAGCACCTGCATGTAGAGATTGCCGTCTTCGTCGAGGCGGTAGAAAGGCGCCTTGGGGCCGTACTCAAACACGGTATCGGCCGGTATCTCGTTGACCACGCGATGATTGGCGAGGAATAAGTTCACATAGTGAGCCTCGTCGTTGAGCAGCTCGGCATAGCTCTTGGTGTCTTTGCACGAGGCCGTGAATATGGTCAGGGCCACGAGTGCAAGGATGTTGCGGATTATCTTCATTTTTTATCGATATATTTCTTTTTGTTTTCGGCCATGATCGAGCGGAACTTCTCGGCAGCCTCGGCCAGGGTGCCGTGAAATTCTCCTCCGGCGGCGTTGATGTGGCCTCCTCCCGAGAAGTGGCGGGCGCATATCTCGTTGACCGGAAAATCGCCCTGCGAGCGCATCGACACCTTAATATAGCGTTCCTCCTCGCGCATGAAGCACGAGTAGACCACGCCGGGAATGGCCAGCGGGCGGTTGACGAGGCTCTCGGTGTCGCCCTTACTGTAATGATAGCTGTTGAGCTCGGCTCGGCTCAGGGTGATGAGAGCCGCATGCATCTCGTGGTTCACTTCCATCTTGCGGTCGATGGCATAGGCGTTGAGGCGCAGCGACGATTCGCTCACGGTGTTGAACAGCAGCTTGTACAGGCGTTGCTTCGCCGCGCCGTGGCGCAGAAGCTCGGCCACCACCACGTAGAGCTCGGGGTCGGAACTGTTGTAGGCGAGGCCGCCGGTGTCAGTGAGGATTCCCGCCAGCAGCTGCGTGGCCGCCGTGGCGTCTACATATGGCAGCAGCTCCAGGCGGCACAGCACCCTGAACAGCAGGTAGCACGTGGCGGCCATCTCGGGATGCGAGATGGTGATGGTGGCGAAAGATGCCGGATTCTCGTGGTGGTCGATCATCACCTTGGGGGCACGGGCGGCCAGGAGGGCGTCGGCCATGCGGTCCACGCGCTTGGGCTCGTTGAAGTCCAGGCAGAAGATCAGATCGGCATCGCGCAGAAGCGTGCGGGCAAAGTCGGGGTGCCTGGCGGCGTCCACGAGTTCCTTGGCCTCGGGCAACTGCATCAGCAGCTGCGACGTGGGATCAGGGATTATGCACCGTGCTTCCTTGCCAAGAGTGCCCAGCACATGGGCAAGCGCGAGCGACGACCCCACGGCATCGCCGTCGGGCCCCACGTGGCAGATGATGGCTATGCGCTCCGCATCGGCCAGCAGGCGGTGGAGGCGCCGAACGCTCTCTTCGTTTATTACTCGGGATATCATTGCCTGCAAAGATACGCAAGATTTTGCAATCAACGCGCCGTGCAGGCTATTTTTTACATCTTTTTTGATTAGCGGGGCGGCCGGGAGGCAAAAAAAATGCCGGCACAGGGCCGGCATATAGAGCCCGTTCTATCTCAGAGGGTCTTCACCCAGCGGGCGATGCGGTCTTCGCTCAGATCGGCGTGGTTCACATAGTCGAGCAGCAGGCCCGCATATACGCCGGGGGCAATCTCGGCACGGCTGTTGTCGAAGATATAGCCGCGGGCGTCGAATTCGCCCACCTGCGTGGCCTCCGTGGCGGAGAGAGCGCGGGCCATATCGCCGACGGCGCTGCAGAAACTGTCGGTCATGGTGTCGTCGCCGGTTCCGAAGAAAGCCAGCTTGTGGCCCTTGAGGAAAAGGCTCTGGGCACCGTCGATAAAGTCGGCCATCTTGGGCTGCATGGCGCCCTTGCCATAGGTGGGCGAGCCCAGTATGGCGGTTTCATACTCGCCGAGCACAGACGGGGCTGTGGTGGCCACGTCGTGCATGTCTTCCTCGGCTATATTCAGATGCTTTGCTATGGAGCGGGCCGCCTCGGCCGTGTGTCCGGAGGTGGAGGCGTAGAAGATACCGTATTTTTTCATATCGTGGTGTATATTTTCTTTTGTTTTAAAACACTCGGCGGGCAGGAATGGTTCGTTTTGTGTTTTTAGGCAGTTTTTAGTTTTTTTGTGGGTGCGGGCGCGGGTCGTTTGGCAAAAAAATGCTACCTTTGCTTATTATTGCCCCGCGCATGGAACAGATGCTGTACATACTCCCCCGTGGCTTCCTCATAGGCGTGCTCATATCGGCGCCCATGGGGCCTATAGGTATGCTCGTGATACAGCGCACCCTGAGCAAAGGGCGATGGGCGGGGATGTTCACCGGTGTGGGCGCAAGCGTGAGCGACCTGCTGTACTGCCTGCTCACCGGCTTCGGCATCAGCTTCATCACCGATCTGATCGACCGCCACCAGGTGCTCCTGCAGGTAGTGGGCGGCATAGTGCTGGCCGCCTTCGGCCTGTATCTGTTCCGCAAGAATCCCACGCGCGCGCTACAGGCCGCCGACGGCGAAATCGTGCGCAAGACGGGCTCTTCGTACTGGGGCGACCTCGCGAGCGGCTTCCTGCTCACATTCAGCAACCCGCTGATACTCTTCTTCATAATCGGTCTATTCGCACGATTCAACTTCATACAGCCCGAGTTCGGCGTGCACCACTATCTCACCGCCTATCTCACCATCCTGGGAGGCGCGCTGGCATGGTGGTATGTGGTCACCTTTGTGATCAACAAGCTGCGCCGGCGCTTCAACGTGCGCTCGCTGTGGCTCTTCAACCGCATAATAGCCGCCATCCTCATAGGCATGGCCGCCGTGGGCGTGGCCCTGGCCATCAAAAACCAATTCTTCCCCTGACAATTATGCCCAAAAACAAAATACTTTCAATTCCGCACCTGCCCGAGCTGGACGAAATGCGCTCGGCCGACGAGATATCGGCACTGCTCGACGCATCCGGCGCGCGCGGCTTCATTGGCTGCGCCAACTGGGCCGAGGCTTATCCGTACAGGCCGCTGTCGTCGTTCGTGGCGGCCCACACCAGGCGGAATCTCTACATCGACTTCTTCACCCGCAGCAATTTCCTGCGAGGCGAGGTGTATGAAGACCTGGGCCCCGTGTGTGAAGACTCCTGCGTGGAATTCTTCGTGCAGCCCGTGCCCGGTGGCGAGTACTGGAACTTTGAATTCAACTGCATACGTACTCTCAACGCGTCAAGGCGCACGGAGCGCCCCCACCCCACCCGCC
>CAMWRI010000150.1 GCA_947176585.1 uncultured Porphyromonadaceae bacterium
TGATCATGGCCTTGGTGGCGCGGTTGGTGTGAAACCCCACCCGGCTGCTGTAGCTCCCGCTCGGCTGCTGCTCGTAGGTGAGCAGTTCGTTGCACGCCTCGTTGTCGCGCTCGATATATCCGCCGTCGCGCACTGCGGCTATCAGCTCCGATATGATCATGGCCTTGGTGGCGCGGTTGGTGTGAAACCCCACCCGGCTGCTGTAGCTTCCGCTCATGCTGTCGTAGCTGCGCCGGCAGTATAGATTGGTGTAGCGGTCGGCCAGGCGCGACAGCACGAACAGATTGGGGTCGCCCTCGTTCTCGCTCTCCAGGGTGTTGCTCTCGATGATCAGCAGCGCGTTGTTGTAGTGGCGCGCCATGTGCTCGGCCTGCTCCACGAGCAGGTCGTGGTCGATGTGTCCGCGCCACTGGGCCACCACCTCGGGCGTGCCGCCGGCATCGGTGCGCATCGCGGCCACCACCGACCAGTCGGCCCCCTCGCTGCGTCCTCCAATATCCACCGCCACCACATACCGCGCGCCGGGCTCCGGAGAGGCCCACATGCGCGCTCGGCCCAGACTGTCGGGGCTGAAGCCCGAGGCCGTGAACTCGCCGCGGCGCGCCTCGGGCGCCTCGATGCAGCCCCGGCGCAGGCGTTCCACGGCCTCGGGGGCGAAAACGCCGCTGCCGCTGTTCAGGAAAGCCTCGGTGTCGGTGCCGGGATACTCGGCCTGCATCCGCTCCGGGTGGCTGTAGGCCCGCAGCGTGTGGCGATACCAGTTGATCTGGTCGAGGCACAGCCCGCGGCGCCACAGCTCGCGCTCGGCGGCGGTGAGCGAGGCCGCGAGGGCCGCGGGGTCGGCAGGCTCCAGACGGTAGATTTCGATTTCGTACCAGGGCACGAACACGGCGTGCTTGTCGCTCAGCCCCTCGCGGCTGCGCATCCACTCGTTGTGGAAATAGCTGCCCACGCCGTTGGCGGTGCTCTCCATCACTATCAGCGTGTCGGGCACCAGGGCTATGGCGCCATTGATGGCGCGGATGAAATCGTCGGGCGACGAGCGCGTGCTGTCGCGCCAGAAGGCCGTCTCGCTCAGGTGGGCCATGGCGTAGTCGGAGCCGCGGATGGCCTCCTGATTCTCGGCCGAGCCCACCGTCACGCGGCAGCCGCGGCCTGCGATCTCGCGCGTGTTGATCGACCGCTCGAAGGGGCTGAAGCGCGGGGCGGCCTCCTCGGTCCATAGGTCGGGCGGATAGTTCTCGAGCATGCGGGTGTACATGCCGCGGATGGCCGCCGCCGTGTCCTTCACATGGGCGCAGATGAGCGAGTGCCAGTTGCGGCGCACGCAGCACTGCATCCACGCCATATACATCTGCACCAGCGTGCTGCCGCCCCACTGGCGCGCCTTGAGCATTATCACCCGCATTGGGCGACGGGCGCGCCGGTCGGCCTCCAGCAGTGCCGCCAGGCGGCGCTGCGGCGCGTTGAGCACGAAGGGCACCATGCAGCCCGTGGTCTTGTGCTTGATGGTCACGCAGCGGGCGCACCAGTATTCAAAGTCGTGGCGGCAGCGCAGCTGCTGCCATGCCAGGGGTTCGTGGCGCGCGGCGGCATAACCGGCATCCGCCGTCATGGCCTCCGGCACCAGAGCCCGGGGCAGTCCAGGCACCGGTGTGGCCACCTGCGTGCGCGGTCCGCACGCCCCGCGTCCCTCAATGGGGTCGTAGCCCTGCTCCGCCTCGGCGCGGGCGGCGCGGCGGCGGGCATCCTCCTCGAGGATTTTCTTCACTTCGCTGTTCATAACTCTATACCTTCAAGGATGAAATCGGGGCCGGCGGAGCCCTCTACGCTGATGTGCGCCTCCGTGGCCGGGCGCATGAGCAGGCGCAGCTCGTGCGGGGTGGACAGGCGCCCTCTTATATCCACCGAGGCCGTGGCCACCGGTTCGGCGGCAAGACTCGAAGCGGCGGCCACGCCGAGCTTCAGATGCAGCCCGCTGCCGGCTGCCATAAGGCGCAGCGAGCGCAGCGGCAACCCGCGGGCGCAGCGGGCAGGCTCCGGGGCGGCACGCATGGCCCAGCCCACGGCCATAGGCACCGCCTCCTCCCGGTGCAAGGCCATCACGCCCGATGCGGTGGCGGCGTAAGCCCCGTGCTCTCCCGCCAGCAGGCCCAGGGGCACGAGGCTGCGGCGATAGCTCCGCAGCTTGCGGCACGCGGCGCACAGCACCGAGGCCTCCTCGCCGGCTTCGCCCGATGCGATCAGCTCGGCGAAAGGCGCGATCCAAGCTATATCCCTGAATCCGCAGCTGCGGAGCACGGTGGTGAGGCGCGTGCCTGCCAGGCGCACGAGGTCGCCGCCCGCCACTGCGTAGACTTCTCCGCCGGCCACAGGAGCCACGGCTGCCGCCCGCTCCACGCGGCGGCTGTCGATGCGCCCCACTGCCAGCGAGTCGCGCCCGCTGCCCAGCGCCACGCTCCATATCCCGCCGTGGCCGAAGGCCAGGAAGCGGGTGCGCCCGAAGTCCCACGCCGCAGTGGATCCGGCAGCGGGGAGCAGGCGCAGCACGCGGCCGCCGCAGGCGTCGCGCGAGGCAAGGGGCACAAGGGGAGCGGCGGCATCGGCTGCCACCACCGTGCCGCTGTAGCGGCAGGCCGCTTCCACGGGCTGCGGGACCGAATATGCCGCCTGCGGCAGCTCGAAAGGAGCCGCCGAGGGATGCACATACACGGCGCCAAGGCCCGAGGCCAGCGGCGTGAGCTCATAGCTGCCGTAGCGGGCCGTGCCGCCCGCGGTGATGCCTATGCTGATGCGCACAGCATCGGGCGAGGGATAGGAAAGCAGCGGGCACAGCATCGACGGCGCGCCGCCGCTGCCCGAGCCGGTCCACACCGTGCGGCCGCCGTCGACGAAGTCCACGGCCACGAAAGCCGTCCAGGGCTGCCCGGCGGAGAGCTCGGCGGCGAGCATCTGCACGGGATAGCCGCGATAGCGCAGCGCCTCCACGTCGCCCCACATCACCGTATCGGCCACTCGGGCCGCGCAGCGGGCCGTGAAGACGTGGGGAGCCCGCAACCGCGCCTCGCGGGCGGCCACGGCCTCCACGCCGCACCCCATAGCCGCCTCCACTGCCGCGCTCTCGTCCTTAGCCGCATCCTCGCCGCCCCACGGCAGCTCAATGGTGCCTGCCGTGGCCGGCACCGTGGCCACCACTTGCTCCAGGGCATCCATGCGGGCGGCGATAGCGGCCACAGTGGCCTCGGCCGCGCCGTAGCGCCCGGCCACCACGGCGGCGGGTGCGATCTGCGGCTGCACCACAACGGTAGAAGCCGCCGAGGTGTAGCCGTGCACCAGCGTGGCGGAGGCATCTTTCCACCACGCCGCGGGATGCAGCTGGGGCGTTACGCACAGCTGCACCGAGCGCACCCGAGCGGGCATCCCCTGCGGCACGGTGAGCTGCATCCGCCACGTGGCCGCCGATAGGGTATAGCCCGCGGCCACGCCCTGCGAGTCCACGGCGAGCCGCACGCCCTGATAGTTCTGCGACGTGCCCAGCAGCAGCGGCGCCGAGGTGAAGAGCACGCGCCCGCCGGAGTCGAGCAGCTTGTAGCGGGCCAGTGCGGGCTGCGTCATGCAGCGCTGCACGCGGGCTTCCTCGGCCAGCACGTAGAGCGCGTCTTCAAGATCCGAGGCCAGGCCGCGCGCGTCCGAGGCCTTGAGCGCCGCCGTGCGGCGGTAGTCCTCGGCGAGTTGCCGCGGAGGCACCGTCACCGAGGGCGACACGGGCCCCGCGCAGGCCGCGAGCGTGCATGCCGGCAGCTCTCCCGTGCCCGCCGGCTCAAGAGCCGGCCACGAGTACAAAAGGGGCCCCTGCGCGGTCATCAGATACAGCGTGTCGGCGCCGTCATAGAGCGCCGCGAGAGGCTTCGCGTCGAGCTCTGCCACAGCCGTGGTGCCGTCGAGCCACACCTTGCCGCGGCCCCACGACAGCAGATGCACGCCGTCCGCCGCAGAAAATTCATAGAAAGGCACATCGCCTGCGGGGGCCACCACCTGCGGCATCCCCACGGGCACCAGTCCGCGCCCGTCTTCGGCAGGCCGAAGATTCAGGCACTCTGTCACATGCGGAGCCATCATCGCCTCCGCAGCATAAGTAGTTTTTTTCATAGACTTGTAGATTATTTTGTGATTCATGCCGCAAAATTACAACCCTTCCTCCATCCCCATACCTTGAATCGCGCACACTCCCCAAATTTTTTTTGAAAAAAATCGCGCGGAGGCGCAGAGAAAAAAAATCTAAGGAGCTATATATCAGTGCAGTATGGACGCCTTTTAAAGCGTCCGCGGCACATAAAAGAGGGCCGAAGGCCCGATGTTGTGGTTAACCGGGCATGACCGCAGGGAGTGCCCGGGAGTGCCCGGCGCTGGGGTGAGTCGCGGAGCGACGGTGTTGTGCGCGCTCATCACGACATCATCGCTCCGCGACTCACAGGCCTATGGGATGCTGCCCCGCACTCCCTGCGGTCATGCGGGGTTAACCACAATCCCGTCGCTCCGCGACTTCGATGCCCTGCGCCGGGGGCGGTGAAATCTCGCGCGGAGCCGCAGAGTGGCATCATGGCGCGAAACGTCGACGGAGCGTCGGAGACGCGAGATGGTTGGAAACCCCGGCACGAGGGAGCGCGCGACCGAGGCCCGGGGTCATGTGCACAATAAAAGGCGGAGCCTCGCGGGGACGCTCCTCACCACAAGCGGCGCACGGCCAAAGGCCGCGCTTGCATGTGGCTATATAAAGAGTGGCGGCTCTGCCGCCATCGGCGCGCACGGCTCTGCCGCGCTTGCTTTTGACCCCTCGCCGGTGGATTGTACACCCCCTCCGGGGCTGAT
>CAMWRI010000151.1 GCA_947176585.1 uncultured Porphyromonadaceae bacterium
TTCCGCAAGCTGCTGCTCACCATGAGCGAAGACATACGGGTGGTGCTTATCAAGATGGCGGACCGCCTGCACAACATGCGCACCCTGGGGGCGCAGCCGCCCAACAAGCAGTACAAGATAGCCGGCGAGACGCTGTATATCTACGCGCCGCTGGCCCATCGCCTGGGACTATTCGCCATCAAGACAGAGCTTGAAGACCTCAGCTTCAAATACGAACATCCCTCGGAGTACGAGAAGATCAGCGCCCAGATCCGCGACACTGAGGCACACCGCAAGCAAGCTTTCGCCGATTTTGCCGCGCCCATCTGCCGCAGCCTCGATGCAATGGGGCTGGTGTACGACGCGAAGTATCGCCTGAAGAGCGTCTACAGCATATGGCGCAAGATGGAGACCAAGCATATCCCCTTCGAGGAGGTGTACGACCTATATGCCATGCGCATCGTATTCGACTGCGACGATCCCGCGCGAGAGAAGGCTATATGCTGGAATATATATTCGGCCATCACCGACCTGTATAAGGTGCATCCCGAGCGCACGCGCGACTGGATAGTCACGCCCAAGGCCAATGGCTACCGCGCCCTGCACCTCACCGTGATGGGCCCGGACGGCAACTGGGTGGAGGTGCAGATACGCTCGCGCCGCATGGACGAGATTGCCGAGAAAGGTTTTGCCGCCCACTGGCGCTACAAGATAGGTGAGGGCGACGAGGAGAGCGAGCTCAACGCATGGCTGCGCACTATCAAGGATATACTCGAGAATCCGGAGCCTTCCGCCATAGATTTTCTCGACACGCTTAAACTCAATCTGTTTGCATCTGAAATAGTGGTGTTCACACCCACGGGCGACGTGGTGACGCTGCCCGCCGGGGCATCCGTGCTCGATATGGCTTTCGAGCTCCACACCGAGCTGGGTATGCACTGCATAGCGGGCAAGGTGAACCACAAGCTCGTGCCGCTGAGCCACCGCCTGAGCAGCGGCGACCAGGTGGAGGTGCTCACCTCCAAGAGCCAGACGCCGCAGCCTGAGTGGGACGGCTATCTCGTGACCGCCCGAGCCAAGACGCGCCTGCGCGCCGCAATGCGCAAGGCACGGCAGCCTCTCATAGCCCGGGGCCGCGAGCTTCTGGACGGCTGGCTGGCCGAAAACAAGATTGAGGCCACTCCCGCCGTGATGTCGAAGCTGCTGAGCTCTTATCATGCGGCCAACCGCGACGACCTTTACTATCAGCTGGGCGCTGACGAAATCATGCTGGGCGACTTCATGGTGGATGTTTTGCGCAAGCAGGAAACAAAGACCGAAAAAAAAGGACTTCTGCGCAAGATCCTCGGCCTCGGAGGCAAGGACGAGGCTGAGCAAGCTGCCGAAAAAGCCGAGGAAAAGCCGCGCATCAACACAAAGGAGACTTATCCCTTGCGAATAGATGCCGACGGCAACGCCAATTTCAGGCTGTGCGACTGCTGCAATCCCATTCCCGGCGACGATGTGATGGGATTCATAGCTGACGACGGCGCAGTGGAGCTCCATGCACTCACGTGCCCCCGCGCGGCTGTGCTCAAGTCGGCCTACGGGCCGCGTATCGTGGCCACGCGATGGGATAATCCGCGCACGAGATTCATGGTGCATATCCATATCGAGGGTATAGACCGCCTCGGCATCCTGCAGCAGCTCACGGCCATGATTTCCACCCAAATGGGCATAGATATCCGCCGCCTCGAGATCGAGGCCACCGAGAGTGTTTTTCACGGCGACCTGTGGGTGCGCATCACGGACTCGGCAGTTGTGGCCGATCTCTGCTCCCGCATCCTCACCATAGAAGGTGTCACCAGTGCCGCCCGCATAAAATGATTGCTCTATGAAATCCCTTCTTCAACGCAGCAAATATCTATGGCAGGGCCTGCTGGGGGCCGCCACCGTGGCGCTCATAGTGCTATGCTTCCCGCAGAGCGACACCACGCATTTCAAATACGAGGAGGGGCGGCCATGGAATTATGCCAAGCTCATTGCGCCTTTCGATATTCCCGTGCATCCCGACTCGGCCACGCTGCGCCGCATGCGCGACACTCTGGACGCGCACTTCGTGCCTGTCTACCGCATCAACCAGCAGGTGGTGGACAGCATTGCGGGCGCGCTGCCATCGGGCCAGTGGCGCCAGGCCACGGCCTCACGCCTGCGCCGGGCATATGCCTCCGGCGTGGTGGATGCCGATACGCGCCGCAAGGTGGCCTCGGGCCATCTGCCGCGTGTGCGTGTGCTCGACCGCAATGTGCTTAGCGAGATGAGCACATCGGCCTTCGCGTCGCCCGCCGATGTGTATAAGGAACTGGACAGCACGTGCACGGATTCCACCATGCGCCGCTATATGGCAATGGCTCTCCCCACGCTGCTTAGGCCCAATATCGAATACGATTCCACAGAGAGCCGCCGCCACTATGAATATGACTACCTCACGCTCACGGCCGACCGCGGCGTGATACAGCAGGGCCAGACCATTGTGGACAAGGGCACGCTCATCACTCCGCAGGACTTCACCAACCTGCGCACCTACGAGGCCATGATCCACGACCAGCTGCGCGGCACTTCGTCGTCCGATACCCTTATGCTGCTCGGGCGCCTTCTCTACGTGCTGATATGCGTGGCCATGCTCTCGGCCTACTACCATTTCTTCTGCCCGGCGATAGACGAGAGCCCGCGCGCGTGGCTCTTCGCGATGTCTCTGCTGGTGCTGTTCTTCCTGCTCTCGGCGCTGCTCGAGCGGAATGTCTACACGGGTATCTACCTTGTGCCCGTGCCGGTGGTGGCCGCCCTTATGCTTGCTTTCTTCGACGGTCGCACGGCGATCGTAACCACTATGGCGGTGACGCTGCTGTGCGCCGCATTGTCGTCGTTCCCGCTCGAGTATTTTTTCCTCCAGATATCCGCCAGTGGCGCCGCTGTCTACTCGCTGCGCGAGGTGAGCCGCCGCTCGCAGATGCTCCGCGCCTCGGCATTTGTGGCCGCGGTGTATCTCATCACCTATCCGTCGATAGAACTGATGTTCAACGGCTCGTTCGACGGTTGGTCGTGGCGCATGGTCATATTCCTATGCTGCAGCGCCGCGCTGGTGCAGCTGTCGTATGTGCTGATGTTTGCCGCCGAGCGCGCTTTCGGCTTCGTGAGCCGTATCACCCTTGTGGAGCTCGCCGATAGCGGCAACCCGCTGCTGCGCAGGCTCAGCGACGAGTGTCCCGGCACGTTTCAGCACAGTCTGGCGGTGTCGAATCTCGCAGCCGATGCAGCCCGCGTGATCGATGCCGATACAATGCTTGTGCGCGCCGGTGCCATGTATCACGATATAGGCAAACTGCGCAATCCGGCCTTCTTCACCGAGAATCAGCACGGCATCAATCCCCACGACACGCTCCCGCCCGAGCAGAGCGCTCGCATAATCACCTCGCACGTGACCGACGGCCTGCGCCTCGCCGACAAGGCCGGTCTGCCGTCGGTAGTGCGCGACTTCATAGCCCAGCACCACGGCCGTGGAATGGCCAAATACTTCTACATAATGGCCTGTCGCAATGCCGAAGCCGCAGGCGAGCCGGCGGTGGATACCGCGCCGTTCACCTACGTGGGCCCCAATCCGCTCACCCGCGAGGCATCCGTGCTGATGATGGCCGACTCCGTGGAGGCCGCCAGCCGCTCGCTGCGCGAGTACACCACCGAGAGCATAACCGAGCTCGTGAACCGCATCATCGACTCACAGATAGCCGAGGGCCTGCACGACGAGTCGACGCTATCCTTCCGCGACGTGCCCGCCATAAAGCAGGCATTCATCAAGCGCCTAAAAACGATGTATCACGCCCGCGTGGCCTATCCGCCAGCCGGCTCTAATTCCGCACCCAAATGAAAGAATTCAAGCCCAAGGCATGGATGCTGCCCCAGCCCGTGCTCGTCATAGGAACTTATAATACCGACGGCACCCCCAACGCAATGAACGCCGCCTGGGGAGGGCAGTGGGACGAGCACGAAATCATGATTTCCATGGGTGCGCACGCCACCACTGCAAATCTTGATCGCTGCGGCGAGTTCACCGTTGCGTTCGCCACGCAGGAAACCCTCGTGGAAGCCGATTACGTAGGGCTCGTGAGCGCGCGCAACCACCCCGACAAGATGGAACGCACCGGCTGGAAATCAACCCGGGCGCCGCATGTGAATGCCCCCCTCTTCGACTGCTTCCCCATGACCATGGAGTGCCGCATCAAGGAGAAACTCTACCCCTCAGAAACCGGCTACTATATCGTGGCCGAAATTCTGGCCATACATTGCCACGAGGATTTCCTCGCAGCCGACGGCCTGCCCGACGTGGAGCGCATGCACCTCATCACCTACGAGCCCGTGCACCACGGCTACCTCGCCCTCGGCCCCCGCGTCGGCTCCGCCTTCTCCGCCGGCAAAGCTCTAACCGCCAAGCAATAACGCCTTCCTGAATGTGGCTCGCGCAGAGCCGCAGAGATTAAAGAGCTGATACAGAAATGCAAACGAGGCAAAAGGATTGTTTTATCGTCCGTTATGTATAGTTGAGGGCCGTAGGCCTGAAGTTGTGGTTAACCGTGCATGACCGCAGGAGTGCCCGGATAGCTACCCTATAAGCTAAGTCGCGGGCGATGGTGTTGTGTGGGGCATCATCACAACATCATCGCTCCGCGACTTTCTATACCATAGAGCGCTCAGCTAAATCGCAATTTACCTCTGACGGCAT
>CAMWRI010000152.1 GCA_947176585.1 uncultured Porphyromonadaceae bacterium
ACTGGCGACGGTGCGCCGCCACCCCAGCTGCGGCACCCGCCCCTTCAAGGAACTGGAAGGAATTTTTTCGTGGAACCTGCTCACGTCCATTCCGCTGGAGCTGATTGGGGTGCGGTATGAGGGCACGCCCGTGGAGATGCGCGCCAACTTCTACAAATGCGCCTCGGCCACGTCGCAGCCCCACTTCCTGAGCTGGAACCCTATCGCCACTACAAAACCCGACTTTCACCGCCCCGAATTTTTCGGCACCTTAATTCTCGAATAGCATGAAACTTACTCTCATCACCGCTGCCTTGCTGCTGTGCGGCCACGCCGCATGGGCCGCCACGCCATCGTGGCTCGAAGCCGACAGCGCCGCCGCAATAGAAGCGCGCACGCGAGCCGACTTCGGCCTCACCCTCGAAGAAGGCATCAAGGCCGTGAAGAAACTGTACCCCGGAATCACCGACGCGCAGATAAAAGACTATATCGACCGCGGATATCTCGAAGTGCGCGAGATTGACGGCCGCAAGCGCATGCACGTGAAGTCGCCGAAAAACCTCGCTCTGGTCAATCCCATGATGAACGGCGGCTACGTGGGACGCACCTCGCCCAAGAAGCCCGCCCGCATAGCTTATGTGGACACCATTCTGACCACTCTGGACGGAAAGATCGCCGACGGCGCCGCACGACGCTTCCGCTACACCTACAGCGTGGACGTACCCTTCAGCGAAGAGCTACGGGGCGACACCCTGCGCCTGTGGCTGCCCCTGCCGCGGCCCTCTCAGCGCCAGAGCGACATCCGCGTGGTATCCACCGTGCCCGCCGAGCATAGCGTGAGCGCCCCGGAGGAAAGCGTGCACCGCAGCGTGTACATGACGCAGCCGGTGGCCGACGGCACCGACACTCATTTTGAGCTCACCGTGGAATACACCGCCACTGCAGAATACTTCGACCCGGCCGATATCCGGGCCCGCATGAAGCCCTACGACAAGAACAGCGAGCTATACCGTCGCTACACCGCCATGGAGCGTCCACATATAATACGGCTCGACTCGATGGCACGCGCCATCGTGGGCTCCGAGACCGACCCGCTGCAGCAGAGCGAGATGGTGTACGACTACATCTACCGGCACTACCCCTGGGCCGGTGCCCGCGAATACAGCACCATCCCCTGCATCCCGGAATACGTGATCGCAGAAGGACACGGCGATTGCGGCCAGGTGTCGCTGCTCTACATCTCGCTGATGCGCTCGCTGGGCGTGCCGGCACGATGGGAAAGCGGCTGGATGATGCATCCCGGCGAACTCAACTACCACGACTGGGCCGAGGTGTACTTCGAGGGCGTGGGCTGGGTGCCGGTGGATTGCTCCTTCGGGCGCTACGAAAATGCAGCCGACCCGCGTGTGCGTAATTTCTACTCCCATGGCATGGATCCCTATCGCCTGGCCGCCAACAGCGGAGTGTGCGGTACGCTCGTGCCAGAAAAGCGCTATGTGCGCAGCGAGACCGTCGACCAGCAGGCCGGCGAGCTCGAGAGCTCCAAGGGCAATATCTTCTATCCGGGCTTCCGCCGCCGCATGCGCGTGGAAAGCGCGGAGGCCGTGCAGCGACCCGTCGACCGCGCAGCCGCCGTGGTGGATGCAGTGAAAAAGCAGCTCGCACCGGACCGCCGCCAGGTGATAGCCGATATCGAAACCCGCCAGAACACCGACGGCGTGATTGAAATCACGGGCACCACCAGCGAACAGGCCGTGAGCGATGCCATCTCCCGGAGCCTGGACGAGGCCGGTATAATACACATTAATAATATAGAGGTATATCCCTACACATCCTGGGCACAATCGCGCATCGCAGTGGCCAGCCTGCGCACCGGTCCGCGCCACGCCGCCGAAATGGCCACGCAGGCACTCATGGGTATGCCCCTGCGCGTGCTCGACCGGTCGGGCGAGTGGACTCTGGTGCAGACTCCCGACGGATATATCGCATGGAGCCCGTCATCGTCGCTTCAAGAGCTCAGCGACAGTGCCATGAAGGAGTGGCGCTCGGCGCAGCGCCTGGTTGTGACCGCGCCCTATCAGGTGAGGGCC
Organism: uncultured Porphyromonadaceae bacterium; assembly: GCA_947176585.1. Taxonomy (GTDB): domain Bacteria; phylum Bacteroidota; class Bacteroidia; order Bacteroidales; family Muribaculaceae; genus CAG-873. The sequence continues at coordinate 2,070 of CAMWRI010000152.1, forward strand.
TACAACTCGCCCAAGGCCACAGGCATGCGCGACGTAGTGACCGACCTCGTAATGGGCTGCATCGTGGAAGGCACGCTCGCCGGAAAGAAAAACGGCCGCGTGGAAGTGACGCTGCCCGACGGCCGCAGCGGATGGGTTGACGCATCGGCGCTCACCGATATCAACGTATGGGCCGCGCAGGACTTCGACCCCGATGTGGTACTGGACATGGCCTACTCCATGGAAGGCACGCCCTACCTCTGGGGTGGCACTTCGGCCAAGACCCTCGATTGCTCCGGACTTGCCAAGACCGGCTATCTGGCCAACGGCATCATCCTGCGCCGCGATGCCTCGCAGCAGGCACTCACCGGTGGCCGCATCGAAGCAGCCGACTGGCGAGACTGCCGCGCCGGCGACCTGCTCTTCTTCGGCAACGCCAAGACCGGCAAGGTGACCCACGTGGCCATCTACGATGCCGACGGCAACTACGTGCACTCCTCCGGTCGTGTGAAGCGCAACAGCGTGGATCCCGAATCGCCGGCCTACCTCACCACCCCATTCCTGCACGCCGTGCGCATCCACGGCTACGAAGGCACCGACGGCATCACGTATGCCCGCGAGCATCCGTGGTACTTCGAAAAATAAAACAAACTAATACCAAGCATACACATGAATCGACGCAATTTTCTTAGAACATCGATACTGGGCACCGCACTGGCCATGAGTCCCATATCTTTCTCGGCCTTTGGCGAACCCACACGCAAGACCACCAGAAGCGGACGCCTCAACCTGAGCTTCGAGCCCTACGAGCTCAAGCTGCGCCATACCTTCAACCTGGCCAAAAACCAGCGCACCACCACCCCCGGCGTGCAGGTGCAGCTCGAATTCGACGGCGTGGTGGGCTACGGCGAGGCTTCCATGCCACCATATCTGGGCGAGAGCGTGCAGAGCGTCACAGAGTTCCTGAGCAAGCTGGATTTGAGCCAGTTCGACGACCCCTTCCGCATCGAAGACATCCACGCCTACATGGAAAGCGTGGCCCCCAACAACCGTGCCGCCAAAGCATCGGTGGATATCGCCCTGCACGACCTGCTGGGCAAGATGATGGGACAGCCATGGTACAAAATCTGGGGCCTCAACCCCGAAACCACCCCCAATACCTCATACACCATCAGCTATCAGAGCGATCCCGCCGAGATGCAGAAGGAAATCGACGAGTGCGCACCCTTCCGCGTGGTGAAGGTGAAGATGGGCGTTGGCCACGACAAGGAAATCGTGGAGGCGCTCCGCCGCTACAGCGATGTGCCCATCTGCGTGGATGCCAATCAGGGATGGAGCTCCAAGGAGCACGCCCTGGAAATGTGCGAATGGCTCGCCGAGAAAAATTGCCTGTTTGTGGAGCAGCCCATGCCCAAGGAAATGATCGACGAGACAGCCTGGGTGCGCGAGCGCTCCCCACTGCCGCTCATCGCCGACGAATTCCTCCAGCGCCTCCCCGACGTAACCCGCGCCCACGGCGCCTACGACGGCATCAACATCAAGCTCATGAAGAGCACCGGCATGCACGAAGCCTATAAGATGGCCGTGCTCGCACGCGCGCTGGGCATGAAGGTGATGCTCGGCTGCATGACCGAGACCAGCTGCGCCGTCACAGCCGCCGCTCAGCTCTCTCCCATGGTGGACTGGGCCGATCTCGACGGCAACCTGCTCATCGCCAACGACCGCTTCGACGGCATCAAGATCAACGACGGCAAGGTAATCATCCCCGATCGCCCCGGTATCGGCGTAGAGCTTCTCAGCTAAGGACCATACCTTCTTCGACTGATACGACATAAAAATCCGAGGCCATGCCGCAACCGCGACATGGCCTCAATATTTAATCGGAACTATAAAAATTTCAGTGAACCATGGATGAAGAGGATGTTAGCGATAATCTGCGAACTGCTCCTGAAGCTTCTTCCGGGCGAAGAAGATGCGGCTCTTCACGGTGCCCAGAGGAAGATCCATTTTTTCGGCGATTTCGTTGTACTTGTAGCCTGCCACGTGCATCGAGAAGGGGATGCGGTAGTCATCGCTGAAAGCGTTGATAGCGTCGGTGATTTCGGCTGCGGTGTAGGAGGCTTCGGGGGTCTCGAGGCCGCTGTCCTGCGAGAGATTCAGGTGGTAGAGGTTCTCTGTGGTATCGGCCACTGTGGCTGCACGACCTGCGCGACGGTAGTTGTTGATGAAGATGTTGCGCATGATTGTGAACACCCAACCCTTGAAATTGGTGTTCTCGGCATATTTATCAGCGTTGTCCAGAGCCTTGAGGGTGGTATCCTGAAGGAGATCGTAGGCATCCTCGCGGTTGCTCGTGAGCATGTATGCGAAGTTGAGGAGGTTGCCTTGAAGGTTCATCAGATCGTTTTGAAATTTTTCAGTTCCCATTGCAGTAGTTTTTATTGTGATTTTGTGATGTTTCTTTGTCTTTGTTTCTGTTTGACGATTCAAAATTAGTGAATAATTATCTGTTACAAGAATTTTATTGTTAATATATGTTAATCAGGCAAAATTTCATAGGTTGACCATTGTATTTTGCTGTGTTTCTGCTGGTTATAAATTTGTAATTTTGTTTCAAGATTGTTACAATGGCTGTATTTTTATGCAACAATCTCACCATAGACACACA
>CAMWRI010000153.1 GCA_947176585.1 uncultured Porphyromonadaceae bacterium
TCCAATACCTGGCCTCGATGCGCCGCAAGCGCCTCGGACGCCTCATCGTGTGCGTGATAGGATGCATGGCCGAGCGCCTGCAGCACGAGCTCATCGACCGCCACGGCGTGGATATCGTGGCCGGCCCCGACGCCTACCTCGACCTGCCAGCTCTCTTCGCCGCGGCAGAGGCCGGCGAGAAAGCCATAAACGTGGAGCTGAGCACCACCGAGACCTACCGCGACGTTGTGCCGGCACGCCTGGGGGCCGCCCGCACAGGCGGATTCGTTAGCATCATGCGCGGATGCAACAACTTCTGCTCCTACTGCATCGTGCCCTACACCAGAGGGCGCGAGCGCTCCCGACCCGCCGAGAGCATCCTGCGCGAGGTGGCCGACCTGCGCAGCCGCGGCTTCAAGGAAGTGACACTGCTGGGACAGAATGTCAACAGCTACCGCTACCGTCCGGTGGGCGACGACGACGAGACCGTGACCTTCGACCGCCTGCTGGCCATGGTGGCCGAGAGCGCGCCCGACATGCGCGTGCGCTACACCACATCGCACCCCAAGGACATGAGCGACGCCACGATAGCCGTGATGGCGGCGCATCCCAATATTTGCCGCCACGTGCATCTGCCGGTGCAGAGCGGCAGCAATGCCGTGCTCAAGGCCATGAACCGCAAATACACCCGCGAGTGGTATCTGGGGCGTATCGAGGCCATACGCGCCGCCATGCCCGACTGCGCCATCACCACCGATCTCTTCACGGGTTTCCACGACGAGAGCGAGGAGGATTTCGAGCAGACTCTCGACCTGATGCGTACCGTGGGCTTCGACTCGGCCTTCATGTTCAAATATTCCGAGCGCCCCGGCACGCTGGCAGCCCGCACCATGCCCGACAACGTGCCCGAAGAAGTGAAAATAGACCGCCTGAACCGCATGATAGCGCTGCAGAATGAGCTGAGCGCCGCCAGCAACCGCCGCGACATAGGCCGCGAGTTCGACGTGCTGGTGGAGGGTGTGAGCCGCCGCAGCACGGCGCAGTGGGTGGGACGCACGGGCCAGAACAAGACCTGCGTGTTTCCGCGCGGCTCGTTCCATGCGGGCGACACTGTGCGTGTGCGCGTGACCGACGCGTCGTCGGCAACCCTCATCTGCGAGCTATGCGAATAGGCAACCTCGACCTGGGCGACCGCCCCGTGGCACTGGCCCCGATGGAGGATGTGACGGACGCATCCTTCCGCCTTATCTGCAAGGAGATGGGCGCCGACATGACCTACTCTGAATTCGTATCGGCCGACGCCCTCATCCGCAACATTGCAGCCACCACGCGCAAGCTGGAGATACATCCCGCCGAGCGCCCCACGGCCATCCAGATCTATGGACGCGAGGTGGAGCCTATGGTGGAGGCGGCACGCATCGTGGAGCAAGCTGCCCCGGACATTATCGACATCAACTTCGGCTGCCCTGTCAAGAAGGTGGCAGGCAAGGGCGCGGGAGCCGGAATGCTGCGCGACGTGCCCAAGATGCTCGAGATCACGCGTGCCGTGGTCAAGGCCGTGAAACTGCCCGTGACGGTGAAGACCCGCCTGGGCTGGGACCACGACTCGCGCATCATCGTGGACCTGGCCGAACAGTTGCAGGACTGCGGCATCGCAGCCCTCACGGTGCATGGCCGCACCCGGTCGCAGATGTACACGGGCACGGCCGACTGGGAAATGATAGCCCGCGTGAAAGAGAATCCCCGGCTCACAATCCCCGTGATAGGCAACGGCGACATCACCACCGGCGGGCAGGCCGTGGAGGCCTTCCGCCGCTACGGCGTGGACGGCATCATGGTGGGCCGGGCTTCTATAGGCGCGCCCTGGGTGTTTCACGACATACGCCGCGCCATCGACGCAGATGCGGGCCGCCCTGCCGCCGCGCCCCTCACTCCGGTTCAGAAACTGGCGCTCCTGCGCCGCCAGATAGCCGAGAGCATCGAACGCATCGATGGCTACCGCGGCATCCTGCACATTCGCCGCCACCTGGCTGCTTCTCCCCTGTTCAAGGGTATTCCCGACTTTCGCGCCACACGCATAGCCATGCTGCAGGCCCCCACCCCGGAAGCCCTTGAGAGCATACTCAAAAATATAGAAGAAAACATACTCCCAACCCTACAGCAATGAAATCTCTACTTTTATCGCTATTGACAATCCTGGCCCTGGTGCCCGCGTGCAACTCTTGCGTGGCTGCCATAGCCGCCGAGCACTCGCTCCACACCGGCACGTTCAACGTACTGCGAGTGGAAGGCTCGATAGCCGTGGATCTGCGCCAGCAGCCGGACTCGGCCGGAATTGTAAAGATCTACGCCTCCGACCGCGCCATGCCCGGCGTGTCAGTGACGTGCACCGACGGTACCCTGTCCGTATCCTACAAGGCCGAGAGCGCGCTGCACAACTACGCCGCCGAAGTGGAGCGCGTGGTGGTGTACTGCGGCCGCGACATGCGCCAGATAAGCCTCACGGGCAGCGGCAGCGTGAACGCGCGCGGCATCAACAGCACAACGGAGATCACCGCTGTGGTCACCGGCAGCGGCGCCATGAGGCTCTACTCCCCCCACTGCCTCAACCTCACCGCCAGCCTCACGGGTAGCGGTGCCATGATGCTCGATGCCGTGAAAGCCCGGAACGTGAGCACCTCCGTCACAGGCAGCGGCGCCCTTAAGGTGGATGCGCTGGATGCCACGTCGTTCAACTGCACCCTAAGCGGCAGCGGCAGCGTGCGCGTGGCCGGAAACACAGGCAAAGCATCTCTGGCCCTGCGCGGAAGCGGCTCTCTCAACGCCTCTGATCTCAACGCTTCCTCGCTGGGAATTTCCGTTTCGGGGTCCGGCATCATCCGCTACAACCCTGCCACTGCAAATATCAAGACCGTGAGCGGACGCATCGACGGCCGGGGAAATGCCACAAACAACTGATAGACCGTTCTGCCATATGAAACTGCGCAATATACTGACGGCCGCTCTGGCCATGATCGCCGCCTGCGGTGCTGCCGAGACTCAGCAGTACTCGCTCAAACTCGAGGATTTCTCAAACCTGCAGGTGACCGACGGCATAAATGTGGTGTGTCACACCGGCAGCGACTCCGCCGGTATCATCACCTATGAGTGCACCCCCGAAATCGCAGACAAACTCATCTTCGAGAGCGGCCGAAACCGCCTGAAGCTGCAGGTGGCCATCGACGAAGGCGCCACACCTGCGGGACTCCCCACGGTGCACGTCCACTCGGCGTCGCTCGCCAAGGTGGAAAACTCCGGCGACAGCACCGTGACCGTGCTACTCGACGGGCCCCTCACCAATTTCAGCGCCGTTGTGGTGGGCAACGGCTCGATCATCGTCAAGGGCATTTACGCCAGCCGCGTGGGCGGCCGTATCTCCACCGGCAACGGCCACCTCGTGCTCTCGGGACGTGCCGCCGCCGCGACGCTCACCAACGTAGGCACCGGCAGCATCGAAGCCGGCGCCCTTGAGGCAAAGGAAGTGAGATGCATGGTGGCCGGCACAGGCTCCGTTGACTGCTGCGCCACCGAGCGCCTGCGCATATTGGGCATGGGCAGTGGCAAGGTTTACTACACCGGCAGCCCCAATAAAGTATCGAATAACTCTATAGGCGTAAAAGCCATCGACATGAACGCAACACAAGCCGAAGAATGAAGAAAGAAGACCTGCGCATAGTGTTTTTAGGCACCCCGGAATTCGCCGTGGAGAGCCTCAGCCGAATCGTGGACGAAGGCTACAACGTGGTGGGCGTCGTGACTATGCCCGACAAAGTGGCGGGCCGCGGCCACAAGATGATACAGTCGGCCGTCAAGCAATACGCTGTGGAGCACGGGCTGCACCTCATGCAGCCCGAAAAGCTGAAAGCCCCCGAATTTGTGGACGAGCTGCGCTCGCTGCGCGCCAACCTGTTTGTGGTCATTGCCTTCCGCATGCTTCCGGAGGTGGTGTGGGCCATGCCCGAGCTGGGCACGTTCAACCTGCACGCCTCGCTGCTGCCGCGCTACCGCGGTGCCGCGCCCATCAACCGCGCCGTGATGAACGGCGACCCGGAGACCGGCGTCACCACCTTCTTCCTCAAGCATGAAATCGACACCGGCGACATCCTGAGCCAGGAACGCATCGAGGTGGGTCCCGATGAAGATGCCGGCAGCGTGCACGACCGCCTCATGCACCTGGGTGCCGACGTGACTCTCGACACCATCGCCCACATCGTGGCCGGCGATCTCGAGCCCGTGCCGCAGGACCAGCTGCTTCAGGGCGAGGAACCCACGCCCGCGCCCAAGATTTTCAAGGAAACCTGCCGCATAGACTGGACGGCAACGGCTGCCGCCGTGCACAACCACGTGCGCGGACTCTCGCCCCACCCCGCCGCCTGGACCGTGCTGCGC
>CAMWRI010000154.1 GCA_947176585.1 uncultured Porphyromonadaceae bacterium
ATATAGCACCGATACCGGGAAGCACCACGCAATCATGCGTGACGAGCAGATGTTCGATATGTGCGATAATGCGGTTCACGTTGCAAAGTTACCACCTTTTTCCTAATCTTCAAAAACAATTTTGAGGTCGCAGAAGCTCCCGGACAGCTAAGGTTTTCACTACCCGCTGATGTACAATGCGTAGTGAAAACCTTAGCTGTTGAAACTTTTTTTCAGCGTCTTGAAAAGACCGTTCAGGCCTTGGCTCCCTTCACTCCTTTTACGCCCTTGACACCTCCGCCCATGGAGAAGATGTTCTGGTCGTAGCTCACGGTCTTGTGCGACTGATCGCGCTTGCGCTTGAGGGCAAGGCTCACCAGCCTTTCCATCAATTTGGTGAAAGTCAACCCAGTAGCCTCCCACAAATAAAACGAGAGCGAGCCGGGAATGGTATTGATCTCGTTCACGTAGATTTCGCCGTTGCTGCGGTCAACGATCATATCCACGCGGCTCACCCCATGACAGGAAAGAACGCGGAACGTTTCGCCGGCAAGGAAGCGGATTCGCTCTGTCACATCTGCGGGAAGATCGGCAGGGATACGTTTCTGTGCCGCCTGCATGCCAGTGGCTCCTTTAGTGCCGCCCAGATACTTGTCGGTATAACTTAGTATCTCGCCGCTCTTGATAGGCTCTTCAAGCACGGACGTCTCGTAGCTGTCGCAGTCGCCCAGCACCGAGCAGTTGATTTCCTGAAGCTGGTCCACCATGTGTTCCACGATAATACGCGCAGAATACTGCTGCGCATCTGCCACTCGTTCCAGCAGCTGCTCGCGATCCTTCGCACGGCCTATACCGACGCTTGAGCCAAGGTTCGCGGGCTTTACGATCACCGGATAGCCCAGTTTGTTCTCCACCAGCTCTATCATTTCGTCGCGATGGGAATCCCACTGCCTGTCGGTGAACCAGATATACGGCACCACGGGCACATCGTTGGCCTGCAGGATCATTTTCATAGTGATCTTGTCCATACCGTTGGCCGACGACAAGGTGTTGCATCCGGCAAAGGGAATGCCGATAGTCTCAAGCACACCCTCGAAGATTCCGTCTTCACCGTTGGACCCATGGAGAACGGGTATCACCACATCAAGCGTGGCCACAACATCGCTGCCGAACATCTTGCGGTGCACACGATAGAGATTATAGTCGCCGTAGACCGGACGCATATACACCTCTATGCATTTGGCCAGCAGGGCCTCTGGGTTACGGAAATTGGCTACGTTGCACAATGCGTCTCCCGTGAACCAGCGTCCGTCTTTTGTGATATATACAGGCACCACATCGAATCTGTTGCGGTCTATGGCTGCCATGGCCTGGTTGGCCGAAATCACCGATATTTCGTGCTCGGTGCTTCTGCCACCGAAAAACACGCCTATTGTCGTTTTCATGTATCTTGGGGTATTTGTATCTTATTTGAATGTGTCGGGGAGGTCGTTTTCATAGAGCACGGTGTCGCCCGGTGCCACTATTCCCGCCAGTAGTGCCTGAGCCTCGGCAAAGGTATCCACAGTGTGTGTCTGCGGCTTTACATCGGCTGCATCTATGCCCGCGCAAATAGCGTCGCGGTTGTATTTGCCAACGATGATGGCCACATCAGTATTGGCCGCGATATGGCCTCCCAGGGCGGCATTTAGTTCATGCTGACGGTCGCCCAGTTCAATCATTCCCGGAGTGATCACGATGCGTTTTCCGCCCTTCATGGCTCCAAGCACCTCCATGGCCATGCGGGACCCCACGGGGTTACTGTTGTATGCGTCGTCTACAATAGTGAAACCTCCTGCCGTACGCTTCACGCTCAGACGATGCTCCACCGGCTCTATCTGGGCCACCGCATATCTTATTCTTTCGGCGGGAACTCCCATGTACACGGCTACCGCTACGGCTGCAAGCAGATCGGAGATATTGGCCTCGCCCAGCAGGCGGGTGTGGAGCTGAATGCTGAATCCCTCGGGTCCTTTCACCTCAAAATCCGTGCCTGACGGAGTATACACTATATTTACTGCTTGCCACTGAGCGCCACGCTCATCCCGGCATGTGTATCGCAGGCATTGCACATTAGATACCTCGCGGGAGGCTATCATTTCGAAATCGTCGTTCACGAATGCGGCTCCGGTCTCGGGCAATGCGTCCACGAGCTCAAACTTGGTAGCCTGCACATTCTCTATACTGCCGAACGACTCGAGATGCTGAGGGCCCACTGCCGTAACTATACCTATTTCAGGATGTACAAGCTCGCATATCTCGCGGATATCGCCGGGCTGCTTTGCTCCCATCTCCACGATGAACACCTCGTTGTAGGGTTTAAGATGCTCACGTATCGTGCGCACTACGCCGAGGGTGGTGTTGAAGCTTCCGGGGGTCATTAGGGTGTCGAACTGCTCCGAAAGAATGCGGTGCAGGAAGTGCTTGGTACTCGTCTTGCCATAGCTGCCCGTGACGCCCACTATGCGGAGCTCCGGCATGGAAACGAGCCTTTTTCGGGCATCGTTGATAAAACCCTGATTGATATGCTTCTCCACCGGGCGAAGAAGCACGTTGGCAACCATAAGTATGATATGCGACGCGCAATAGCAACCCGTAAATGCCACTGCCACGCTGTATATGCGGCGTTCCACGATGTCCGCCCCAAAAATAATCATCGCCGCGAAACCGATGATCAGACACAGCAATGCCGCCACAACGTATATGCGGCGTGCGCGCGGAGTCCACACAAGAGGCTTCTTGTATTTTTGCCGGATGTATCTCACAACCGTTATGGCGCCGAAAACACCCATGAGCAGCATGCCTGCAAGAGGATGGGCGAATGTGGCAAGCGAATAAAGGAATATCGCCATGCCCGCTATACGCCAACCGGAAGTGGTATCGCCCGACTCCCGCAACCAGTTGCGGTAGCGCTTGTTGAAATATGAATTCTGTTGCAGCATCATGAGGTTGCGCCGGATTTCATATACGGCACCGAGGATGGATGCAACCATTAATATATAATACAGTATTATCATCGTCAGGATTTTAAAAAGCTTCGCAGAACAGCTGCAAACTGGATGGGATTGTCAAGGAAACTATAGTGACCGCAACCTGCAAAACTCACGAGACCGGCACCGGGAATGAGCCGTTCCATGCGTTTTGCATCCGAAAGGGGCGTTGCCGTGTCGTTTTCACCCCACACAAGGAGAGTGGGCGCGGCTATAAGCGGCATTCTGTGGCAAAGATCTTCGTTCACAACCTTGCTGAGAATGGCTCGCATACGCGGAGACGCCGAGGCATAGTCGGCAGACGACTTGCGCTTGCGCCATTTCTCGATGGCAGCATCTGCTTTTTCACGCGGCAGCAGCAGCCGGCAAAACGCTTTGACGGTCTTGAACGAATACACCTTGAGGTAATAGCGCATGCTTCGGCGGGGCTTGACTCCGGCGGCATCCACAAGAATCAGTTTGTCGACAGGCGTGCGGGAAGCCATCAGTATTCCCACGCGTCCGCCAAAAGAATGTCCCGCGAGCACCGGATTTTCAATGCCCATACGACGGGCAAATTCCTCGATGAGAGCGGTATATTGCTCCACGCCCCACACTTCATCCGGCTCTTCCGAAGCACCGAAACCGGGAAAATCCACATTGTAGACCGTGTGGGTCTCGGCGGCCACGCGCTCTATTGAAGCCACCGTGTCCATGTTGCACCCCCAGCCGTGCATGAGGATGAGCGGACGCCCATCACCGCTCTTGCGATAATGAAACTTTATGCCGCTAATTTCAATATATTCTGCCATTATCCTGCAAAATTACTCAAACGGCCCGAAAACGCCAAATTGCGAACTTTAAAAATGCAACATCAATTCGAGCGACAGTTTATTGTCGTCGGCCGGTGTGCTTGCATGGGAAGAACCATGGAAGTACTGTTCGTAATTGAGTCGCAGATGAGCCTTGATCGGAAGATTGATATATGCGAGAGTCGACCCCAGAGTGAGTCTTTTACGCGCGGTCTTGGTCACGATAAGATTGCCTGCTTCATCTGTTTTACCGTCGCAGTTGTCTGTCATGCCGTCGAAACGCAAATCAACCGACACGCGGTTGGCCCATTTGCTCCTTATTGGGAAGAAGCGACGGGCCATGAAGTTGTAGGCTTTCACCGGTTCGGCGGCATGACGGGTGTAATGCTTGTAGAGAAACTCACCCTCGGCCTCCCATAAGCCACTGCGCCATGTGAGGGATGCGTTCCAGTTGTTGACCCTCACTTCCGACACCTCATTGGACTGAAATCCCGCTTCGGGCGTGAAATCGCCGAACGTTGCCACGCCTATGATACCGAATGTATAATTCTTGCTCCAAGTGTCTTGTGTGATAG
>CAMWRI010000155.1 GCA_947176585.1 uncultured Porphyromonadaceae bacterium
TTGTGGTATTTATCTTCTACATGTGGTTCATGATTCTGTCGTCGCGCAGCGAAAAAGTCGAGCCCGACGCAACTCCTGCCGCCGCCTCGGAAGTTGGAATAGCCTTGGCCCACAAGACTGCCGGCGAGTTCTCGATGCTGAAAATCAAGTTCAACTCGCTCCGGAGCAAGATATGGTTCTCGTGGCTCATGATAGCCGCGGGTCTCGGAGCTTTGGTCGTGGGCGGCAACTGGGTTGTGGACGGAGCCGGCGGCCTCGCGCTCAAAGTGGGGATGAGTCAGGGCATGGTAGCGCTCACGGTCATAGCCATAGGCAACGCTCTCCCTGATCTCGTGACTTCGCTCACGGCCACTCTCAAAGGCGCCAGTGGCATAGCCCTTGGCAACATAGTGGGTTCCTGCATCATCAACGCACTTCTGTCCATAGGTCTGAGCGCACTTGTAATCCCACTGAAAGCCGATTCCATAGGCTTCGTGGACTTCGCCACTCTCGCTGGAGCCGCCGCCCTTATATGGCTCGTGCCTCTGTTCACCAAAGACAAACGCATGACCCGTGCCTTTGGCATCATCCTCGTCCTGCTCTACGTGGCCTACATGGCCTTCACCGTAGTGAGAGGGTAGAAATTCTGGGACTAATCATATGGAATGTTTAAAATATAAAGGCTATCAAGGCTCTGTAGAATTAAGCCCCGACGATAATTGTTTCTTCGGGAAAGTACTCGGATTGAAGAACGCGCTGATTTCATTTGAGGGTACGTCCGTCGATGATATCCGTCGGGATTTTAAGGCAGCGGTAGACTGCTATCTGGATAGCTGCCGGGAGCGCGTAGTTGCGCCGGCATAGCGGGTAGAACATTCCTCTCCGCCTCAGAACCTGATGGTGGGAAGTGCGCGGTAGAGGTAGGCGTTGATGTCGCCGTAGTAGTGCTTGCCGCCGGGCTTCATGAAGAACTGCACATTGGCGTTGCGGCCGCGGTAGCGTAGCAGGGATGTTTCGGAGTCGAGGGCGCGTATCAGGTTCTTCTCCGGCGTGCTGGCTATATCGTCCGATCCTGTGTAGGCATAAACGTAGAAATCATTGGCGAAGGGAGTGCCTTTGAGCCTGTCCTCAAGCCAGCGCGCCGACTCCTCGACACTCTGCTTGCGGCCCTCGGCATCGTAGGTCCAGAGATCGCCGCTCAGGGGGATATAGTGCCCCACGGCCTCGTTGTCGTAGGCCAGCTGATACCACGTGGTGAGGGCTCCCATCGAGAATCCGCCGAAGGCGCGGTGATTGCGAGATGCCGTCACGGCTGCGCTGTCCGGCGCTTCGAGCCAGGTGTTGTAGGCCGTCTCCACTGCCGGAATTATATCGCGGCGCATCTCTTTGTGGAACTCCCGGGTCAGGGCTATGGCGTCGGCCATTCCGTTGGTACCTATGTTTTGATCATCGGGATAGAATGTGGGCATCACCACGATAAGCGGCTCCATCTCGCCGTCGGCGATAAGATGGTCAAGCACATTGGTGAGCGACAGGGGGCTGCGCGGGTCGTCGCAAAACGACGTCACGTTGTCGCCTCCGCCATGTATCAGATACAGCACGTTGTAGCGCTTGGATTTGTCCTTGCGGTTGTAGCCGTAGGGAGTGTACACCCTGGCGCGCTTCTTAAAGGTCTTGCCGTCGGGGCCGGTGGCGTTGTAGTGGAAAGTCTCCACTTTGCCGCGGCGGGCTGCCGGGCCGTACACCTTAGCGGGCACCGTGTCGGGGCACTGCACGCTCGCGTCGAAATCATAGGGGTCGCCCACACGCCACACGTTGAGCACCACGCCTCCGGGCATCCCCTCGTCGGCAGGACGGCACACGTACACGGCATCGTTCAGCCATGCATAGGGGCTGCCTTCCGGAGCCTCGAACACCGGGCGCGTGTAGAAGTACCAGCCCTCGCCCGTGGGAGTGATGATTCCCGCGTTGCGCACGTGGATGGTCACGCCGTCGTCGGTGCGGATATTATAGATTGCCTCAAGATCGGTGCGTCCGCTGCGCTCGTGGCCCAGTTGGTAGTCGGCGCCGCCGGGCAGCACCTCGCCGCGGATGCGGGGCCCGCTGAATGTGCCGCCCGTGATGGGAATGGTCTGGCGATGACCCGTGGCCGAGGCACCCACTGCCACTGCGGGGTCGCAGGTGACGCGCAGCTGCATCACGAATTCGAGTTCGGGAGTGGTGGAAGGTGTTGCCGCATCAGCGCTCGCAGCGGCGGCCAGTATTGCTGAAAGAAGCAGGGTCCTGATTTTCATGGCACAATTTTGAGCTTATGCCACAAAGTTACTAATTAATCTGCTCCCGTGCAAGTGTCACTTCCCTGTGGTCCACACGAACGAGCGGCGCTTGAACAGTCCTACCACGAAGATTATGCCCAGAATGGCTGCGTTCAGATAATAAGGAAAGTCGGCCGTGTGGTTGTCAAATATGCGCTGGAAAAATTCGACGATCAGCGGTATCACCGACAGTGCCACGTAGTTGCCGGCCAGCGTGTAGGAGAAATATTTGGTAGATAACGTCTTGTCCGGAGCTATCTGCGTGGTCTTGTTGTAGATGATGGGCTGGAAGAATCCGTAGCCCAGACCGATGAGCAGCACGCCTGTCACGTAGGCCGCTATCGTGTGAAACATTCCCAGGATGAGCAGTCCTGCCGTCATGATCAGGAAGCACACGTACAGGCCTGTCCTGCCCGCCAGGCGCAGATAAGGCGTGAGGGAGAAGCCGCCTATCATGGCCGTGACGTAGAACATCGCTGTGGCAAGTCCCACCTGCGACGTGCTCAGGCCGTAGTGCTTCATGGTGAACGGCAGATAGTAGGTGAACACCATGGAGGTGGCGGTTAGGGCTACATACAGCCCGATCACACCTGCCAGAATCAAGCCCGGACGGGCGAATTTCTTAGCCGGCTCCGTGCTGCCCGACGCTCCCGCGGTTGTGCTGTCCGCTGCGGGGTGCAGATGCTTGCGGATGAACGTGTTGGTCATGAACGGCAGGAGCAGCAGCGGTATCACCGGCACGAGATACACGCAGAAAGAGGTGTGCCAGCTGATGTCGGCGGCCCAGCCCACGAAGATGGTGGCGAGAATCACAATGCCGTTCGACGTGCCTGATTTGAAGCCCAGCACCCTCGCGTTCTGCTCGCCGTAGAACCACTCCGAGAGCTGGCCCGCGGCGATAGGCACTATGAGACCGCATCCCACGCCCAGCAGCGCGCCCAGGCCCACAAGCAAGGGCATTGAATCGGCGAAGAGGTAGAGCACGCCAGCCAGCAGGAATATCGCCAGGCCGGTGGCGAGCACGGCGGTCTGGTTGCGCACGCTGGTGATCTTGCCCGAGATGAGTATCATGGGGATAATCACCAGATTGGGCAGCAACGTGAGCAACTGGATTTCCAGCTGTCCCGCATGCGGAAACAAATCGGCGAGCTTGCCCAGCATGGGCGACACAGCCAGGCCCGGAAGATTCACTGTGAGCGACACAGAAAGCAGTGCTATCAGGCTGATGAGGGGGAGAGATCCCCGGCCGTTGGAAATGTACTTCATAGTGGCACGGATTATTGATTATACTCTATAACTATCAGAGGGCTGCGTAAGTTTAACAGCTACAAAAAAATCCGGCAGCGAAACCGCTGCCGGATTCCAAGTTCATAGAAGCAGTTGCCGCTCGCGCTCCACCGTGATGGGCGACGAGTGACCCGAGAGCAGCACGGTGTCGGGCGTCAGCGTGAGTATCTTGTTCACGATCGACGATTCCAGCGTGCGGCGGTCGCCTCCGGGGAAATTTGTGAGCCCCGGGCCGTGCTGATAAAGCAGATCGCCCACGAAGGCCGCGCGCTCTTCCGGCGAATAATAAGTGACAGAGCCTGGCGTGTGGCCCGGCGTGTGGATCACTTTCAGATAGAAGCCGGAATTGGCCTTCAGTCTAATCGTCTCGCCGTCAAGCAGCTCCTCGTAGTGTGGCACGGTGAAAGGCCGGTAGCTGCCGCTCAGGTTGAGGTAAGGATCCGTGAGATATGGCGCGTCGTCGGGGTAGACATAGATGGGCGCGGCGAGCTTCTCGCGCAGCACCTCCGCAGCTCCCATATGGTCGAAGTGGCCGTGTGTTAGCAGGATTTTCTCAATCGTCCAGCCGTTGCGGCGGATGGTGTCGTAAATCAATCCGGCCTGTGCACCCGGATCGATAAGAAAACCTGATTTGGTGTGGGCGTCGATATAGAAGTAGGTGTACTCCGCGAATACGTCCTGCACCATAAGTTCTTTGATCATGGCGCCTCCCGCTTATAGAAGCCGGCACCCGTCGGGGCCGCACACGTGAGGCCGTTCGGTAGTTG
>CAMWRI010000156.1 GCA_947176585.1 uncultured Porphyromonadaceae bacterium
CTCCGCAGGCTCAGAACCAGACTGTCGCCACAATCACCGGTACGGTTCTCGATGAGAACAATGAGCCGGTGATTGGTGCCAGCGTAATGCAAAAGGGTGTGAAGGCGAATGCCGTGACCACCAATTTCGACGGTAACTTCACGATCAAGGTTGCTCCCGGCACCCCCCTGCAGGTGAGCTACGTTGGTTATAAGACCGAGACCCTGGCCGCCGCCCAGGGCATGATGGTGTACCTGCAGCCCACCACCGAGCAGCTCGACCAGCTCGTAGTGGTAGGTTACGGCACACAGAAGAAAGCCAACCTCACCGGCGCCGTCGCCACCGTGGATGTAGCCCGCGTGATGGACAGCCGTCCCACCACCGACGTGGCCAAGGCTCTCCAGGGTGCCGTTCCCGGCCTCACCATCACCACCGGTGATGGTGCCATCAACACCACTTCCACCATCAAACTCCGTGGTACCGGTACTCTTTCCAACAGCCAGAATTCTTCGCCTCTGATTGTTGTTGACGGTGTGCCCGTGGACGATCTGAGTTTTGTGAATCCCGACGATATCCAGGATATCAGCGTGCTGAAGGATGCCGCTTCGAGCTCTATCTACGGTACGCGCGCAGCCTTCGGTGTGATCCTTATCACCACCAAGACTCCCAATGCCAAGGATCGCGTGAGCGTGAAGTACACCAACAATTTCGGCTGGAGCCAGGCTACTACTCTCCCCGAGTTCTCCGATGTGCCTTCGCAGCTGCGTGCACTCATCCAGACCAACAACCGCCACAAAGTGGACTCGGAGCTCTTCGGTATGTATCTCGACAAGATGCTGCCCTACGCCGAGGCATGGCAGGCCCAGAACGGCAAGCCCCGCGGCTATGGCGAGCTTCGTCCTTTCCAGAGCATGGACAATGTGGGCGACTACTATCAGGATCCCGTATCGGGCGCCACGATGTATTATGCCGACTGGGACGTGACCGGTATCATGTACAACAACGCTGCTCCCAGCAACAAGCATAACGTGAGCATCGAGGGTGCAAGCGGCAAGACCAACTATCGCCTGGCTTTCGGCTACGACAGCAAGCAGAGCCTTATGACTTACCGTCCCGACCGCATGCGTCGCTACAATGTGAACGCCAATATCAACACCGAGATCGCCTCCTGGCTCAAGGTGGGCGCCCGCTTCAGCTGGAGCGACAAGGTGTTCAACGGCCCCAACACCTGGGGCAGCGGCGGCACTTACACTTACATGTGGCGCTGGGGTTCGTATTTCAACCCCTACGGCTACCGCAAGGCAAGCAATGGTGAAAACTATGAGTATCGCATGATCGCAGCCCGCGAGCAGAGCGGCAACTACGAGGATGTGGCTATCGACACCCGCCTGCAGGCCTACTTCGACGCCACTATCATCAAGGGCCTCACCCTGCACGGTGATTACACATTCGATGTGATCAACTACGACATGACCAAGGATTATCAGCCCGTATACGGCTGGAACAACTGGACCAACACCGCCAAAGATCCTGAATACATGGTGGGCGCCAGCAGCACCTATGCAGCCCAGAGCGCATCGCGCAGCACGCTGTGGACCGTCAATGTATATGCCACCTATGAGAATTCTTTCAACAAGAACAACATCAAGGTGATGGTGGGCGGTACTGCCGAGAAGTACAACTATAAGGAACTCACCGGCCAGAAAAACGTGCTGGGCGACCTTCTCAAGCCCTACATTCCTCTGGCAACGGGTGGTCCTCAGGGCACCAACATGAGCGTGGGCGCCGACTTCTCCCACCGCGCAACCGCCGGTTTCTTCGGCCGCGTGAACTACGACTACAACGGCATCTACCTCTTCGAGGCCAACGGCCGCTACGATGCTTCGAGCCGCTTCCCCGCCACCGACCAGTGGGCATTCTTCCCCTCGTTCTCGGCAGGCTACCGCTTCACCGAAGAAAACTACTTCAAGAACCTCAAGATCGACAATATCCTCAGCAACGGTAAGATCCGCGCCAGCTACGGTCACATCGGCAACGAGGCTATCGGCAGCAACATGTTCCTCGCTACCGTGGCCAACGAGACTTCCTACTGGCTGAACGACGCCGGCCAGATGCAGGCAATGTTCTCCACCCCGAAACTGGTATCGTCGTCTCTCACCTGGGAACGCGTAATCACCACCGACGTGGGTGTTGACCTCGGCTTCTTCAACAATAGCCTCAACCTCACATTCGACTGGTTCCAGCGCGACACCAAGGACATGCTCGCTCCCGGTAACACTCTGCCCGCAGTGCTGGGTGCTTCCGCTCCCATGATGAATAAGGGTCACCTCCGCACCCGTGGTTGGGAACTCGGCATCGGCTTCAACCACAGCTTCGGCGAAGCCGACATCTATGCCAACTTCAGCATCTACGACGGCAAGACCACCGTGGTGAAATACAACAACCCCACCATGCCTATTAACGGTTTCTATGATGGTGCCGTGTACGGCGACATCTGGGGCTTTGAATACGACCGCTACTTCGAGGAAAGCGATTTCGCCGGCAAAAACGAAAAGGGCGCGTGGATCTATAAGGAAGGTGTTGCCGACCAGACCGGTCTGCAGAGCGGCAGCTTCGTTTACGGCCCCGGCGACATCAAGTTCAAGGATCTCGACGGCGACGGCGTTATCTCCGGCGGCAACAAGAATATGATCGAACTCGATGGTGTGACTTACGTCCCCGGCCAGGCCGGCTATGAGGCAGCTCTTGCCAACAAGGACCACACTACCGTAGCCGTAGGCTCCGCCAAGAACCACGGCGACCTCAAGGTTATCGGCAACGCTACTCCCCGCTACGAGTACAGCTTCCGCCTGGGCGGTGCATATAAGGGCTTCGACATCGACCTGTACTTCCAGGGCGTGGGCCGTCGTCACTACTGGACCACCTCGGCATTCGTAATGCCTTTCACCCGCGGTGCCGACGCTACATACGCCAACCAGAACTCCTACAACACCATGGATTTCGATGGCTACGAAATCGTAGGTTACCACGTGGATCAGAGCAACAAGTATCCCTGTATGTATGATGGTGCCGCCAATGCCGGTACTGTGTCCAACATTGCCCAGGGCCGCTACAACTTCTATCCTCAGGACCGCTACCTGATGAACATGTCGTATCTGCGTTTCAAGAACCTGACCGTTGGCTACACTCTGCCCGCCGACCTCACCAAGAAGGCTTATATCCAGAAGGCACGCATCTACTTCAGCTGCGACAACCCCTGCCTGCTCTACAACGGCATGAAGGACTATCCCATCGACCCGGAAATCGGTTCGCAGTGGAAGACCACCAGCTCCTACAGCAACGGTACATTCGGTCGCACCGATCCCATGATGCGCACCTATAGCTTCGGTATGCAGGTAACTTTCTAAACTAATTCTCGACTATACAATGAAAAAACAGATAATTTTTGGTCTCATCGCCTGCAGCGCGGCACTTACCGCCTGCGAGGATTTCATCGATGACAACCGCTATCCCATCGCCATCGAGATAGACAATCCCTTGTTCTGGAACGAGGCATCGAACTGCGACAAGCAGTGCGACCAGCTCTTCAGCTACTACTCCGGATACGGCCGCGGCAACACTCTGGGCGAATTTTACTTCCAGACGCTGAGCGACGACCAGTGCGGCGGCGGTTTCGTGCAGTGGAGCAACACCAACGTGCCCGCATCGTCCACCAACTACAGCTCGCCCTATCAGGTGATCCGTCACTGCGAGTATATCATCGCCGGTGTTGAAGGATCCGATCAGCTTCCCGCCGAGCGCAACCACTACATCGGCATCGCACGCCTGAACCGCGCGCAGCAGTACTTCAACCTTGTGAAGATGTACGGCGACGTGACTTGGGTGGGCCAGGTGGTCGACATCACCGACGAGGGTATCCTCGAAGGCAAGCGCGATAACCGCGACGAGGTGATGGACAAGGTTCTTGACGACCTCACCTTCGCTTGCGAAAACATCAAGACCCAGAGCGGCAAGCTCACATGGAGTAAGGATATGGCAAATGCAATCAAGAGCTATATCTGCCTTTGGGAAGGAACCTATTGCAAATACCGCACGCAGGCCGAGAACGGCTACGCCGCCGATCCCGCCCGTGCCAAGAAGTTCCTTGAGGAAAGCGTGAAAGCTGCCGAGAATGTGATGAGCCAGGGCTACGTGCTCAACGATGATTATGCAACCAAGTATAAATCGCTGAGCGCCGACCTTCTCAAGAACAAGGAAATCATCTTCATGCGCAACTACCTCGACGGCGTGCTCATGCACTCCACCGAGAGCTACACCGCTTCCTCAACTATCATCAGTGGT
>CAMWRI010000157.1 GCA_947176585.1 uncultured Porphyromonadaceae bacterium
TTCTATATCTAAGGGAATTAGAAAAGATTCCCTGTCTCCTACATGTGGCTTGAACTGATTCAGGAAGATGTCTATGCCTGCAAATCGAAATCTCCAAAATACAGATATCTGTTGGGAATAGAAGCTGTTGACGTAATTTATACTTGGTTTTTATCTTTTAGGCACGCAAGAGGAATAACTCTAATTTGTCTTGTAAAGGTAGTGAAATAATGCGGAGAATAGCTGGAGGGCACTGCTTGATTATATATGGAACGATGACCGCTTTTTTCATGTCCAACCTGCCGAGAAGCCAATGGTTTTCTGCTGCCACGCCGGATGAAAAAGCGTTCTCAAAAGTAATTGAAGCTTTTAAGAAAGCTTGAACATTATTTGGTTTGACTCGTTGCATTTATAGGTAGCCAAACTTGAATTGTCTTTTAATTTGGATACCTCGCATAAATGCTGTATTTTTGTGAAGTTCAAACAAAACGTTTTAAACTTATTTATATATGTTACTCAAAAAAATTGAAGATGCTCTCAACGAGCAGGTGAATGCTGAGATGTGGTCGGCCTACCTCTATCTCTCTATGGCGCTTCATTTCGAGCATGAGGGACGCACGGGCATTGCCAACTGGTTCCGCATCCAGTTTCAGGAAGAGCAGGCCCACGCCCTGGCTCTCATGGACTATCTGAACGCCCGCGATGCCAAAGTGGTGCTCAAGCCCATCGCCGGTGTGCCCGACTCCTGGGCTTCCGTAAAGGACGCATTTCTGGCCACTCTCGAGCATGAGACCAAGGTGACCGCTCTCATCAACAATCTCTATGCCATGGCAGAGGACGAGAAGGACTTCGCAACCCGTCAGAAGCTTAACACATTCATCGCCGAGCAGGTGGAAGAGGAAGATACCGTTCGCCAGATTATCGACGATCTCACCCTCGTGGGTGAGGACGGCACCGGTCTCTACCAGATAGACCGTCAGCTCGCCGCCCGCACTTTCGTGGCTCCCAAGCTGTAATCGAAACTGAATAGCCCTCAATAATCAAGCAGGTGCATCCCCGGCGCGGGATGCACCTGCTGTGTTTATTTATCTGGTACTTCAGCAGCTTTTTTGTCGTACCATTCTTTCATCACGTAGAAAGCCTTTTTGCGCTGTCCTTTGTCTGATATCAGCCCCTTGCGGTTGAAGTCGTCCTGAATGCGCGGCAGATGGCGCCGTGGCGAGCGGAAATCCTTCAATATCCATGGAGTGCAACCGGCAAGACCGGGAATGCGGTCGAGCATGCGTGTGTGGTGTCGGTAAAGATCCTCCTGATATTCTTCGGTGAAACGATGCGTGGCATCACCGTGCATGCCGTAGAGCGCGCCGCCGCCCCATTCACTGATAAACACCGGCTTGCGGGTCTTGAATGTCCACTCGGAGCGGTCGCACTTCTCGGGCGTGCCATCGTACCATCCTATGTATTCATTGAATGAGATTATATCCAGAATATCCTCCAGCGGGTCGTTCACGCTCATTACGCCAGGGCTCACCTCGTCTTTTTCCATTGCCGCTCCGATGAGGCGCACGCCGCCGTCGAGTGTGCGTGCTTCTGAGGCGAGATTGGCGAGGAATTTCAGGCGCGAATCGGATCGCGGCGTTTCGTTGGCAATCGACCAGATTATTATGTTGCAGCGGTTTCGGTCGCGGGTGATCATCTCGTTTAGTTGGTTCGACGCATTTGTATATGTCTCGGGATTGTCCCAGTGAATAGTCCAGTACACGGGAATTTCCGACCATACCATCAGGCCCATACGTTCGGCCATTCGCACCATATTTTCGTTGTGCGGATAGTGGGCCAGTCTTACGAAATTGCATCCCATATCCTTGGCCCAGCTCAGGAGCGTCTCGGCATGTTCATCGCTCCATGCCCTGCCGCTGTCGTAGGGCCGTTCCTCGTGGATGCTGATCCCGCGGCAGAAAATCTCCTCGTCGTTGAGCAGTATCTTAGTGCCGTCAGTGCGGATTGTGCGGAATCCTATACGGTCTGTGATGGTGTCGGTTCCTGCGATCAGGCGCACGTCGTATAGCTTGGGGTTGGCAGGGCTCCAACGTTCAGGCTTGGTCTTGATGGCAAATTCAGCCATGCCGTCCGGAGCGAGCGCATGCCGGTGTGAAATCTTCAATTCCGGAATCTCAAGCAACACGTCGGCAGCTGCCGGACCATCGGCCTGCACTTGGCAAACGATTGTGTTCTTCTCCGTCGGCGACAATTGCACGCTGTAGTCACGTATAAAAGTGGCCGGAGTCTCGATAAGCGTCACGGGGCGTGTCAGGCCTCCGTAATTCCACCAGTCGGCGTTCACCGTGGGTACGCCTTCAGGATGGCGTTTGTTGTCCACCTTCACCACGAGCGAATTTTCGCCCTCCCGCAGCTTTCCCGTCACCTCAAAGTTAAACGGCGTGAAGCCTCCTGTGTGAGAGCCCAGACGCTCACCGTTCAGCCACACGATTGCCTCGTAATTTGCGGCGCCGAAATGAATGAACTGCCGCTTGGCGGGATGGAATTCCGGCGAGAAACGCTTGCGATACCATATCGTGCCCTCATAGTAATACAGCTCCGGCCGCTGCGTGTTCCAGTCGCCCGGCACATCGATATCCCTGGCTTGTTCGAAGTCATATTCCTGCAGGCGCGTAGGGTCATCGTTGTCCCTGTCCTGCGCATAAAGCATGTCGGTGGGATTCAGCCGATAGTCATAATAGCCGTTTTCAAACGGGTCCACTATAGAGCGCCATTTGCCGTCGAGGCTTACAGCGTATCGCCCCGGCACGTTGGTGATGAGAGGCTCAGCTTCGGCGGCTGTGCCTGATAGCACTCCCACCATTGCCAGAAGTGCGGTAGTCAGTAGGTATTTCATTTTGCAGATGCCCGATTACAGGCTTTTCATGGTTTTGATTGCAAAAATAGCAAAAATAAGGCATATGCGCCAAAATCAAAGGCCAAACAAACCTCCGTTTGTCCGGCCTTCGATTATTCTTGGATATTGCGCATCCTATTGTTTCACCCATATAAGCTTGCTCGTGTCGTATCCCCGCTTCTGAGCTTCTGCAAGTATCTTGTTCCTGACGTTCTCGGAGAGGTGCGGAGTGCGCGACAGAATCCACAGATAGTCGTCGCTTCCGCTACCCACCAGGGCATATTGATAATCATCATCAAGCATCATCACGCGATAGTCAGAGTAGAATGGCCCCCAGAAAGATACGCGCAGGCGGCCAGGAGTATCGGTCAGCTTGGCCACACCCTTGGCCTCTGAATATTCTCCATTTTTCATCCCGGAGTTAAGCACGTCCACCTTCCCGTCGTCGCGAAGCACGTAGCGGGCCTTGGTCTGCTCCATGCCCCGTTCAAAGCTGTGGTCGAAACGTGCGATTTCATACCACTCACCCAGATATCGGTTCAGGTTCAGGTCAGTCACAACGGAGTTGTCTACAGTCAGTTTGCTGCATCCGGCCAGTAGGCAAAGCAGCACGGATAAGGTAAAAATCTTTTTCATGTTGCTCACTTTATTGAAACTAATATGCCCTTATAACACCCGGCCCGCCGCATCATGTTTACCAATCCCACCGCTTTTAACGATTTTTTCTACTTTAAGGCCGAACTTTCCCCAATTGCAATACCTCTATGTGTTGTGGATATGAGAAACTTACTAAATAAGGTTAACTTTATGCTAAGGGAATATAAATTTTATGATTTAGCGGATAGTAATAATTTTCATCAATATTATTAGAGACATTGGCATATGCCGCTGTCATAGAAAAGAATACAATAATGGGGAGAAGTATAAATTCTGCAATAAAACAGAATGTAAATATATTAATATAAAATGCTATTATGGTCGTAGCTTTGATTATATCAAATATATTATTCCTTATACGTTTTTGTGCTATTGCTCCACCAATCATTAAGATTGATGTGATAAACACAAAGATTATACAGTCTTTTAGTAAAACAGCATTCCAGTTATACCTTTTGAAATAAGGAAAAGTGTTAACGCTAAATAAATATATCCACCCAAGAAAAAGACCTGTAACTTAATTGCAAAGAAAGCTTTAAAAAGTTTTTTATCGGACAGCAATAAAAAAGTTATATAAAAATTACTCTGAAAAAGTTAATACTTTTCCAGAGCAAGAATTTCAATGCTAAGAGTGTATTTGATACTACAGCCATAACAATCCCAGTATATGATTGATGGAAAACGATGGTAACAACTTGGAGGCAACAAAACTCATATCATCCCATT
>CAMWRI010000158.1 GCA_947176585.1 uncultured Porphyromonadaceae bacterium
GTAGGCCTGGGGGCGGCGAATCGCGTGGAGAGTGCGCGCCCCGGCGGCGTTGCTGCCCTAGATGATGCGGCGCGCCTGCTCGCGGGCGTCGGCTATGATCTCGCGGCGCTGCTCGCGCAGTTTGTCGGCATCGGCTTCGTAGCGCTCGAGTGTTTCGTCGAGGCGTTTTTCCTTGCGGCGGATGTCGGCGCGCTTGTTTTCCCAGTAGCGCTTGTCGCGGGTGATGTCGAGCAGATATCGGTCGATATTCACGTAGTCGCTTCCCACGATGGCCTCGGCTGCGTCGATGATGGCTTCCGGCAGGCCGGTCTTGCGTGCGATCTCGATGGCGAAGGAGCTGCCGGGATGGCCAATGAGCAGGCGGAACTGCGGCTGCATAAGCTGGCGGTCGTAGAGCATGGAGCCGTTGCACAGGCCGGGCGTTTCCTCGGCGAAGTGCTTGAGGTTCTGGAAGTGGGTGGTGATCACTCCCCACATCTGCTGCTCGTTGAATCGGGCAAGGATGGCCTGGGCGATTGCGCCGCCGATGGTGGGCTCGGTGCCGGCGCCGAACTCGTCGATGAGCACGAGGGTGCTCGCGGTGCCGTGGCCCAGGAAGTATTTCATGTTGCGCAGGTGGGATGAGTAGGTGCTGAGGTCGTCTTCGATGCTCTGGTCGTCGCCGATGTCGATGAAGATGCCGTCGAAGATGCCCATGCGCGAGTTTTCGTAGACAGGGGGCAGGAGGCCGCACTGGAGCATATACTGCACGATGCCTACGGTCTTGAGCGTGACGGATTTGCCGCCGGCATTGGGGCCGGAGATCACGAGGATGCGCTTGTCGGGCGCGGAGAGTGTGATGTCGAGCGGCACTATCTCCTTGCCCTGGCGCTCGAGCGAGGCCTGCAGCACGGGGTGGCAGGCGTGGTACCATTCCATCTCGGGCCCGGGGGCCACGGCGGGGAGCGTGCCGCCGGTGGCAGCGGCATAGCGTGCCTTGGCGGCGGCGAAGTCGAGCATGCCCAGGAGCTCGAGATTGTCGAGCATCACCGGAATGTCGGGGCGAAGCACGGATGCCATGGCCACGAGCAGGCGCGTGACCTCGCGGCGCTCGCGCATCTCGAGCTCGCGCAGGCGGTTGTTGGCCTCCACGATTTCGGCGGGCTCGATGAACACCGTCTTTCCCGAGGCCGACTCGTCGTGCACGATACCTGCTATGCGCCGTTTATTGGCCGGGGCCACGGGGATGACGAGGCGACCGTCGCGCACGGCGGGCGAAGCGTCGGGCTCCACCCAGCCCTCTTGCACGGCGCGGGCCATCACTCGGCGCATGGCGCCGGCAATGGAGCCGTTCATGGACGCGAGCGAGCGGCGGATTTCGGCCAGCTCGGGCGAGGCGGTGTCGCGCACGTTGCCCCAGCGGTCGAGCAGGCGGTCGATCGCGCGCGCGGCGTCCGGCAATGGGATGAGATCCACCACTATGCTGTCCAGGGCCGGGAGGGAGGAGTGGCCTTCTTCGTCGCGGCGGGCCGAGAAGAATGCGTCGAGATCGGCCACGGTGGCCATCACGGTGCGCAGCTGCATCAGTTCCTGTGGCGGCATGAAGGAGCCCTCCACGCGGATGGCACGCAGGGCGGCGCGCACGTCGTGGATGGCTCCCATGTGGAATTCGGAGCCCTCCTGCGACGTGAGCGCGAGCATCTCGGCAGTGCGGTGGAGGTGCAGCATCACTTCGGCGGGGTTGACGGCAAAGGCCATCCCGGCGGCCTGCTCGCGCCCCATGGGCGAAACGCAAGCCTCGGCCACGGCGCGGCGCACGGCGTCGAAACCGGTCTTCTTCTCAAATGTGGATGCGGGGTAAATCATCACGCAAAATTACTAAAAAATCGCATGGCGGCCAACAAAATCGGTCCCGAGCTTGTTTTTTAGATACAAAGCGATGCAGAGAGAGCACCGCCACGAAAGATGAAAATTCAAGTTTAACCAAAATTCAACTCTCCTTTAATTATGAAAGCCTTTAATGCAACAAATCTCGGTACAACCCGCGCATGGTGGGTGATCCTTCTTGTGGGCCTGTTTATGGTGATGGGCGGTTTTGCCTATTGGTTCTGGCCCGAGGCCGGCTATGCCGTGGCCTCTCAGATTTTCGGCTGGCTGCTTATCCTGGCCGGCGCCGTTCAGCTGAGCGTATCGGCCAGCGGCAAGACCCACGGCACGTGGGGCTGGTGGCTCGCCGGCGGCGTGATCGATATTTTCATCGGCTTCGTGCTGGTGCGCAACGTGTTCCTGAGCGAAATGGTGTTCCCGTATTTCCTTGCATTCCTGTTCCTCTTCTGGGGCGTTGAGGCTCTCGTGGATGCCTGCACGGCCGGCAGCCGCGCGCGTTACCGCTGGCTGGGCGTTGTGAACGGCGTGCTCCTCTGCCTCATCGGTTTCTTCTTCATGGAAGCCGGCTGGGTGAGCAACATGTTCATGGTTTCGTTCCTCGTGAGCATCGCATTCATCTACTGGGGCTTCACGATCGCCATCTCGGCCTATGAACTGCGCCCCACGGCAATTGAGAAATAAAATAACAAGGTGAGCCGATTGCGGCTCGGACATGAAGACAAAAAACTCCACCCACAGCGGTTTATTCGCGGCGGGTGGAGTTTGTCTATGGGTTGCAAGCTAATTGATAAATGTGGGTATGAACTGTATGCCAAGAACGGTGGCAATACGGAAGAAACTGGAGAGCTGGATATCGGCCTTGCCGTTTTCCACACGAGCAATGTAGCTTTGTTCTCTGCCGAGTTTCTCGGCGAGTTGCTTCTGGGTGAGCTTCAGCTCTTTGCGGCGTTGGCGGAGCATGTTGCCATAGAACCATGCGAGTGATTCCTCGTTGAATTGTTCACGCGATGGCGTCCCTAAAATGCCGTATTTCTCATCGAGTTCTTTATTGGCGGTTTCAAGTGTGGCCAGTTTTCGGGGATTTATATTTCTCATAGTTCCATGTTGTTTAAAATCGAGAGTGCAATTTCGATTTGTTTGCGATATGATTTGCTGTCTTTTTTTAGAAAAGCATTGAGCAAAATAATATTTTTAGCCTCGATAATGTTGTCGTGATCAATTGCAAAGATTATCGTTCGATACTCGTTTGGGCCGATTGACACTCTCATTTCATAGAGATCGGTATTCTCAAGATGCTTGACAAACTTGGTGGGCAGGTTATAAATAGTGGATATGATGTCTATAACGTAGTCAAATTTCAATTGTACTTTGGGCTGCAACGCAGTATAAAACGACTGAAATTCAGGCGTTTTATAAACCGTTCTTACATATTGCCGGCTGCTATCTCTTGAAATCATGGCGCAAAGATAACTAATTAGTTATAATTATGCAAGGATTTTGAGTGCAAAGTCTAAAAGAGCAGTATTCTGCCGGGGGAATGTTCACCCCCTCCGGGGCTGCAGTGCCAGATGGTGTCTCACCCCGTGCGGACGCACGGGGTTAACAAAATCAAGAGCCTCCGGCCCTTCAATTTTTAGGGCTTTTTGCGGAGGACGGTGGCGGTGCGGGCCGGGAGGTAGAGCTTGAGCCATTCCACGCCGTGGGGGGTGTAGAGAGGGTCGGGAATGGTGAAGTGCTCTGTGGTCTCGTCCACGTTGCCGTAGCCACCGAATGCGGGGTTGTCGGTGGAGAGCTCGGAGGTGTAGACGCCGCCTGGGGCGAGGATGCCGTAGCCTTCGAAGCTCTTGAAGGGGCTGAAGTTGAATACGAATACGAGGTCGCCGCGCATGAAAGCGAGTATCTGATCGTCGTCCTTCTCCCAGAGCTTGCGCACGGGGAGAGCCTGGAAATTGTGGACGCCGCTCACGAGATGTATCATGGCATTGTCCCAGGCGTTGAGCAGCTTGTACTTGAGGAACGGGCTGTCGACGAGGCTCCACTGGCGGCGGGCATATTTGTAGCTCCAGCCGTTGCCCTCTCGGGGGAAGTCGATCCACTCGGGATGACCGAATTCGTTGCCCATGAAGTTGAGGTAGCCGCCGTTGATGGTGGCGAGCGTGACGAGGCGTATCAT
>CAMWRI010000159.1 GCA_947176585.1 uncultured Porphyromonadaceae bacterium
TGGTAATAGGAGTAGATATTTCATAGGCTTGTTGAATTAAATTTCTAAATGTTTATAATTGAAAGCTAATTTTTTACAAAAATATACTGATATTATTTGATGTGCAATAGGGGGGGTAGTATTTTTAACCGGATTGTAACAATTTCCGTCGGGTGGTCAAGGCGCGCCTGAATTATAATTGTTTTTCACAGGATGCCTATAACATCATCGCAGCCACCCGGGAGGGGCAGCTGCGATGATGTGTGTTTTTTATTTTGATTTAGAGGAATTTCGCTGTAAAATCCCTCTCTTGTGTTTTCCGCTTGCTACTTTCTCAAGTGCCGGGCGGTAAGAAAACGGGATGGAAACGAAAAATTTCTATATCTTAATAAAGTGTCGCGTGTGAGATCGCGTGAGAATTGCTATGCGTGTGAGAATCGGTCGGGGCGGTTTAGCGGTAGTCGGCAAACTGCTCCTGGAGTTTCTTGCGGGCGAAGAAGATGCGGCTCTTCACGGTGCCGAGGGGAAGCTCCATCTTTTCGGCGATTTCGTTGTACTTGTAGCCTGCAACGTGCATCGAGAAGGGGATGCGGTATTCGTCGCTGAAAGCGTTGATGGCATCGGTGATCTCGGCTGCGGTGTAGGAGCCTTCGGGAGTGTCGAGGCCGCTGTCCTGCGAGAGGTTCAGGTGGTAGAGGTTCTCGGTGGTGTCGGTTACGGTGGCTGCACGGCCGGCGCGGCGGTAGTTGTTGATGAAGATGTTGCGCATGATGGTGAACACCCAGCCCTTGAAGTTGGTGTTCTCGGCAAACTTGGCCTCGTTGTCCAGAGCCTTGAGGGTGGTGTCCTGGAGAAGATCGTAGGCATCGTCGCGGTTGCTCGTGAGCATATAGGCGAAGTTAAGAAGATTGCCCTGCAGTTTCATCAGTTCGTTTTGAAATTTTTCGGTTCCCATAGTTGAAAGTTTTTATGTGGTTTTTGTGATGTTTTGTTGTGTCGTTGTTTTCGTTTGACGATTCAAAATTACTCATTATTTCACAAATGCAAGAATTTTAATGTTAAGATATGTTAATTGTTACAATTTTGCTACTGAATGCCACTTAAATAACTTATATGCAGAGTGTTACAAATTTGTAATTTTGTTTCAAGATTGTTACAAGGGGTGTAATTTGGTGTCACAAGAGGGTGTCTTGTAACAATAGTGTAACTCATACGCACAAATTTTGTAAATGATATGTGCTTGCTATGCAATAACGTCGAAGCCTTTCGGAAGTTCTGTTTTCCAGAGGATTTAAGCCATAATTATATTTTGATTGGAAAAATTATAAAAAGAATGCTTACCTTTGCATCCGAACGCGCGCACGCACATACGCGCACGCATATAAGAAATGACAGAAACCGCTCCACGCCGTTCTATCGCCGGCCGCCTGGCCGCCTATGGCATTCCGCTCGTCGTGAGTGCCGGGCTGTGCTATGTGCTCTTCACAAGTATAGATTTCGGCGAGATGGCCGCCATAGTGCGCCGCGACTGCCGCCCCTGGTGGATAGTGGCCGCACTGGCCGTGAGCATTCTCAGCCATGTGGCCCGCGCCGCACGATGGCGCATCCAGTTGCGAGCGCTGGATATAGAATGCAGCCTTTGGCAGCTCACCCTCAGCATCTTCGGCACCTATGCCGTGAACCTGGTGTTTCCGCGCCTGGGCGAACTGTGGCGCACCACCTATGTGGCACGCCGTACC
Source organism: uncultured Porphyromonadaceae bacterium (assembly GCA_947176585.1). GTDB lineage: Bacteria > Bacteroidota > Bacteroidia > Bacteroidales > Muribaculaceae > CAG-873. The sequence goes on from CAMWRI010000159.1 coordinate 1,719, forward strand.
AGAGCGCCCTTCACCCGCGTGTTCGGCTCCATGGTGGCCGACCGCCTGAGCGACACCCTCACTGTGCTGCTGCTCATCCTCCTGGCTTTTGCCCTCGCCTCGGGCCACATGATGGAATACCTGCGCGACAGCGCCGGAGCCGCCGAGCGCATTGCGGGACTGCTCGCATCGCCGTGGCTCTGGGCTGCATGCGTGATCGCAGGTGGTGCTACCGTGTGGTGGGTAGCCCGCAGCCGGTCGGCCCTCGCAGGTCGACTGCGCGAGATAGTGGCAGGCCTGTGGCAGGGATTCGCCGTGGTGGCCACCATGCCCGGCCGAGGGCGCTGGCTGCTGCTCAGCGCCGGCGTGTGGGGCTGCTACTACATCCAGCTATACCTTGCCTTCTATGCCTTCCCGTTCACGGCCTCGCTGGCATCCGCCCCCGGGGGAGCCGTCACGGTGCTGGTCACATTCGTGCTCAGCAGCATCTCCATGGCCGTGCCCAGCAACGGCGGCATAGGCCCCTGGCAATGGGCTGTGATCTTCGCCCTCGGCACCTACGGACTGGCCGCCGCGCCGGCCGGCGCCTTCGCCAATATGGTGCTGGGCACCCAGACGCTGCTGCTAATAGCCCTGGGCATCTTCACATTCGCATGTATCGCTATATCAAATAAGAAAAACACCCATAAGAAACCCATAAAGGAATGAAAGTAGTTATCATAGGCGTGGGCGGCGTCGGCACCGTCGTTGCCCACAAGTGCGCACAGCACCCCGAAGTGTTCTCGGAAATCGTGCTCGCATCGCGCACCCTCTCCAAGTGCGAGGCCGTGGCCAAGGCCATCGGAGCATCCAATATCACATGCGACACCGTCGATGCCGACGACGTGGAGCAGGTGGTGGCCCTCTTCGAGCGCCACAAGCCCGTGATGGTGATCAACGTGGCACTCCCGTATCAGGACCTCACCATAATGGACGCATGCCTGCGCTGCGGCGTGAACTATCTCGACACGGCCAACTACGAACCCCGCGACGAAGCCCACTTTGAATACTCCTGGCAGTGGGCCTACCGCGAGCGCTTCGAGAAGGCAGGCCTCACGGCCATCCTGGGCTGCGGCTTCGACCCGGGCGTGAGCGGAGTGTTCACGGCATATGCAGCCAAGCACTACTTCAGCGAGATGCACACTCTCGACATCGTGGACTGCAACGCCGGCAACCACGGCAAGGCCTTCGCCACCAACTTCAATCCCGAAATCAACATCCGCGAGATCACCCAGCGCGGCCGCTACTACAAGAACGGCGAATGGGTGAGCACCGACCCCCTGCAGTACCACATGCCCCTCACCTATCCCCGCATAGGCGAGCGCGAGAGCTATCTGCTCTTCCACGAAGAGCTGGAGTCGCTCGTGCTCAACTACCCCACGCTGCGCCGCGCCCGCTTCTGGATGACTTTCGGCCAGGAGTACCTCACCCACCTGCGTGTGATTCAAAACATAGGCATGGCCCGCATCGATGAAGTGGACTACAACGGCACCAAGATCGTGCCCCTGCAGTTCCTCAAGGCCGTGCTGCCCAATCCACAGGACCTCGGCGAAAACTACCACGGCGAGACGAGCATCGGCTGCCGCATCTCCGGACTCGACAAAGAGGGCAAGCCGCTCACCTACTACATCTACAACAACTGCTCCCACGAAGAGGCCTATCGCGAGACCGGCATGCAGGCCGTGAGCTACACCACCGGCGTGCCCGCAATGTGCGGCGCCATGATGTTCCTCACCGGCAAGTGGACCACCCCCGGCGTGCACAACGTGGAAGAATTCGATCCCGATCCCTTCCTGGCCGCCGTAGCCGCCAACGGCCTCCCCTGGCACGAAATCCTGAACCTCGACCTCGAGGTGGACCGCCTGGACATCTGACCCCTATATAAGACTTATAAAACTTATAAATCTTATAAAACCAAAATAAAAAACTCAGCCCCGGCGTAGTTGCCGAGGCTGAGTTTTTATAGACGTGTCGCTGCTGTTAGTCGAGGTGGGGACCGGCGGCTACGAGGGCCTTGCCGGCAGCGTTGTTTTCGTACTTCTTGAAGTTGTTGATGAAGCGCTGGGCGAGATCGTTGGCCTTAGCGTACCATTCCTCGGGGTTGGTGTAGGTGTCGCGGGGGTCGAGGATCTTGGGATCTACGCCGGGAAGCTCGGTGGGAATCTCGAAGTCGAAGATGGGGAGCTTCTTGGTGGGAGCCTTGAGGATAGCGCCGTCGAGGATAGCGTCGATGATGCCGCGGGTATCCTTGATGGAGATACGCTTGCCTGTG
>CAMWRI010000160.1 GCA_947176585.1 uncultured Porphyromonadaceae bacterium
TATTTGCGCTATGAAGCGAAGCGGCAATATCTTTGCGGGCGTGCTCAACTTCTATGTGGAAGGCTTCAGGCGAATGACCGTGGGGCGCACCCTCTGGGCGATAATCATCATCAAGCTGGTGGTGATATTCGCCGTGCTCAAGCTGTTTTTCTTCCCCGATATCCTGGCCACGCGCTACCACAACGACGAGGATCGTGCCGCAGCCGTGCGTGAGGCGCTTTCGCATAATCCCGAAACCCCGAAACTCTAATATGATATGAACGACTTGATGAGCGTAGTAGACTGGTCGAGAGCGCAATTCGCCCTCACCGCTATGTATCATTGGCTGTTTGTGCCACTCACGATAGGATTGTCGGTGATCGTGGCTATAATGGAAACGGCCTATTACCGCACAGGCAACGAGCGCTGGAAGGCGCTCACGAAATTCTGGATGACACTATTCGGCATCAACTTCGCCATAGGCGTGGCCACGGGCATCATCCTGGAATTTGAATTCGGCACCAACTGGTCGAACTACAGCTGGTTTGTGGGCGACATCTTCGGTGCCCCGCTGGCTATCGAGGGCATAGTGGCCTTCTTCATGGAAGCCACGTTTGTGGCCGTGATGTTCTTCGGCTGGAACAAGGTGAGCCGTGGCTTCCACCTCGCCTCCACTTGGCTCACGTCGATAGGCGTCACACTCTCGGCGCTGTGGATTCTCGTGGCTAACGCATGGATGCAGAATCCCGTGGGTATGGAATTCGACCCGGCCCAGATGCGCAACGTGATGAGCGATTTTTGGGAAGTGGCCTTCAACCCCGTGTCGATGAACAAGTTCTTCCACACTGTGTTCTCGACCTGGACGCTGGCCGGCGTGTTTGTGGTGGGTGTGAGCAGCTGGCTGCTCTGGCGCCGCAGCAACGTGGGCGCCGCCACCACTTCGCTCAAGATAGGTGCATGGTTCGGCATAGCCGGCATGCTGCTCACGTTCATGACCGGCGACGGCTCGGCCGTGCAGGTGGCGCGCGTGCAGCCCATGAAACTGGCCGCGATGGAAGGCCTATACGACGGCAAGGTGGGGCAGGAGCTCGTGGGCTTCGGCATCCTCAACACTGATAAAAAGCCCGGCGACGACGCTCCCGCGATGCACTTCGAGGTGTCGATCCCCAAGGGCCTAAGCGTGCTGGCCAATCACGACCCCAATTCTTTCGTGCCCGGCATCAACGACCTGCTGCAGGGCATTGAGCTCACGCCCGCAGGCGACACCGTGCGCACCGTGAGCTACGCCGAGCGAATCGCCACCGGCCGCTGCGCCCAGCAGGCCCTGCGCGACTACAACGCCGCCCGCGCCGCCGGCGACGAAAGCGCGATGGCCGATGCCGCAGCCCGGGTGGCCAAGGATTTCAAATACTTCGGCTACGGCTATTTCGAGACTCCCGAGCAGGCCGTGCCGCCGGTGACGGTCACCTTCTATGCCTTCCGCGTGATGGTGTGCCTGGGTGGCATCCTGCTGCTCGTGCTGATGCTGGGCGCCTTCGCGTCGAGCTTCCGCCCGCGCCTGCTGGCCAACAAGTTCGTGCTCTGGGCCGGCATGATCTCGCTGCCACTTGTGTGGATATGCAGCCAGGCCGGCTGGATTGTGGCCGAGGTGGGCCGCCAGCCGTGGACTATTCAGGACCTGCTGCCCGTGACGGCCGGCATCAGCGACGTGCCTTCCGGGTCGGTGCAACTTACGTTCTGGATTTTTGCCGCAGTGTTCACGTTGCTGCTCGTGGCCGAGGTGAGCATCATGGCGCGCTTCATAGCCCGCAGCTCGCGCGGAGATATTGAAAAAGACAATAACTGATAACCGCTCTATACACTATGACAGAACTTGAAATCCTGCAAGCCTACTGGTGGCTGCTTATCGCCGTGCTCGGCGCCGTGCTCGTTTTTCTGCTGTTCGTTCAGGGCGGCCAGACCCTTCTGTGGGCCGGGCGCACCGAGGTGGAGCGTCAGCTCATGATCAACTCGCTGGGACGCAAGTGGGAACTGTCGTTCACCACGCTCGTGGTGTTCGGTGGCGCTTTCTTCGCCTCGTTCCCGCTGTTTTATTCCACCAGTTTCGGCGGAGCCTACTGGCTGTGGATGCTCATCCTCATCAGCTTCGTGGTGCAGGCCGTGAGCTATGAGTACCGCCGCAAGAAAGGCAATATCTACGGCACCGGCGTGTACGACGGACTGCTGCTCTTCAACGGCATCGTGGGCTGCATCCTCCTGGGTGTGGCCGTGGCCATGATGTTTTTCGGAGCCGAGTTCACCGTGGCACGCGGCAACATCCTCGATGCCGGCAATCCCGTGATCTCCCGCTGGGCACCCACCCACGGCCTGGAGGCCATCGCGAGCTGGAAAAACCTGCTGCTGGGTGTGGCCGTGTTCTTCCTCGCACGCACTCAGGGCGCGCTCTACTTCGTGAACAATATCTCCGGCGACGCCTCCTTCACTGCGCGTATGCGCCGCGTGGCAGGAGCCAACGGCCTGGTGTTCGCGCTCCTTTTCGTGGCCTTCGTGGTGGTGCTGATGCTCTCGCCCGGAATGCGCATGCAGCCCGACGGCACCTTTGCCTCAGAGCCCAACGCTTATCTGCACAGCCTGCTCCACATGTGGTGGGGCGCCGTGATTCTGCTGGCCGGCGTGGTGATGGTGCTGTATGGCATCTTCCGCACGGCTCTCGATTCGCGCTGGCGAGCCGGCATATGGTTCTGCGGTATAGGCACGGTGCTGGTGGTGGTGATTCTCTTCCTCCTCGCCGGCTACGACTCCATGGCCTATTATCCCTCGCTGCTCGACGCAGGCAGCTCGCTGTCGATAAGCAACTCCTCGTCGTCGCTGTTCACCCTCAAGGTGATGAGCCGGGTGTCGGTGCTGATTCCCTTCGTGATCGCCTATATCGCCTACGTGTGGCGCAAGATGAACAAGCAGCCCCTCACGCCTGCCGAGCTGAATCGCGAGCATCATCAGTATTGATGGCTGATATGTTCTACACCATCGCCTCGCCCTCCGAGGCACAGTACACCGAAAAGCGGAGCAAATTCCTGGGCTTCGCTTTTCCGGTGTCTACAGCCGCCGAGGCCAAGGAAGTGGTGGCGCAGATGCAGAAGCGCTACTACGACGCCCGCCACGTGTGCTGGGCCTATATGCTTGGAAGTGCCCGCGACCAATTCCTGAGCAACGACAACGGCGAGCCAAGCGGCACCGCCGGCAAGCCCATCCTGGGGCAAATCAACTCCCTGGGGCTCACGAATGTGGTCGTTGTGGTGGTGCGCTACTTCGGTGGTATCAAGCTGGGCACGTCGGGGCTCATCGTGGCCTACCGCACGGCTGCACGCATGGCTCTGGAGGCTGCCCAAACCGTGGAACGGCACGACATGGCGCGCGTGAGATTCCATTTCCCATATCCGGCAATGAACTCGGCCATGAAGCTCACGAAAGATTTTGATGTGGCCGTGGTGGAGCGGGAGTTCGACAACACGTGCACCCTCACCCTCGAGATCAACGCCGACTCGGCTCCCGCCCTGCGGGCCCGCATAGCCGATATAGACGGCGCCACCCTTATAGATTGAATTTTCTTATATCAACATAAAATGAGTAAAACCATTTCAGCTATCATTATGAGCGCATCAGCCATCGTGGCGGCTGCACAGCCGGTTGCCGCTGCAGATGCCCCCATCATCGAGCGCAGCGATTTCAAGACTGCCACAGGAGTGTTCGACATAGACGCCCTAGAGGCACTGGGCCGCGTGAGCTCCCCCGTCGTGAGCCCCGACGGCAAGACCGTGCTCTTCGGTATCTCCTACGAAAGCCTGGAGCAGAACGCATCCAACAACGACCTGTACACCCTCTCGCTCGCGGTCCGCGACGCCGAGCCCGTGCGCATCACCCGCACCCCCAAGAGCGATGTCTCATATACACATCTCCGAGCCCACGAGACGCTA
>CAMWRI010000161.1 GCA_947176585.1 uncultured Porphyromonadaceae bacterium
TGCGCCCGGCGGCGTCCCAGGAGTATTCGCTGCCGGATGTGGGGAATCCCGGCCGACCGTAATAGTCGGTACCGTCGGGGTCGTTGTCGATGCTCCCCCACGGGGCGTGGAGATAGTCATTAGTATTTGCGCTAAATAGTGGCATTAAAAAATAATGTTGTGGATGCTGTGCAAATCCGTTGAAAGTGTGCGTACTCAATATGGATACTTATATCTTCGAATATTCTCTTTTCGAGAGCCCTTTAGCGGATCTATTTTATACCACTCGAAATGATAGGTGGAATCATCATATTTTTTGAACAAAGGGTGTCTCGAAAAAAATGATGGCTCGCTTAAAGTTGGCCAGTTATCTTTTTGGGGGTGGATATCGTTTTCGTGGTAGGAATACTGATCCGTGAATAGGTTGTCAAATATCATGTCAGAAACACAGGAGTTTGTTGTGGAACTGCGCGGTTCAAAATCTCTGATGTAAATCTTAAAAGGCTGCATAGTATCACTTCGTTTTCCGATGACGCTAAACGCCCATATGCTGTCCACTCCATTATTGTTTCTATGCGAGAGTGCAATGAATGCCCAGCATAGGGTGCCGTCTGTGCTATATATTATTGTATCGGTTGATGCGCTATAAAACTCCTTTGGTGATATTGGCAATAGTTTTGTAGAAGGGATTGAGTCATGCAGCTTGTATTTAATCATATGCAGGTATATTTCGGTGGGGTCATATAGCGAGGCGTCTGTAATGGAGGGTTCTGCATGCCCCATTTGGTTCTCGCCTTGATTATTCTTTGCTTGAGCCCAAAGAGTGTCAATATTTAAAATAAAGCTTTCAGAAATCTGAAGCTTATCTCTTGCCCTCATCTCTGTATCAATATTCATATCTATTAGCCTCTGATGCTGTGAATATGCCCGCTCTCCAATTATGCGATTAACTATCATAACAACATACCCACTAATTGGTAGCAATAAAAAGAATAGAACAGAGAGAACAAAAAGAATTATTAAAAGCTTCTTCATAATATTATTTACTTTTATTAGATAATGCAGCAATGAAATTAATTATGAATGAGATTAATTCATTAGAGAACGAGTCTATACTGTGAGCGCTTGATTCGCCTCTATATCTGCTACTTTCTTTATACGCCATGCCCTCCATGTCTAAATGCTTGGCAATACCATCATTATCATGCTGTAGTAAGCCAGTGCTAACCCCTTTCGCCGCAGATTGCTTTTCGGGCTGGTATGGAGCTATGTCGATTTCCCATTCAATTTTCTTTATGAAGTCATCTCCCAATACTTTTTTTAAGCCACGGATATAGCCTTTTGCATATGCAGCTCCCATACTATGAGTCACAACATGATTTTTTTCATCATCGGCAACGATAGCACTAATAATTTTTGCATCACTTTGGCCTGCTTTCTTTCCCCAGTCAATTCGTTTGGTCGCTCTTATATTCCGTTCTTGATTATTAGGAGTGGTTGTCCGCCTTAATCCGCCATTAGAACCATCAAGATATACAGCTCTTTGATCTTTAAGATAATCCATAATTTGTTTATCTACGCCATTCCAATAAGCCGAACTGTCACCATCACCAAAATGGAACCCATTTACGAATATTGTAAGGTTACCATCCTTATCCACATTGGCAATCGGATTACCGTTGCAGAATACGTATGGTGAGATTGGATAGAATTTCTCTGCCATGGCATCGGGGACGCTCCAGAGGAGGGCGGGTGCGAAATGCTGGCGGGCGCCGTAGCCCGGCGTCACCCGGCTGCCTGCGGTGGCCGACGGAAATGTGAACAAGGCTATAAACAAGGGTGCGCGCATGGGCTGCTATATTTGGGTGCCCCAAATATAGGCATTTATTTCTGCGCGAGCAAGTTTTTGAGGCTCAATTGCTATTGCGCCTTGGGATTGTCGATTTCCTGCATGAGTTTTACGGCGTCTAGGTAGCGGAGCATGCCTTCGGCCACGCGGCGGGCATCCTGCATTGCGTGGACCACTGTGGCGGGGCGGGCAGTGACGTCGCCGCCGGCAAAGACGCCGCGGCGTGTGGTCATGCCGTAGGGGGTCTCGCGGGTGATAACGTAGCCTTTTTCGTCCACTTCAATGCCGTCGGTGGTGCTCACGATGCGGCTGGCTGGCGCACTACCCACCGCCATGATCACCTTCTGCGCTTCCACGCGCTGCTCGCCGGCGGGGGTGTCGAGCACGAGTGCGCAGAGGCGGCCGTCGGCATCGGTGAGTATTTCTTTGATCGAGGTGTTCCAGCAGAATTGCACGCCCTCGGCAAGGGCGTCGTCGTACTCGGACCTCAGGGCGCTCATGCGGTCGATGCCGCGGTGGTAGAGCACGGTGACGGCTCCGGCCCCGAGGCGCACGGAGGTGCGGGCGGCGTCCATGGCTGTGTTGCCGCAACCCACCACGTAGACCCTGTCGCCCTCGGCCACGGGCACTTCCTCGCGGCTTATGTAGCCCTCACGCCAGAGGCTCACGCGACGCAGGAAATAGAGTGCGTATCGCACGCCGGGATTATCGGCGCCCGGGATGTCGAGGTGGCGTGGCTTGCCGGTGCCGGTGCCCATGAATATGGCGTCGAAGCCACGCGCAAAGAGGTCGTCGATGGTGAGATCGCGTCCGATGGTCACGGAGCAATGGATGGCCACACCCAGGCGGGCTATCTTGCGAATCTCGTTGCGCACCACACCTTTGGGCAGGCGATACTCCGGGATGCCGAACATGAGCACTCCGCCCGTCTCAGGCTCCATCTCGAATATTTCCACGGCCACGCCCTTGCGCGCGAGCTCGCCGGCGATGGTGAGACCGGCAGGGCCGCTGCCTATCACGGCCACGCGGCCGCGGTCTTTCTGCACTATGGCTGGCCCGGAGAGGTTCATCATCGAGTCGAAATCGGCCACGAAGCGCTCGAGACGGCCTATGTTGATGTGCTCGCCTTTCTTGCCGAGCACGCAGTGGCCCTCGCACTGACGCTCGTGGGCGCACACGCGGCCGCACACAGCGGGAAGATTGCTCCGCAGGTTGATTATTGCCATGGCATTGCCCATATTGCCCATCGACAGTTCATGAATCCATGCAGGAATGTCGTTTTCCACGGGGCAACCCTTGCGGCACTGGGGCACCTTGCATCCGAGGCATCGCTTGGCTTCGCGGATTGCCTCGGCCATCGTGTAGTCTTTGTTTTCCATTGCGGGTGCAAAGGTAAGCAATTTTGCTGAAAAGCAAAAGCGGGCCGCGCATCATGCGCGGCCCGCTTTAATGACGGGGAAGGCCTGAGGCCTTATTCGGCGGCTTCGAGAAGCACCACGCGGTAGTTGCCCTGGTCGAGCAGATTGCGCATGAAGTTCTGAACGTCGGCCACTGTGGTGGCATTGATGGCTTCGATGTTGCCGTTGAAGGAGTCCACACCGTTGATGAGGCTGCCGGCTATGGCGCCGTTCCAGCTGTCGTTTTTCTCGCGGGCTTCCACGGCGTTCTTAACCATATATTCCTTGATGGGGTCGAGTTCCTCGGCGGTGACGTCGGCGGCCATATTGTCGAAATAGGTCTTGATCACTTCGAGCACTTCGTCGCGGGTCTCGGGCTTGACGGGCACGGGCACCTGAATGATGGCGTTGGTGCCACCCAGGCGCTCAACCTGGCCGTAGGCGCCGATGCTGTAGGTGGCACCCATTTCCTCGCGCACCTTCTTGAGCAGGCGGTTTGAGAGAATCTGCGATGCCATGCTCAGCATGTTGCGGTTTGCGGCGTTGTACTGCTCGCTGCCGGTGAGGGCCACGAAGATCCACGTCTGCGGGGTCTGCATGGGAGTGGTGTAGTGGTCGGTGGCGGTGCCCTTGGCAGGCTCTACGGCTGCGTTGAACGCGGGCGTGGCGGCCACTTTCGAGG
>CAMWRI010000162.1 GCA_947176585.1 uncultured Porphyromonadaceae bacterium
GCTCAGAACTCCATCAAGAGCGTTGAACTGCTCGAATATCCCGAACTCGGTATGGAAGCCATCTGGAAAATTGAAGTGGAAGATTTCCCCGCTTTCATACTCGTTGACGACAAGGGCAACGACTTCTTCACGGAAATTTCTGAGAAATGCAAGGGATGCGCGTTGAAATAAGATAATATAACGCACGAATATAACAATATAACATAGGGGGCTGATTCTCGGAATCAGCCCCCTTATATTTGATGCGGAATGATAATCAGAACTCGTAGTCCACGCATCCACGCATATCCTTATTGTCTTTGATTATGGCTGCGGCAGCCACATGCGCGGGGTGCTTGGCATAAACAGCCACATCGGCCATAGTGGGAACGACCGCTGTGAGCACTATATCCCAATCTTCGGCTGGATTTTCGTTGAGTCCCACTTCGATAGATTGAAGCACTTCAATACGGGAGGGAAGAGCCTCAAGCGCGTTCTTGAATTTTGTGGCAACGCTCAGGCGCTCTTCCGGAGTGCCATTGAGACGGAACATTACAATATGTTTTACCATCGCGTTTAGATTTTAGGGTTATTTATAGAGACGCTCGCGCGCTGCAAGCACTTTATCGTCGGTGATATAGTCGTCGTAGTCCATCATCTTGTCAATGATGCCGTTGGGAGTGAGTTCTATGATTCGGTTGCACACGGTCTGGATAAACTCATGGTCATGCGACGCCATCAGAATGTTGCCTTTAAATGCCTGAAGAGTGTTGTTGAAGGCCTGGATGCTCTCGAGGTCGAGATGGTTGGTGGGTGAGTCCAGCACGAGCGTATTGGCATTGGTCATCATCATACGCGCTATCATGCAACGCATTTTTTCGCCGCCGCTCAGCACAGAAGCCTGCTTGAGCACTTCCTCGCCCGAGAACAGCATCTTGCCGAGGAAACCTTTGAGGTATATTTCGCTGGTGTCGCTGCTGAACTGGCATAACCAATCCACAAGATTCAGATCGGTGCGGAAGAAATCGGAATTGTCCATAGGCAGATAGGCCGTGGTTATGGTCTGTCCCCAGTCAAAGGTGCCGCTGTCGGGCTTGCGGTTGCCCATCACGATTTCAAACAAGGCGGTCATAGCACGAGGGTCACGGCTCAGGAACACAACCTTATCGCCTTTCTCAATCTGGAAATTCACGTCGTTGAAGAGCAAGGTGCCATCGTCGCTGGTGGCGCTCAAGCCGTGTACCTCCAGTATTTTGTTGCCGGGTTCGCGCTCCGGGGTGAATATAATACCCGGATAGCGGCGACTCGAAGGCTGTATTTCCTCCACATTGAGTTTCTCAAGCATCTTTTTGCGAGATGTAGTCTGTTTGCTCTTGGCCACATTAGCACTGAAGCGCTGGATAAACTCAAGCAGCTCCTTGCGCTTCTCCTCGGCCTTCTTGTTTTGCTGCTGTTGCTGGCGGAGAGCGAGCTGGCTTGACTGATACCAGAAGCTGTAGTTGCCTGCAAAAAGCTGAACGCGGCTGTAGTCGATGTCGAGAGTGTGAGTGCACACGGAATCAAGGAAGTGGCGGTCGTGGCTCACCACGAGCACTGTGTTCTCAAACTTCGAGAGATAATCTTCCAGCCACGCCACGGTGTCAAGATCAAGATCATTCGTGGGCTCGTCGAGCAGCAGATTGTCGGGATTACCGAACAGGGCTTTTGCCAGCAACACGCGCACCTTTTCTTTACCGCTGAGATCGCGCATCAACAGATAATGCTTGTCTTCCTTTATCCCCAGTCCGCTGAGCAGGGCTGCTGCATCGCTTTCGGCGTTCCATCCTTCAAGCTCCGCGAATTTTTCTTCCAGCTCTGAGGCCCGCATGCCGTCGGCATCGCTGAAATCCGGTTTTGCATACAATGCATCCTTTTCCTGCATGATGTCCCAAAGCACAGTGTGGCCCTGGAGCACCGTGTTCATGACGGTGCAGTCGTCGAATTTATAGTGGTCCTGTTCAAGAACGCTCATACGTTCGCCGGGGCCCTGACTCACGGAACCATGTGTGGGCGACAGTTCACCACTCAGCATACGCATCAGCGTGGATTTACCCGCACCGTTCGCGCCAATTATACCATAGCAGTTGCCAGGTGTGAACTTGAGATTGACATCCTGAAACAGCACTCGCTTGCCGAACTGGATACCGAGATTATTTACTGATATCATATATATTGAAAACCCTTTATAAAATTAATCTGTGCAAAGTGTTCATGGCCTCTGTGCACCGTTCAACCGGTACGGTGGCCTTTACAGCATCCCGGTCGGCCTCAACACGCAACGCATAGGGGAGTGCTTCTTCCACGAGGGCACGGTCATGATCTCCCCTGCGACCAATAATGCTAACTACGGCTTCATTGCCGGATTCTGTTGCCGCCACAGCCACAAACCCTCCGGTATCTTCAAACGGCCCGATAGCAGTGCCGCCTGCTTGCGGATGGAAAGAGTCAAGCACCTTTATCCTGAATCCGGCACGACGTGCCGGCAATACGCAATCAGGATGCAATATCTTGGCACCGCATCGGGCAGCTGTATCGGCAAGAACATAGCTAAGGGTGGGGATGCAGCGCGCATTCTTCACCTTTCGCGGATCTGCGGAGTACACGCCATCCACATCCGTCCATATCTGTACCTCATCGGCATCAAGAGCTTCTCCCAGCAGTGTAGCGGTATAGTCGCTTCCTCCACGCGACAACGTGGCTACGTCACCATTGCTGTCGCGGCATATAAATCCCTGGGTAACATAAACATCGTGATTACCGATACGTTCCAATACCTCATGGCCATTTTTTCTTATTGCGCATGTATCCGGTTCGCCATGGCTGTCGAGTCGCATGATATCAAGTGCAGGAACAAAAACCGCATCCACCCCTTCCGCTTGCATATAAGCTGTCATCAGAGTGGTGCTCATGAGTTCGCCGCATGCGATTGTCTCGGATGGGGTCTTGGCGGAGGATAGAATACTGTCAAGCTCATGTGAAATGTGTTCCACATTCAACTCTCGAGCGGTTTCGGTGTGGTGACGAATGATGTCTTCTCGGTTGTCTTTTCCTTCTGCAATGGCAATAAGCCTATTGGTGATACCGCTCATTGCCGACAGAACAACTACAACCGGCCGGGCTACCCCATTGATTATTCCCGCAGTGGCACGCATTCTCTCGGCCGAGCCGACCGAGGTACCACCAAATTTCATTATTATCATTTCGGGTGAAAAGTGAAAGAAGAATTATCCGTATTTGCTGATCTTGCGCAGCATAGGTTCGTTGATAATCTTGATTCTGCGTCCGTCGACCACAACAAGGCGCTCGGTCACGAACGTGGACAGAGTGCGTATGGCATTGCTTGTGGTCATATTGGAAAGATTGGCGAGGTCTTCGCGAGCCATATATATTTTGAGCGTGGCACCGTCTTCCTCGTATCCGTAATTATCAAGCAAAACGATCAGAGCTTCAGCCAGACGGCCACGTATGTGCTTCTGAGTGAGATTTACGATGCGGGTATCTGATCCGCCCAGATTCTTTGAAAGTTCCTGGATGAAGAACCAGGCAAGACTGTTGTTGTTGCTGATAAGATCACGCACGAGAGTCAAAGGCACGGCACCAAGCATAGATGGCTCAAAGGCCGATGCACTGCTCACATACGATTCCTGAGCGAAATATGCCCGATAGCCAAAATACTGAACAGGACGGATTAGACGCAATATCTGCACGCGACCACCCACACCTTCTTTTGTCTTTTTTACCTTGCCTTTTAGGAGCTTTCTCTTATACAGATATGACGCTGCCGACGAATAGCCTTGTGTAGATCTCGGTGGTCGCCGTATCATT
>CAMWRI010000163.1 GCA_947176585.1 uncultured Porphyromonadaceae bacterium
CTTCTGATGTGACTATAGCCAACGGAAATCCATTTGAATCAACCGCCAACTGTCTTTTTATACCCTTAATTTTCTTTCCTCCGTCCACTCCTTTTACTGACTGCTCCAATCCTGTGCGGACGCTTTGGCTGTCGATGACGGCCAATGTCGGTTGAGGCGATTTACCTTGTGAAGCTCTTGCAACCGCATTCAGTTCTTGCGTCAGACGATCGAAAAATCCGGTTGATAGCCATTTACGGTGAAGTTACGTTGCGTAAGTGTCAATTCAGTATTATATCCCAATTTATCCTAACATGTTGTAACCGGTTAAAATCATATAACCGAATTTAGGTGCTTGTAATTGTGTAACGGGGCAGAAAGTTACCTTACCACCGCATCTCGCCGCGAGATGCGTCCTCAGCGTTAACAAATATTGGGGAACCGGGTCTAAAGCTGGGGAACGGGGTTTTAGCTCAGTCGAGCATTTTCCTTACTTCCTGATATACGGCGTGGAGAGGTAAGCCCATCACGTTGTAGAAACTGCCGTGGATTGCCTTGATGCCCACACCGCCTATCCACTCCTGGATGCCGTAAGCTCCCGCCTTGTCGAGGGGTTTGTACACCTCGACATATGCTCTTATCTCGTCGGCTGAAAGATGTGTCATTTCCACGTCTGTAGTGTCGGAAAAGCTGCGCATCCTGCCGAAAGCATCGCTCAGAGTCACACCTGTCACAACCGTGTGTACTCTGCCTGAGAGCATTCCGAGCATCTTGCAGGCATCCGCCTCATCCGCAGGTTTGCCCAGGATTTCTCCATCGATAATCACCACGGTATCGGCGGTAAGGAGTATTTCGCCGGATTCCATCACCTCGAGATGGGCGGCGGCTTTCAGCCGCGACAACCATTGCGGCACCTCATGGGCGGGCAAATCGTGGGGATAATTTTCTTCCACATCCTTTACCGGAGCTATTCTCACATCAGGGAAAATCATTCCCAGCAACTCGCGCCTGCGCGGCGATTTACTGGCAAGAGCTATCCTCACATCCTCAAGCCTTGGCGGTGTTATCATATTCCATATGCTTTAGCGCTCGCCGGCCACTTGCCCTGGGCGAGCATGGTTTCCTGAATCAGTTCGCGGGCCACGCCGTAGCCGCCGTTGCGCGTACTCACGAACACTGCCAGTTCGCACACCTCAGCATCGGCATCAGCCGGCGCAACGGAGAGCCCCACATATCTCATGCACTCTATGTCCGGCACATCATCACCGGCAAAGGCCACCTCTTCAGGCCGCAGGCCTTTGGCTTGCATCCACTCCCTGAGAACCGAAAGTTTATCGCCCACTGCAAGGAAAACGTCTTTGATTCCTATAATGGCCATACGATGTGCCACCGCCTCTGTATCGGCCCCTGAAATAATCGCGATTTCATAACCGCAGTTCACAGCCTGCTTCAACGCGAAGCCGTCCTTGACATTGGCCATACGCTGCGGCCTGCCGTCGTCGGTTGTTGGAACAACCGATGGTGACAGCACTCCGTCCACATCAAACACAAAGGCTTTGATATATGCAAGCTCATACGGAATCTTACTCATCGCTATGATATTTCTTTAAAATTGCATCTGAAATCAAAGAGTAAATCTCCGCTTGATCATCAGGCAGGAGTGCGATATGTTTCTTGATGGTCTCCGTGTTTCCACGTCGGGCCGGCCCTGTCTGTGCGGCTTCCGGCCCCATTTGAAAACTCTTGGCTATGGTCTCCGCCACGAGCGGCCGCAACACATCGAGGCCATATCCGCCACGCGAAAGTATCTTTTGCGCGCAGCCGATAAGATAATTCGGAAAATTACACGCGAGAACTCCGGCCACATGCAGCAACGAGCGGGCGTCGCTGTCGGCATGGAGTGCCTGCGCGCCTATGGATGCGGCCATGCCGTCTATTTTCACAAGGGTAGACGCATCAGACGCTTCCGTGAAAAATGGGACTTCCTTGATATTCAGTGCGCGGTCGCGCGAGAATGTCTGCAGCGGGTACAGCACCCCCACTCTTTCCGCACATATTTTCAGCACATCCATCGGCACTGTGCCGGACGTGTGCACCACCACTCCCCGCATATGAGGCAGAGCTTGCGCAACTTGAGCCACGGCGCTATCCGTGACACACACTATGCAGAAATCCGCAGTGGGATCGGCTGAGGAAAAATCGCCGGAAGCTGCCGCGCCGACCTCGGCAGCAAGAACACTGGCCGAGGCAATGGTTCGGGAGCACACCTGTACGATATCCCATCCGGAATCACGCAAGGCTCGCGCCAGATGCCACGCCACGTTTCCGGCGCCGGCAATAGCTACTCTACGGCCTTCCAACTTTCTATATGCACTTTCTCCCACAGCAGCTTTTCGGGATCAACCGGACGGCGCTCCTCATCGGGATGGCCCACCGTCACAATACACTCCACAGTAAGCATCTCGGGAATACCGAGCGTTTCACGCACGATGTCCTCTGCGGGAGTCCCGTCGGCAGTGAAACGGTTGCGCACTTGAATCCAGCACGCTCCAAGGCCCAGATCCGTGGCCTGCAACTGCATATAGGCGGCTGCAATGCTTGAATCTTCAACAAAACAATCGCTCTGAGAAGAATCCACTACCACCACCACGGCAAATGCAGCCGTTGCGATGGGCTTGGTACCGAAATCCTTGCAGGACGCAAGTCTGTCGAGCGTCTCTCTGTTTTCAACCACGACAAACTGCCATGGACGTTTGTTTTTGGAAGTGGGGGCAAGTAAAGCGGCCTCAAGCACCTTACGAACGCTTTCGGGATCAACGGGGCTGTCGGTATATCGCCTTATGCTGTGGCGTTTGAGCAGAAGTTCGTGAAGCATATATATGGATTTTTATGGCGAAAATGCGCAACATCTGCGGGACGCACTACTTGCGGCAGATCCAGGACTCGGAATAGCGGGCGGCCACTCCGGCTGCTTCGGCAGCCATTCTTACATCTCCGACAGTATTGCCCTGAACTGCATAAACACGGTAGCGACCGTCTTTAACGAAGTAGTCCAGGGTATTATCGTTCGTCTCTTTGATGAAACGCTTTGTTTCTGCTTCGCTGGCCAAAGAGGCTACCACAAGGCAATAACGCCCGTTTTCTGCTGATTTCGTCGCGCCATGGCGTGCATGCGCCGCGGTATCAACCGGCGTCGCTGCATCGCTGTGATGCCTGAGCATAAGCACAACCGGAGCTGTGGCATGACCGGGTGTCTCTATCAGTTCGCGATGGGGCTCACCTGCACGCATGGAAGATATGCCCAGCGAGGCCTGACGATATTCATCGAGTTTCACGGGGGTTGAGATCGCAAGGCCCACAGCTATGAGCAGTGCCACGGCTGCCGCCATGCGTACGACCCGGTACAGAATAGCGCGCGGGCGCCGGGATGTCTTTGCTTTTGCAATTCCGGTGGCAGATCCGTTCACAACGGCATTGAAAGCGTCTAAGCTCAGTTCCGGCAGCCACATGGTGGAGGGAGAAAGCTCGGATGACTCGATCGTTACGAAACTCATCGAACCATCGGAGCCACGCATTAGCGTACCTATCCGCCCGAGCGAAAGTCTGTCGCAGGATTCGAGCTCGCCAAGCATCGTCTCGCTTGCATTTTCCACTGCTCGGCAAGCCATCTCATAGCTGATTCCGTCGCGGCGCGCCACACTCGCCGCTATGACGCCGTCGTTGTGCCTGATAGCTGGATTGAACGTGAACACACGACGCGGCGGAACTGCCGTTCCGGCAGCTCTATCCACCTGAGCCTCAACAGTATGGGCCAATATAGCACCGATACCGGGA
>CAMWRI010000164.1 GCA_947176585.1 uncultured Porphyromonadaceae bacterium
GCTCGAGACCTGCGTTAATGTAGAAGGCGAGCACGGGGAGCACAGCGCCGTTCATGGTCATGGACACCGACATCTTGTTCAGGGGAATACCGTCGAAGAGCACCTTCATGTCGTCGAGCGTGCAGATGCTCACGCCGGCTTTACCCACGTCGCCCACCACGCGCTCGTGGTCGGCATCATAGCCGCGGTGTGTGGCAAGGTCGAAAGCCACCGACAGACCCTTCTGGCCGGAAGCCAGATTGCGGCGGTAGAAGGCGTTCGACTCGGCTGCGGTGGAGAATCCGGCATACTGGCGGATGGTCCAGGGGCGCAGGGGATACATGGCGCTGTACGGGCCACGCAGGAAGGGGGGAATACCGCTCACGTAGTTGAGGTGTTCCAGGCCTTCGAGATCTTCCTTGGTATATACGGGCTTAACGGGGATAAGCTCCGGCGTAAGCCATTCTTCGGCTGCGGGAACAGCCTTGTGCGCGGCGCCGAAAGCGTCGGCGGTAATGTCGATAGTTTTGAAATCGGGTTTCATAGCCGGGCTTATTTGAGGAGTTTTTCGTTGAACTGCTTGAGAGTGTCGAGCACATTGCAGCGCACGTGCACGAAGTTTTCGATACCGGTGGCCTTCAAGTCGTCCATGCAAGCGGGAGCGCCGGCTACGACAAACTCGGCGCGGCCGTCGAGATACTTGAATGCTTCGGGAGCGAGCGTTGCATACTCATCGTCGCTGGAGCAGAGCACCACAACGTCGGCACCCTTGGCCAGAGCGGCATCCACACCTTCCTGAACGGTTTCGAAGCCCAGGTTGTCGATAATCTCATAGCCTGCGCAGCCGAAGAAGTTGGTGCTGAACTGGGCGCGGGCCAGGCGCATTGCCAGGTTGCCGATGGTGAGCATGAACACCTTGGGACGGTTCGATGCAGCCTCGGTGGCCAGGCGCAGAGCCTCGAAATCGGTGGCGGCACGCTTCATGCACAGGGCGTTCTCGCCCTTTTCGCCACCGCAGCAGCAGCCTTCCTTCTTCTCGATCTTGCCGGCTGCCATTTCGTTGATATTGGGATACTGGTTGGTACCCAGCAGGATTTCCTTGCGGCGGGCCACGTCGGTGTGGCGCTTCTTGCAGCTCTCGTTCACGGCTGCCTGCACCTTGCCTTCGCCTGCGAGAGCGAAGAATCCGCCCTCTTCTTCGGTAGCGAGGAAGAGCTTCCAGGCCTCCTTGGCGATGTTCACCGTCAGGGTCTCCACATAATAGCTGCCGCCGGCGGGATCCACCACCTTGTCGAGGTGGCTCTCTTCCTTGAGCAGGAACTGCTGGTTGCGGGCGATACGCTCCGAGAAAGCGTCGGGAGTCTTGTAAGGCTCGTCGAAGGGAGTGGTGACGATTGAGTCAACACCGGCCAGAGCGGCCGACATAGTCTCTGTCTGCGAGCGCAGCAGGTTCACGTGTGCGTCGTAGATAGTCTGGTTGAAGCGCGAGGTCTTGGCGCACACCATCATCTTGGCGGCATCCTTGTCGGCACCGTACTGCTCCACGATTTCGGCCCAGAGCATACGGGCTGCGCGGAACTTGGCAAGCTCCATGAAGAAGTTGCTGCTCACGCACATATTGAATTTGATGCGCTTGGCCACTTCGTCGGCGGCAACGCCGGCATCGGTGAGGGCCGTCATCCAGGCGGCGCCCCAGGAAAGAGCGTAGCCCAGTTCCTGATAGATATACGCACCGCCGTTGCCCAGCAGCAGGCTCTCCACGTCAAGGCAACGCAGGCCGGCCACGGGAGCCACGATTTCGAGCATTTCCTTGGCGGCTGCAGTGAGGGCGGCGGTGTCGATACCTTCCTTACCCTTCACCAGCTGCTTGCGCAGGGGGTTATAGTCGATGGCTCCGCGGAAGCTGTCCTCGGCACCTGCGGCTTTGATGCACTCCACGAGAGCGCGGGCCACTTCGTGGGCCTTGCACACACAGCACGAGATATTCACCTCCACCTTGGCCAGATCGATGCCCTTGAGCACCACGGCCACGTCTTCCGCGCTTTCCACGCGGAATCCCAGAGACGTCACACCCTTTGTGAGCACGTCCAGTGCCACGGCGTTTGCCTTGGCCGCGGTCTCGGCCACGATATCCTGACGGGTCAGCCAATCGTTGTTGTCGCGGGTACCGCGCACATAGGGAAATTCGCCGGGCAGCGTGCCTGTGGTCTTGAAGTCGGCGATGTCTTCGGCACGGTAGATGGGCTGTACGTCAAAGCCTTCGTTCGTGCGCCAAACCAGTTTTTTGTTGAAGTCGGCTCCTTTCAGGTCGGCCTCCACTTTGGCGCGCCACTCTTCGTAGCTCACGCCGGGAAACTGGTCAAACAATTTTTCGTTATTTTCTGCCATAACTTGGTAGTTATATAATGTGTATTGGTATTGCTGTTGAATTGGCGTTTTTACATGGTTTCAGACCACAAATTTACAATACTTTTTCGGCACATGCAAATTTTTCTTATTTGTATATGTGTATTGTATTTTGTAACTTTGAACTCTTGATATGGAAACTATGGATTTTGACACGATAGAATTCACCCCTGCCGAGCGCGCCGAGGCACTCTCGCTGTCGCGCCGGGCGCTACAGCTCATGGCCCCGGTGCTCATGCCCGGCGATGTGTCGCGCATGCACGCCACCCTTAGGACCCACGCCGCAGCGCTCCACCGCGACCGATTCGGGCTCCACCCCGTGCTGCGCCATCTCAACACGGCCCTGCTGCTGGCCGACCGTCTGAGCCCCGACCGCAACATGGTGGCCGCCCTCATGCTCTACGACTACGTGCGCGCCGGAGCGATCGACCGCGACAACGTGGCCGCCGAATGGGGCGACGATGTGGCCCACATGGTCGACGGACTCCTCAACGTGGCCTCGCTCTACAGCCGCCACGCCACCGTGGAGACCGACAACTTCCGCAAACTGCTCCTCACGTTCGCCGACGACATCCGCGTCATAATCCTCATGATCGTGGACCGCCTCGCGCTCATGCAGGCCATCAACCACCACCCCGACGAGGATGCCGTGCGCCAGGTGGCCGCCGAGGCAAGCTACCTTTACGCCCCCCTCGCACATCGCCTGGGACTCTATTCCATCAAGGGCGAGCTGGAAGATCTCGCGTTCAAATACAGCAACCGCGAGATGTTCACCCGCATCGCGCGCAAGCTCAACCAAACCAAGGACCACCGCGAGAAATACATAGCCGACTTCATCGAGCCCGTGCGCCGCCGCCTGCAGGCCGAGGGGCTCAACTTCGAGATCAAGGGACGCACTAAGTCGATTTCGTCAATCTGGAACAAAATGAAGAAGCAGAAGAACGACATTGACGACATCTACGACCTTTTCGCCATCCGCATCATCCTCGACGTGCCTCCTGAGCACGAGAAGAGCCAATGCTGGCTGGTATATTCTATAATCACCGACATGTACCGCCCCAACCCGGCACGCATGAAGGACTGGATAAGCATCCCCAAGAGCAACGGCTACGAATCCCTCCACATCACCGTCTACGGCCCCGACGAGCGCTGGGTGGAAGTGCAGATCCGCACCCGCCGCATGGACCTCGTGGCCGAGAAAGGTCTCGCAGCCCACTGGCGCTACAAGGGCATCAAGAGCGAGGGCGGACTGGACGCGTGGATGAACAA
>CAMWRI010000165.1 GCA_947176585.1 uncultured Porphyromonadaceae bacterium
CTCTAAATTATTCTCAATATGAAAAAAATCGCATTATTGCTTGCCATCGCTCTCGGCAGCGCCACTATGTTCGCACAGAACGTAAACAAGACCGAACTCAAACAGCTTAAGGCTTTCCTCAACCAGCCCGCAGCTGAAGCTTCCACCAACGCCGAAGCTCTCAAGATCGCAAATGTAAACGACCCCTCCACCTGGGAAGGTGTCACCGTTGAAAACGGCCACGTGACCGCTATCGACTGGAAAGACAAGAAAATAGCCGGCAGCCTCGACCTCAGCGGTTTCTCCGCTCTCCAGAAGGTCGACGTTTCCCGCAACAAACTAACTTCCGTAACCGCCAAGGGCGACGCTGCCCTCACCGAGCTCAACGTTTCCCGCAACAAGCTCACCGCTTTCAGCGTTGAAGGCTGCCCCTCCATCAGCAAGCTGGCTGCCAACAACAACCGTCTCACCGATATCGACATGAGCGACATGCCCGTGCTTGAGACTCTCAACCTCGCCAACAACTACCTCGTTTCGCTCGACCTGAGCAACTCGGCCACCCTCAAGACCGCCAACGTGCTGGGCAACCACCTCGAGAACCTGAGCGTGACCAACTGCACCGAACTCAAGAACCTCTACGCCGGCTACAACAAGCTCACCGCACTCACCCTGAGCGGCGTGCCCAACCTCGCCAACATCAACGTGGACGACAACGAAATCAGCAACATGGTCGTGAGCAACCTCCCCGCCCTTAACACCTTCCTCTGCACCGACAACAACATGAAGGAACTGGCCATGCGTGATTGCAAGAACCTCCTCGACCTCGTTTGCTCCTACAACAACCTCACCTCCCTCACCGTGGAAGGTTGCCCGCAGCTCCTCTTCGTTGACTGCTCCTACAACGACCTGACCACCCTCACCCTGAGCAACCAGACTTTCCTGCAGCGTGTGCTCTGCAACAACAACGAACTCACCATGCTTGACGTGAGCTTCGACAGCAGCCTCACCTACATCAACTGCCGCTACAACATGATCACCGACCTGCGCACCATCGGTTGCAACAACCTCCAGCAGATCGCCTGCCGCTGGGGTGGCTTCTAAACCACAGACAAGAAACTGACAACTATAACGAGTCGCCCGCGCCGGTCGCGCGGGCGACTTTTTCTTTATTATGCAGTTCATGTAAATAAATTTGGGGTATTAAAATTAAATCACTACTTTTGCATATTATGATACAAAGCGTCAAGATTCAAAATTTCAAATCTATTGTTGACTTGGATTTGCCACTTGGTAGATTCAATATACTTATTGGAGAAAATGGATGTGGCAAATCCAATATTCTTGAGGCTATTACATTTGCAAGCGCTGCCAGCGTTGACCAATTGGATGTACATGATCTTGAAAAGAGAGGGATGAGAGTTCCGGCTCCTCAATTCATGATTCCTGCATTTGATTCACAGAACCCTAAAGACGTCGTAGTAAAGTTTGAATTCGAGGATGGCTCTTTCGATGAATTTATTATGTCCTTCAACGAAAACCTCGACGCAGGCAAATGGATTGAAAAAAGGCGTTCCAAAGCTCGAGAAGCAATAAAGATACTCAAAGATCAGGATCTAAAAAAGGCTATTAATGAACTTGTAAACACTAAATTTAAAAAAGAAGACTCTGATCTGAAAGTAGAGTTGGTTGATGATACCTTTTTAATATCATTGGTTAAGCATAGCGAGGAAATAACAGGTTTCCGCATTTATGCTCCCAATGAGTACTCATTACGCAAGTTCGACAACCCGGACAACACCTCTATAGGTGTAGACGGCACAGGACTTTTTTCCTACCTTAAAAAGATTGCTTCAATGGATAAAGGTAAGGACTTGTTGAACGACATCCGAACGTACATGGGTATTCTTGATTGGTTTACCGACATGAATATTAAGCCTGATTCCTTATCAGGTGATAATTCCGTGATGCTTTACGATCAATATATTGATGACAACCTCAAATATTTTGACCAAAGAAGCGTCAATGAAGCTTTCCTGTATATATTGTTTTACTATACTCTTTTTATTTCAGAAAATACCCCGGCGTTCTTTGCTATCGACAACATTGAATCCGCACTCAACCCGAAACTTTGTAGAGAGTTTACAAAAAAGCTGATACGTCTCGCCAAAAAGCACAATAAACAGGTGATTGTTACCACACACAATCCTTTCGTTCTTGATGCGCTGAATCTGAATCAGGATGAGCAGAGGCTTTTCGTCGTCAGAAGAGATATCGATGGTCACACAAAAGTAAATCGTATAAATGTTCCGGCTCATTCCGATATTCCCTTGTCGGAAGCATGGATGAAAGGTTATTTAGGCGGTTTACCCAATAATTTCTAATTATGGCCAATATTGCGGTAATATGTGAGGGCGTTTCTGAATTCAACATAATTAACTATATAGCATCTCGATATAAAGAAGGGCTGTTTCTTAACGCAGTCCAACCCAAGATTAATCCTGCTAAAGGCACGCAAGATGATGATGGTGGTTGGTCAAGAGTCTTGGACCATTGCACCGACAAGATTATTAACGAAATCTTTCAGCTCAATGACTATTTGATTATACAGATAGACACTGATTCTTCGCATATCTCACCCTACGACGTCAAACAAGAAAATAAAGACGGCACCAAGAAGACTTATAAAAGACTACACGCAGAAATAAAGGCCAGATTAATGAGGGATATTTCACATGAAACCCGCAAAAAATATCTGAACCGTATTATTTTCGCTATCTGCCATAATGAAATCGAGTGTTGGCTTCTCCCCGTATATTTTACTGATAATAAGGCTTGCAAAACCAATAATTGTATTTATCTACTAAACGGCGAATTACTTAAAAGAGACGTTCCACCCATCCCCGATAAAAAGAAAAATTCGCCCAATGCTCAAAAAGCCTACAGGCAGATTCTGAAGAATATCCGTAAAAAATCTGAGGTGATAAGAATTGCGAAATACAGTCACGGATTTTACAACTTTATCTTAGGTCTCGATACAATATAAATATACGGATCCACAACGGAACGCCGGCGACGCTCGCTGCACTGCTTTTGAATTATCCCTCCGGTGAGCGGATTAACATTTTATAGCACACACTCTGCCACATTTGATGCGCCGTGATACAAGATTTTCGGGCGGAAAACGTTAATTTTGTACTATGAAACTGAATCTCCTCCTACTTTATATTATAGCTGCCGCGATGTGCGTCATCGCCGGCAGCTGCAGCGACAAGAAAGACGAACCCACCCCGCCGGAGCCCGTGAGCACCGTGGAGCGCACTCTGCTCGTCTACATGGTGGCCAACAACGACCTGGGCGACGAAGGCTGGGACGATGCCGACATCGCCGAGATGCGCACCGCCGCAGGCACCGGGGCCATTGGCTCCGACCGCCGCGTGCTCATCATGCACCAGGCCCCGAGCGGCAAGAGCGTGCTCAAGGAACTCAAGCAGGGAGGCTCGATCGACACTCTGCTCGTCTACGACAACGCGGAGTCGCCCGTGACCGTATCCCGCATGACGCAGGTGTTCGCCGACATGAAGGAACTCGCCCCTGCCCGCAGCTACGGCCTGGTGCTCTGGAGCCATGGCACCGGATGGCTCCAGAAC
>CAMWRI010000166.1 GCA_947176585.1 uncultured Porphyromonadaceae bacterium
GATATATACTATTTTACATGTCTTAAAATTGTGTTACAAAAATGATACAATGGCAGTTTTGCTTGTTTTCGGGCGTGAAATGCGGGGATTTTTTGCTACTTTTGCACATATTATAAGTACCATGAAAACAAAAGCATTAGTGGCCTCCCTGGCTCTTTCGACCGCCGCCTTCGCCGCCACACCCCCGCAGCCTTTCGGCCCCGTGCCCACGGAGCAGCAGCTCGACTGGCAGGATATGGAGATGTATGCCTTCATTCACTATTCCCTCAACACATATACCGATCAGGAGTGGGGCTTCGGCGATGAGAGCCCTGAGCTATTCAATCCCTCGCAGCTCGATGTGGAGCAATGGGTGGAGGTGTGCAAAAACAGCGGAATGAAAGGCGTGATTTTCACGGCCAAGCATCATTGCGGCTTCTGCATGTGGCCCTCGGCTTTCACGGAATACTCCGTGAAGAACTCGCCGTGGAAAGACGGCAAGGGCGATGTGGTGAAGGAACTGGCCGAAGCGTGCCGCAAGGCCGGGCTTAAGTTTGCCGTGTACCTCTCGCCGTGGGATAGAAACCATCCTGACTACGGGAGCCCGGCCTACGTCGCTTATTTCCGCAATCAGTTGCGCGAACTGCTCACGGGCTACGGCGATGTGTTCGAGGTGTGGTTCGACGGCGCCAACGGCGGCGACGGATGGTACGGCGGCGCGCGGGAAACGCGCAATATCGACCGTACGACGTATTATGAATGGCCCGAGACCTATGCAATGATACGCACCCTGCAGCCCGGATGCCTGATATGGAACGACGGCAGCGACCGCGGCGACCTACGCTGGGTGGGCACCGAGGCCGGCGAAGTGGGAGCCACAAACTGGAGCCTGCTCAACAAAGACGGCGAGACCGACTGGGGTATGCTCCACTACGGCTTGGAAAGCGGCGATTCATGGGTGCCGGGCGAGACTAACACCAGCATCAGGCCGGGATGGTTTTACCACACGGCCGAAGACGAGAACGTGAAGAGCCTGTCGAAACTCATGGACACATATTATAAATCCGTGGGCCGCAACTCAACGCTGCTTCTCAACTTCCCGGTGATGCCCAACGGCCGCATACATCCCGCCGACAGTGTGCGCGGCGCCGCTTTCAACCGCATGGTGCAGGAGGTGTTCAGCCACGACCTGGCTCTGGGGGCCAAAGCCTACGCGTCGCAGGTGCGCGGTCTCGACTACCGCTACGGCGGCCTAAACACCACCGACGGCCTACCCGGAACCTACTGGGCCACCGACGACTCCGTGCGCAGCGCGAGCGTGGTTATAGATCTGGGCACGCCCGAGACGTTCAACCGCTTTTTGGCCGAGGAATATCTGCCGCTGGGGCAGCGGGTGAAGGCCTGGAAGCTGGAGGCGCTCGTGAATGGCGAATGGCGGGAGTTGCGCGACGCCCTCACCGACGATGGCGCCCTCACCACCATAGGACGCCGGCGCATCGTGTGCTTCCCCGCCGTGACGGCCCGCAAGCTTCGCTTCACCGTGACCGACAGCAAAGCCGCGCCGGCAATCTCGCGCCTGTCGGTGTTCAACGCTCCCGATCTCACGGCCGATATTCCCGACTCGGGCGAAAAACGCTCGTCGCATCTGCATATGTTCTATATGTCGCCCAAGCAGCTGGCCATCGATCTCGAGGGCGAGCGCATGGTGAGCGGCATCAGGTATCTGCCCCCGGCCCTCGCTGCCGACGGCACCGTCACGCATTATTCGCTGCATGCCACCACCGACTGGACCAACTGGCAGGAAGTGGCGAGCGGAGAATTTTCGAACGTGGTGAACAATCCCATCTGGCAGACAGTGAAATTCCCGCCTGTAAAGGCCCGCGTGCTGCGCCTCGACGCACACCGCACAGCCGGAGCCGAGCACATGGCGTATGCCGACTTCGAGGTGCTGGCCGCCGATACAGCTGTGCACGATTGGGAGAATCCTCATGTGCTGGGCATCAACAAGCTGCCCTATCATGCCACGCTTCAGATGCCATCGCTGGAGCGCGAGAGTCCGGAAATGGTGTGGCTCGACGGCGAATGGGCATTCCACTTGTCGCCCGATCCCGACTCGCGCCCCGCCGACTTTTGGATAGAGGGCTACGACGTGAGCGCCTGGGACAGCATCAGCGTGCCGGGCAACTGGCAGATGCAGAACCACGGCAAGCCCATCTACGTGAATATCTCATATCCCTTCGAGCGCGACAGGCCTCGCGTAAGCTCGGAGCCGCCCGCCGACTGGTATGCGCATGACCACCGCAATCCCGTGGGAAGCTATGTGCGCGAATTCGAGGCTACGCCGGAAATGCTCGCCGGAAACGTCACCCTCAGCTTCGAGGGCGTGAAGTCGGCCATGTATGTGTGGCTCAACGGGCAGCGCGTGGGCTACAGCCAGAACTCCATGTCGCCTGCCGAGTTCGACATCACAGCGCTGCTGCGTCCGGGCACCAACCGCCTGGCTGTGGAAGTGTATCGCTGGAGCGACGGCAGCTATCTCGAGGATCAGGATATGTGGCGGCTGAGCGGCATATTCCGTCCGGTGAGGCTCATCGTGCGACCGCATGCCCACATCGCCGACTATAACGTGGACGGCACGCTCGCGCCCGACTATCGGAGCGCCGCCGTGGAGGCGCGCGTGAAGCTGTGCAACACCGGCTACGCTCCGAGCGGCCCATTGAAGGCTACCCTCGAGATAGACGGCGCCACGATAGCCTCTGCGCCGGTAGAGGTAGCACCCGGCGACACCGCCACGGTGGTGCTCAGCCACAAGATAGCCGATCCCAGGCTGTGGTCGGCCGAGACTCCGGAACTTTATCCCTATATCCTGCGGCTCACCGACGGCAACGGGCACGAACTGCAGCGCTACGACTGGCATCTGGGTCTGCGCCGTGTGGAGACCGTGGGCGAGGTGTTCAAGGTGAACGGCCGCAACGTGAAGCTGCGCGGAGTGAACCGCCACGACCACCATCCGCGCACGGGACGGTGGGTGGACGATGCCACGATCGAGAAAGACATAAGGATGATGAAGCAGGCCAATATCAACTTCCTGCGCACATCGCACTATCCGGATCGTCCGCTGCTCTATGAACTGTGCGACCGCTACGGCATATACGTGATGGACGAGGCATGCCAGGAGAGTCACGGATATGGCTACGCCAACGAGGAAATGGGCCACGATCCAGAGTGGCGCGAAGCTCATGTGGACCGCGCGGTGTCGCTTGTGGCACGCGACCGCAATCATCCCTCGGTGATTATCTGGAGCCTGGGCAACGAAGGAGGCGTGGGCCCCAATATACAGGCCATGTACGACACGGTGGTGGCACTCGATCCCTCGAGGCTTCCGTTCTACGACTGCAATCCCCGCTACTCGGCGCTTCACGACGAGGGCTATCCCACGCCGCAGATGATGCGCGACAATGCCCGCAGCGTGACCGACAAGCCCTACATAGCACGCGAATATGCCCATGCGATGGGTAATTCCATGGGCAATTTTCGAGAGTACTGGGACGTGATATACGCCGATTCCACCATAGCAGGCGCGGCAGTGTGGGACTGGGTGGACCAGGGTATAGCCAAGCCTATGGACCTT
>CAMWRI010000167.1 GCA_947176585.1 uncultured Porphyromonadaceae bacterium
CTCCGAAATCGCCGCCCCCGCGGGCAGCGCCGAGTCACTGGGCGAATGGCTCAAGGCCAAGACCTTCGCGCGCCGCAACAATAACCGCCCGCCCCCCCCCCCGACATGAACCGAATAGCCGACATAACTCCCGCCGAGGTGAGGCAGGCACAGAACAATCTGGGCATCGTGGGCGCCGCTCCGGCACTCACGCAGGCCATCGCGCGCGCCATACGCGTGGCGCCCATTGATCTGAGCGTGCTCGTGACGGGCGAGAGCGGCACCGGCAAGGAGTTCTTTCCAAAAATCATCCACCGCTACAGCGCGCGCAAGCACTCGAAATACATAGCCGTGAACTGCGGCGCCATCCCCGAGGGCACCATCGACAGCGAGCTCTTCGGCCACGAAAAAGGCGCCTTCACGGGCGCGCTCGCATCCCGCAAGGGCTACTTCGAGGAGGCCAACGGCGGCACCATATTCCTGGACGAGGTGGCGGAGCTGCCCCTCACCACCCAGGCACGCCTGCTGCGAGTGCTGGAGAGCGGCGAGTTTATCAAGGTGGGCAGCAGCCAGGTGCAGCACACGAGCGTGCGCATCGTGGCCGCGACGAACGTGGACATGCAGCGCGCCGTGGCCGAGGGACGCTTCCGCGAAGACCTCTACTACCGCCTGAGCACCGTGCAGATAGCCATCCCGCCGCTGCGCGACCGCGGAGGCGACATCCTGCTGCTGGCCAGAAAATTCGCCGCCGACTTCGCCGACCGCTACCACACGCCGCCCATCACCCTGAGCGAAGCCGCGCGGGCACTGCTGCAGCGCTACCGCTGGCCCGGCAACGTGCGCCAGCTCAAGAACGTGATAGAGCAGGCGGCCTTGTTTGAGGCCGGCACCGAGGTGCAGGCCGACACAATAGCCGGATACCTGCCCGCAGGCAGCACCGTGATGACTCCCGCCGTGACGGCGCGCCCCGAAACCCACAGCTACGAGCGCGAGCGCGAGATGCTGCTGGGACTGATCATGCGTCTGCAGGGCGATATACGCGAGCTGCAGCGCCGCCTCGACGACGACGCTCCCGCACCCGCCGCCGCTGCCGCCACCGACACCTTTGTGGAAGTGCCCGGAGCACTGCACCACCATCTGCCCGTGAAAATCGACGAGGTGCACCACATCGACCTCTCGCCCGCGACACGCGAAGCAACATCGCTCGACGACACCGAACGACGCGCTATCGAAGACGCGCTGGAGCGCAATATGGGGCGACGGAAGGCTGCCGCCGGCGACCTGGGCATAAGCGAGCGCACTCTCTACCGCAAAATCAAGGAATATGGCCTGGAATAGAACCGTAAAGCGCATGCTGCGCCCGCTCGTGATCGTGATCCTGCTCGTGGCCGGAGCCCTGCCTGCGTGCAAGATAAGCTACACCTTCAACGGTTCGCCAATCGACTACTCGGTGTACCGCACGGTGCACGTGTCGCAGTTCCCCATCCGCGCCGCGCTGGTGTATCCGCCGCTGCAACAGATGTTTGAGAACGAGCTGCTCAACTATATCACCCGCAACACGCGCCTCCAGACCACCGACGGCGCCTCCGACCTTGAGCTCGAAGGCGAAATCACGGGCTACACCCTCACGCCGCAGGCCGTGACCGAGAACGCCTACGCGTCGCAGACGCGCCTGACCATCACCGTGCGCGTGAAATACACCGACAACAAGAACGACAAGAAGAACGTGGACCAGTCGTTCAGCGCCTACCGCGACTTCGATGCCTCGCTCATGCTCACCGACGTGCAGGACCAGCTGTGCGAAGAGATATCGGAAGAACTCGTAAACCTCATTTTCAACTCCACACTCGGCGACTGGTAATGACACCCGGCAAAGCACTCATACTCGCCGCCGCACAGCCCGGCGCGCCACTCAGCCAGGAAGCCCGCCAGGCGCTGGCCCTGACGCTCGACAGCCATCCCTACTTCGCGCTGGCCGCCGCCCTGCTGCTGCCACCCACCTCAGACAACAGCCCCGAGGCCGCGGCCGCACGTGCCCGCGTGGCCGTGCTCACGGCCGACAAATCCGCCCTTGCCACCCTCGCAGCCCCCGCCGGAGAAAGCCCCGCGCAATTCTATCCGCCCAAGCCTGCGCCCGCGCCCATCACCACCGGCAACGCCATCGACACCTTCCTCGACACCTACGGCCACACGTCGCCCGAAGAGGAAGCACTGCTCGAAAAGCTCATCTTCAACCCCGTGCCGGACTATGCCGACGTGCTCGCGGCCGAAGCCGCGCAAAGCGCCGGAGCCACCCCGCCACCCCTGACACCGCAGGATGCCATGATAGAAGCCTTCCTCGACAAAGAAACGGCCCCGAAGGCTCCGCAGGACGACGCACCCGCACCAGTGACGGCCGCCAGAACCGCACCGGCTCCCGCCGCACAGCAGCAGGAAAGCACCCTGAGCGAGAGCCTGGCGCGCATATTCATAAGCCGCGGCAGCTACGAGCGCGCCCTCGAAGTACTCACGGCCATGGCCTCCAACGCCGACACCAACCCATTCATTGACGACCAGATACGCTACCTGCGACGACTCGTGGCACTCAAAGCAAAATGATGAAACACCTGCTGCCCCTGCTCCTGCTGCTCGTGGCCGTGGCATGCGCCGACGACTCCCGCTTCACCGTGAAAGGCACGATGGAGGGAGCGCCCACGACCAACCTGCGCTTCGCCTACTACAACGGCAACGCCTTCGTGCAGGGCCTTACCGCCGTGCGCGACGGCGAATTCACCTTCGGAGGCATCACACGCGAGGCCGCCGTGATCGAGCTTTTCGACAACGAATACCGCCCCCTGGGACGCCTCTACGCGGCCAACGGCGATGAAATCACATGCCACGTGGACCCGGCCAACCCCTACCGCCTGACGGCCTCCGGCAACCCCGAGCTGCAACGGTGGACCCGCTGGCTCAACGACCACGCAGCCCCGCTGCTGCTCCAGAGCGTGGCCGATTCCCTTGTGGAAACCTACGTGGCGGCCCACCCCGCCGACGTGGTGAGCACCCTGCTCGTCGTAACCATGGCAGATGCCTCAACGCCAAGCGGACTGCACCGCGCCGACTCCCTGCTCAGCCTCATCGAGCCCGCAGCGCGCCCCATGGCCATCACCGGCAGCTTCAACGCACTGATAGAGGCCACCCTGCAAGGCCCCGACGCCCGCCTGCACGACATCGTGGCCCACGTGTATCAGCGGGGCCGCGACACACTGCGCCTCGCCGACTCACCCCTGTGGCTCATCACAGTGAGCACCGACGGGCCTGACCGCCGCGACAGCCTCCTGCCACTGCTGCGAGAGACCGCCGCAGGCAAGAACGCCCCCGCCGTGCTCGACATCTCCCTCGACCCCGACACCACAGCATGGCGCCGCTCAGTGCGCCGCGACAGCGCCACATGGAAGCAAGCGTGGCTGCCAGGAGGCACCGCGGCCGCAGGCCTCGACAGCCTCGCCATCCCGGCCCTCCCCTACTACATCCTGGCCGACTCCGCCGGCCGCCAGCTCCTGCGCTCCGCCACCCCGCGCCCCCGGGGGCAGGTACACATCAGCGGGCCCCCGGGCGG
>CAMWRI010000168.1 GCA_947176585.1 uncultured Porphyromonadaceae bacterium
GCTCCGCATATTAGAGCTATGGCAAGATAGTTGACGATATTCCGCATGGTCGCTGTTGGTTTAAGGGTTATACTAATATGATATAAGAAACAAAAAAAAGTTTAAGCCGGGGGTAAAAAAGTATCGTATTTGTTTTAATTTATATCTCATTTTTGCTAATTTTGTAGCATCAAAACGAAAATAAAATATCATTCATGGACAAAGTAGCCCATCTCCTTGCAAACAAGCTTCTAAAGATAAGCGCGATAAACCTGCAGCCCGACAATTCCTTTATCTGGGCCAACGGGTGGAATGCGCCTATGTACACCGATATGCGCAAGACCTTGTCCTATCCTCCGCTGCGCACCTTCATCAAGGTGGAGCTGGTGCGACTGATCATGGAGCACTTCGGCGATGTGGAAGGGATAGCCGGTGTGGCCACCGGAGCCATCGCCTATTCTGCGATGGTGGCCGACGAGCTGGGCATGCCCTACGCCTATGTGCGCACCAAGCCCAAGGATCATGGCCTTGAAAATTTGATCGAGGGCAATTTCAAGCCCGGATGCAAGGTGGTGATAATCAACGACCTTATCACCAATGGCTCGCGCTCGCTGCGCGTGGCCCGCACGCTGGCCGATGCAGGCTGCGAGGTGATAGGTATCGTGGCCATGCTCGACTTTGCGTTCAACGACGCGGCCGACCGCTTTGAGGAAATGGGCATATCCGTGAAATCCCTGAGCAACTACAATCATCTGCTGGACGAAGCGCTGGCGCAGGGTGTGATTGTGCCCGCCGATATCGTGACTTTCCGCGAATGGCACGACGATCCCGAGAGCTGGACACCCGGAGATAACGACAACGAATAATTATGGCTACATATAAAGCTAAACCTATAAAGGTGTCGCGCCCGGCCGAGTTTATCGCCGGTCAGTTTGCAGACCTCACACGCCTGCAGGGCGCCCTCGAGAATCTTCCTGCCGAAGAACGCGCCAAGGTGGGCGATGTGACCTTCACCACCGACAGCATCGTGATGCAGACGCAGCAGGTGGGCGAAATACGCTTTCAGGTGACGGAGCGCACTCCCGGACGCGTGGCTTTCCAGGCCGGTGGGCTGCCCATGCCAGTGGTGATTGCCGTGGACATGAAGCCTGAGGGCGCTGAGGCCACAGAAGTGGAGGCGTCGCTCGATATCGACATCCCGGCAGTGCTCCGCCCCATGGTGGGAGGCACGATGCAGAAGGCCGTCGATCAGTTTGCGGGCCTCATCGCAAAGCTCAATCAGTGAAACGTTTTCTCTCCGTTCTGGCCGTGGCTCTTGCCATAGCTGCCGCAGCATGCCATCATCTTGATGATGAGCGCGTGCCGCTGTTGCGCGTGTGGCTGAGTTTCAATTTTCAGGCCGACTGGACGCGCTACGGCACTCCTGCCGCCGGCGATTATCGCCTTTTTGTGAAGTCCACGCTCACGCCGTCCGACTATCCTTATACGGCGCTGGAATCCACGGGCTTCGGCGGCGTGCTGCTGGTGTGCGACGTGATGGGCAATCCCAAGGCGTTCTGCGCGGCTTGCCCCGTGGAGGTGAAGCAGGATGTGCTGGTGTTTATCAATGACGACAACCATGCAGAGTGCCCCCGGTGCCACAGCATCTTCGATGTGTTCTCGCTCGACGGTGTGCCCATCGCGGGGCGTGCGGCAGATGAGGGCTGGAGCCTGCGCCGCTACAGCGTGGGGCCCGGCGACCGCGGCGAGTATATGCTCGTGCGATAATCCGCCCTGAATTTCAAGCGTTTATAAATCATTATAGTAGGGTAGCATGCCGGCATAGCAGGCACGCAACCCTGTGTGTGGCGATAGAAACAGATTGCCGCGGCGCCCCGGTAGCGCGGACGGCATGTCTGTTTCGTTATCGTGATGTTTGATTGGGGGGCGTTTTCAGCAGTCGCGAGGAAGCGCTATTGTCGAAACATACGGAAGCGGCCCCTTGGGTGTCTAATGCTCGTCGCGGGGACGATGGGAATAATGATGAAACATGCGGATTTAGATTGTGGGATTAACGGGTTAATGAATAGGGTTGATAATCTCGAAATGTAAAAATCCCGGCCGGGGATGCCCTGAGCTCACGGGGCGTGTTTTGTTTTACACTGCAAAGTTACGATACGATTCTGTTCGTTTATCCTTGAATCGCGCACAGCAGGACGCGATTCATGAAAATTTTCTGCATTCCGTTGAGTAGCAGTCTGATGCAAAAGCTCGATTCAAGGTGCGATTTTTTACTTTTTCAAAAAAGTGGATTTACGGCATGAGATGCAAAAGGACAGAAGCGACAAAAAGAACAGGAAAAAATTGTTTTGTCAGTCGTGGTTGTCTATTATTTATTGTCTTTTACGTTATTGACATGGTTATTGAGAAGACACTTCAAGAACTACAATGGTGCAAAGACTGATTGCATTCCGGGCGCTGGCATCATCGAGTGTCGGAGACGCGTGGTTGTTGGAAACCCCGGCACGGACGTGCGGGGTGGGGGCGTATCCCGGGGAAACAGCCGCGGAGCGGGTGTACATCGCCGCTTGGGTCAGCCGCTCCGCGGCTGCTGATAGTGGGTGCAATTGCCCCGCACGTCCGTGCGGGGTTAACAAGATTGAGGGCTTCCGGCCCTCGCTGAGGCTACTGCGAGGAGTCCGGGGGGCGAGCTATGAGTGTGATGATAAAAATGAGGGCGCTCCATGGAGCGCCCTCATTTTGTTGATGGTTAAGACGTTACATATATCTCTGCGCCTCTGCGCGAGTTATCCGGTTTTAAGGAGTACGCTTTAAAAAGCGTCCGTACAACCTGGTTTTCAGTCTCTGAATTTGCGCCTCTGCGTGAGTTTCCCAATAATCGGGTGTACGCTTTAAAAAGCGTCCGTACTGCATTGTGGAAGAGGCCTCTGGCTCTTATTGCAGGCGGGGGCATTCGCTGCCTTCGTTGAGCATGAGCTCGGAGGTGTAGCGGTTTTCGCGGTCGATGAGGGTGGAGAGCCAGCGGGAGTAGGCATCGAGGTCGGCCAGCGGAGCGCGTGCAACACCGCTCTTAGCGGCGGCTTCGGCCACGGCGCGTGCCACGGTGGGGAGCAGGCGCTTGTCGAAGGGCTTGGGGAGGATGTATTTGGGGCCGAATTCGAGCGATTTATCCGGGTAGAGACGGCGCAGGGAATCCGGGGCGGGCTCGTGGGCGAGGGCTGCTACGGCGCGTGCGGCTGCCAGTTTCATCTCTTCGTTGATCTCGGAGGCATCGCAGTCGAGAGCGCCGCGGAAGATGTAGGGGAAGCCGAGTACGTTGTTGATCTGATTGGAGAAGTCGCTGCGGCCTGTTGCGAAGATAAGGTCGCTGCGAGTGGCGAGGGCGAGGTCGTGGTCAATCTCGGGGTCGGGGTTGGCGAGGGCGAATACGATGGGCTTGGGAGCCATAGACAGGAGCATCTCGGGTGTAACCACATCGGCCACGGAAAGGCCCAGGAACACGTCGGCGCCGGCCATGGCGTCGGCCAGGGTGT
>CAMWRI010000169.1 GCA_947176585.1 uncultured Porphyromonadaceae bacterium
GCCAGGGTGTGGAGATCTCGGGTGGTGGCGAATTCTTTCTTAGTTCCGGAGCGGCCGGGACGATCGGCACGGATAACTCCGCGGCTGTCGCACATCACGATATTGTCGAGCTTGACGCCGAGGGCCATATACAGGCGGGTGCAGGCAATGGCTGCGGCGCCGGCACCGTTCACCACCAGCTTGACGTCGGCGATGTTTTTGTGCTGAATTTCAAGGGCGTTGAGCAGGGCGGCGGAGGATATGATGGCGGTGCCGTGCTGGTCGTCGTGCATGATGGGAATATCGCATTCCTCGCGCAGGCGACGCTCGATTTCAAAGCACTCGGGCGCCTTGATGTCTTCGAGGTTGATACCGCCGAAGGTGGGTGCCATAGCTTTCACGGCGGCGATGAATGCTTCGGGGTCGGTGGCGTCGAGTTCGATGTCGAATGCGTCGAGTCCGGCGAAGATCTTAAAGAGCAGGGCCTTGCCTTCCATCACGGGCTTGGCGCCGAGCGGGCCTATGTTGCCGAGACCGAGCACGGCGGTGCCGTTTGATATCACGGCCACGAGGTTGCCGCGGCCGGTGTAGCGTCGCACGTTGGCGGGATTGTCCTTGATTTCAAGGCAAGGATAAGCCACGCCGGGTGAATATGCCAGTGAGAGGTCTTCAGGGCATGAATAACGTTTTGTGGGGATAACGCCTATCTTACCGGGGAAGGGTTTTTCGTGATAGGCAAGGGCTTTATCTTTAAGAGAGTCGCTCATATTTTTAGGTGTGATTTTGTACAGATTTATAACACAAAATCCGTGCCAAGGGATTTTATATTTTAATAAAAATATGTTAAAATTTAGGGCGTTCTTTTTTACTTCTTGAGGGAGGTGCAAAAGGGCAAGAGAGGGCTCAATCGGGCTCGCATGGCCCCCTCGGGCTTGCGCCTCGGGGGCCGCTCGCACAATTGAGGGAGTGGACGGGCGCTTGTTACCGCGGGGTGCGCGACCTTCGGTCGCTTACCGCCACGGCTATTTCTCGGGACGCGCTCTTCGGCGCGTCTTTATTCCCCAGGGATTTTCTACTTGCCCCTATAAAAAAGCCCGTCGCGGGGTGCGACGGGCTTCGTTATAGGGATGGGGGATTTACTGATTGTTCCAGGTGCAGTCGAGGAAGGTGAAGGTGCCGGGTGCGGTCACTTCGTAGCGGATGGTTTCGGTGGCGTTGGCGCCGTCGTAGGTGCCGAAGGTGATGGTGTAGGTCACCTGCACGCCCTCCATGGGAGCGGCATCCGGGTGGATCTTGGCGAGAGCGCCGGGCATTACTTCGGTTTCAAAGCGCTTCTTCATGAGTGCCTGGATCTCGGCGTCGCTCATTCCGGCATAGCCGTCGGGATACTGTGCGGCAGCCTTGTCGGCACGCAGGTCAACGTTGCCCTGGTAGGCCGATGTTCCGGCATAGTATTCGTTGTTGCCGTAGGTAGTGACGTAGCCGAAGCCGCTGGTGATCGAGGTGGAGCCCAGGGGCACGTCGATGTTCTCGTACACCCAGTCGGTGCATGCCTGGAAGTAGAGGGTGCTCAGTTCCTGGTTACGACCCGAGGGGAGCACGATCACTACGCTGGGATCTGCTTTCCACTCGCCGTTGTTGCGCACAAACTGGAGGGTAGCGGTCTCGGTGTTGTTGTTCTGAGCCCATTCGGCGCCGTCGTAGACATACTGGCGTGCCACGTAGCCGGTCTTGTATTCGTCGTAGACCACATAGCGCTGCGTGCCTTCAGTGGCGTAGGGGAAGTTGACCTTGAGGAAGATGGGCAGGTTGGCATCGGCCTGTGCTGCGGTGAGGGTGCTGTAGCCGGCTATTTCCATGCACTGTGCCGCGCTGAGGGCGGTGGCATTGTTGGGCTGCGACCAGTTGCTGCCGTTGAAGTAGTAGAGGGCGGTGCGGCCTTCGGAAGCCACAGCGGCCACGTGGCGGGGAGCGGAAGCTGCGCCGGCCACAACCTCGTTGACAACGGTGTTGACGTAGCGGGTGCCTGCGATGGCGATAACGTAGCCACGTACGGTCACCTGAGCGCCGTCGGTGAGCTCAGCCTTGATTGCGTCGAGGGCGAAGTAGGCGCTGCCCTGAGCGGTCTCTGCGCCGTCCACCTTGATGTTGATGTTGTTGCCGTTGACGGCCACTGTGCCGGTGTACTGCACGTACATGGCGAGCTCATTGTCGGTGCGGGTGATCACCTGGTCGAGGGCTGCGCCGTCGAGCACGGTGGGAGCGGGGAAAGTGTAGGCCTCGTCGGCGGGTGTTACGGTCTCGCTCTGGATGTTGGCACCGTCGAGCTGCCAGCCCTTGTTGTAGGAGCTAACGGGAGCGGTCACTTCTATCTGCGAGCCGATTGGGTAGGCGGTGGGGTCGAAGCCGGAGGGGATGTAGTTGAGGATGGAACCGCTCTTGTCGGTGACGATGTAGCCGCGGGCGCAGAGGCCGGTGACGTAGCCGCGCACGGTGATGACGTCGCCGGTGTCGATGCCGTCGAGGGCAGAGGTCATTTCAAAGCCGGGCGTGGGCTCGTCGGGAACCACGGTGCCGAAAACGGGATCGGTGAGGCTCCAGTTGTAGTTCACCACCACGTAGTCGCCCTGCTCGGCATCGGGGAATTCAGCCTTGAGGATTGCGGGTACGTTGTTGAGACCGTTGGAGGGGCTGAGAGCCATTGCGTAGTTGTCGTCGCTGCCGTAGATGGTCTTGTAGTTGTCCTCGGAGAGGGTGTAGCCGGTGGCTGCATTCATCTTGGCGAGTTCCTCGGGCTCGGCGGTGGCGATGTTGTAGGTGACCTTTACAGCGGAGCCGTTGCTCAGAGCGAAGTAGGGGAAAGAAGTGGACGAAAGAAACGCGGGCAGATATGCCTCGGGCGAGATAGCCTCGCTGAACTGCTGGCGGGATTGCA
Source organism: uncultured Porphyromonadaceae bacterium (assembly GCA_947176585.1). Lineage (GTDB taxonomy): Bacteria > Bacteroidota > Bacteroidia > Bacteroidales > Muribaculaceae > CAG-873. The sequence goes on from CAMWRI010000169.1 coordinate 2,915, forward strand.
CGGCGGCCAGAGCGGATGCCAGTTCTTCGCCTGCGAGGGCTTTGTTTGTGGCGTTAGTGGCGATGCTTTTGTAGTCGTCGGCCGTGAGGGTGTATTCCACGGTCTGCACGTCGGTATTGTCGGGCGTGGTGAAACCGTCGAGATAGTCCTCGTTCCAGCTGTTGTCGTCGCATGCGGCGAGCGCGAGCACGGCAGCTCCGGCGAGCAGGGTCTTAACTATATATTGTTTCATTTTGAACGATTGAATTGAGAGGAATTAGAAATTGAGACGGAGCTTCATGGAGTAGGTGCGGCCGAAGCTGTAGAATACGAAGCTTGCATTCTCCCAAGTGCCGTCGCTGGTGAGGGGGCTCTGGCCGTGGGTGATGTAGTTGTAGTTGAAGAGGTTGTTCACGCTGCCCGAGAGAGTTGCGTCGAAGCCTCCCATCTTGAAGCGATAGCTTGCGTTGAGGTCGGTGGTTTGTCCCCAGGGCATTTTCCAGGGCTGAGCCACGTTGAGGGGTTTGGAGAAGCTGAGGTCGCTGGTGTTGAGATACTGGTCGGTGTAGTTG
>CAMWRI010000170.1 GCA_947176585.1 uncultured Porphyromonadaceae bacterium
GATACAGCTATTCTACGAATATTATAATAAAAAGGATGATCCGGGTTCGGCGGTGCATATCCGCTCGGCCGAACCGTCGTCGGTGATTCTTAACGGCAATACCTCCAAGCAATCCTCGTCCGCACCTGTGGAGGATGTGAATCCCCACCTGAATGCTCGCTACAATTTCGAGAACTTCTGTAGCGGGGCGAGCAATCGTCTGGCATGGGGGGTGGGACAGTCAATCGCCAACGACCCTACAATCAAGACCTATAACCCCCTCTTTATTTTCGGCAATACGGGTGTGGGCAAGACTCATCTGATTCAGGCCATCGGAATACGCATCAAGGAGCGCAATCCCCGCACAAAAGTGCTCTACGTCACCGCCCGCGAATTTCAGAGCCAGTACACTGCTGCCGAGACGAGCGGCAATACCAACGGCTTCTTCCACTTCTATCAGAGTATCGACACGCTCATCATCGACGATATCCAGGATCTGCGCGCAAAGCCCAAGACGCAGAACACGTTCTTCCACATTTTCAACCATCTGCACCAGAATGGCAGACAGATCATAATGTCGAGCGACTGCTCGCCTGCCGATATGGAGGGATTCGAGGAGCGCCTGCTGTCGCGTTTCCGCTGGGGTATGAATGCTCGTCTCGACAATCCTGATCTTGAGCTGCGCCGCAATGTGCTGCGGCAGAAAGCCGAGCAGGACGGCCTCGAACTGCCTGAAGAAGTTATCGACTTCATTGCCGCCAATATCACCGACAGCATCCGTGAGCTCGAGGGTATTGTGGTGTCGCTTGTGGGCCGCGCAGCGGTGCTCAATGTGGATATTTCGCTGGAACTCGCCCGCAGCGTAGTGGCGAATGCCGTGCGCATCAACCGTCGTCAGGTCAACTTCGAGATGGTCACTCAGGCCGTGTGCGACCACTATGGCATAGACCCTGATCTGATATTTACCAAGAGCCGCAAGCGCGAGATAAGTGATGCGCGCCAGGTGATAATGTTCCTTGCCAAGAAAATCATGAAAATGCCGTTCACGGCGATAGGTGCGCGTCTGGGCCGCACGCATGCCACGGTTATGTATTCGTGCAAGAATATCGAAGACCGTCTGCCCATGGAGAAACAACTTTCCGACGATCTTAATGCTATTGAGGCTGCTGTGATGCAGTAAACCGCTATTTGGCTGAGATTGACGTTTTTGTCAACTTTATGACTATTGCCGGATAGCTTTATTGCTGAATATCAGCCTTTATGCATCTTGTTTTGGGCAATCTGAAAATATTTTTAAATCTTGTTCTGCAAAAATTTGGATAAGATAAATGATTTTCGCAACTTTGCAGTCACCAATAATTGAACACTTCACACATTCCTAATTACTGTGGAAAATAAAAAGCATTACACATTCGACGAGGTATATGCCGCCACGCTTGAATATTTCGGGGGCGACGAGCTTGCTGCCCGCGTGTGGTCCAGCAAGTACGCCCTAAAGGATTCTTTCGGCCACATCTTCGAACTCACTCCCGACGATATGCACCACCGCATTGCCCGCGAGATTGCCCGCATAGAAAAGCAATATCGCGGCGCCATGAGCGAGCAGGAAATTTACGATCTCATGAAGGATTTCCGCTATATCGTGCCGCAGGGTAGCCCCATGACGGGCATCGGCAACGACTATCAGGTGGGATCGCTCAGCAACTGCTTCGTGATAGGCCTCGACGGCAATCCCGACAGTTATGGCGGCGTGATCCGTATCGACGAGGAGCAGGTACAGCTCATGAAGCGTCGCGGTGGAGTGGGGCACGACCTATCCCACATCCGTCCCAAGGGCATGCCGGTGAAGAACTCCGCGCTCACCAGCACCGGTCTCGTGCCTTTCATGGAACGATACAGCAACAGCACCCGCGAAGTGGCCCAGGACGGCCGTCGCGGCGCCCTGATGATGACGGTGAGTATCAAGCACCCCGACAGCGAGGCGTTCATCGATGCCAAGATGACGGAAGGAAAAGTCACGGGAGCCAACGTGAGCGTGCGCATCGATGACGATTTCATGCGTGCCGTGGAGGAAGGTGTGCCCTACACGCAGCAATATCCTGTGGTGGGCGAGGATCCGCTGGTAACCAAACAGGTAGATGCAAAGGCCCTGTGGAACAAGATTATACACAACGCATGGAAATCGGCCGAACCCGGAGTGCTTTTCTGGGATACGATCATCCGCGAGAGTGTGCCCGACTGCTATGCCGACCTTGGTTTCCGAACAATCTCCACCAATCCTTGCGGCGAGATTCCTCTTTGTCCCTACGACAGCTGCCGCCTGCTTGCCATCAACCTCTACAGCTATGTGCGCAATCCGTTCACACCCGAGGCTTCCTTTGATTTCAAGCTCTTTGCCGATCATGTGGGCAAAGCGCAGCGCATAATGGATGATATCATCGACCTCGAGATGGAGAAGATTGACAGGATTCTCGAAAAGATTGATTCAGACCCCGAGACGGAGGAAGTGAAGAGCACCGAGCGCAATCTCTGGTATAAGATCAAGATAAAGAGCGCAGAGGGACGTCGCACCGGCGTGGGTACAACGGCCGAGGGCGATATGCTTGCCGCTCTTGGCTACCGCTACGGCACGCCCGAGGCTACGGATTTCAGCGAAAAGGTGCATAAGGCCCTGGCGCTTGCGGCATACAACAGCAGCGTGCATCTGGCTATGGAGCGCGGCCAATTCGGGATATACGATGCTGAGCGTGAGGAGAATAATCCCTTTATCAACCGCTTGCGCGAGGCATCTCCCGAACTATACGAGAAGATGAAGCGCTACGGCCGCCGCAATATTGCCTGTCTCACCATCGCCCCCACCGGCACCACCAGTCTCATGACCCGCACCACCAGCGGCATAGAGCCGGTGTTTATGCCCGTCTACAAGCGTCGCCGCAAGGTGAACGCCAATGACGTGGACACACGCGTGGACTACGTGGACGAGAACGGCGACGCATTCGAGGAATACGTTGTGTATCATCCCAAGTTCGTGGATTGGATGCGCATAAGCGGCATCGAAGTGCGCCAGGACTATACCCAGGAACAGCTCGACGCCCTCGTGGCACGTTCGCCTTATGCCGGCGCTACGAGCAACGACATCGACTGGATGGAGAAAGTGAACATGCAGGGTCGCATCCAGAAGTGGGTTGACCATAGCATTTCAGTGACCATCAACCTGCCGTCCGACGTGAGCGAGGAACTCGTGAACCGCCTGTATCTTGCCGCATGGCATGCTGGCTGCAAGGGCTGCACCGTGTATCGCGACGGTTCGCGCTCCGGCGTGCTCGTGGCCATGGAGAAAAAGCAGCCAGAGAAGGCGGCTCCGGCATCGGTGCCCGTTGTGGGCAAGCGTCCCATCGAGCTTGAGGCGGATGTGGTACGCTTCCAGAACTATAAGGAGAAGTGGATCGCATTCATCGGCCTGCGCGACGGCAAACCATA
>CAMWRI010000171.1 GCA_947176585.1 uncultured Porphyromonadaceae bacterium
AGATAATGCACATCTTCGGGCTCTCGCCCTCGCCCGCCGTGGGGATGCTCGCCGCCGGTCTCAAGCAGGCCATCAAGGACTGCGACATCGAAGACACCCGCGAGGCCTCCCTCGCCTTCCTCATCGACCTCGCCGCACGCAACGGTATCGCCGTGGTGAATCCGCCCGCTGTGGAAGAGGGCGACACACAGCCAAGCGCCGGAGGCGCGCGGTAGTTGGAAACCCACTATAAAAAAAATATAAATAATATATATGTATTTCGTGAAGAAACGGCTAGAGATTTCCGCCAGCCATTATCTGAAGCTCAACTACGAGAGCAAGTGCAGCACGCTGCACGGCCACAATTGGATAATCGATGTGTATTGCCGCGCCGCCGAGCTCGACGAAAACGGCATGGTCACGGATTTCACCCACATCAAGCGCCGCGTGATGGACCGTCTGGACCACACTGCCATAAACGACGTGGTGGACTTCAACCCCACGGCCGAGAACATGGCGCGCTGGATATGCGAGCAGGTGCCCCGCTGCTACCGCGTGGACGTGCAGGAGAGCGAGGGCAACCTTGCAAGCTACACCGTGGACGACACTCTGTGAAAACCATGTACAGCGTAAACGAAATTTTCTATTCGCTGCAGGGCGAAGGCTACTACACGGGCACGCCGGCGGTGTTTCTGCGCTTCAGCGGCTGCAACCGCAGCTGCCCCTTCTGCGACACGGGCTTCGCCTCCCATACTCTAATGAGCGCCGCCGATATCGTGGCGGCAGTGAGCGCCTTTCCGGCGCGTCATCTCGTGGCCACCGGCGGTGAACCGCTGCTTCAGCTCGACGCCGAACTGGTGCGCGCGCTCAAGGGTGCGGGCTTCTACATCCAAGTGGAAACCAACGGCTCGCTGCCGGCCCCCACGGGTGTGGACTGGGTGACGTGCTCTCCCAAGGACGCCCCCTGGGGCATCGACCGCATCGACGAACTCAAGGTGGTGTATCAAGGTCAGGACGTGGAGCAGCTCGCGGCCATGCTTCCGGCTCCGCGCCACTACCTGCAGCCCTGCTCGGGCCTGAACACGGCCGAGACCGTGGCCTACATCCTCTCCCACCCCCGCTGGCGCCTCTCGCTCCAGACCCACAAACTCATCGACATCCGGTAGCCGCCAAGCGCAAAATCTACAATTTCAGCATAAAAACGTCTACAATTTCGACATAAAAACGTCTACAATTTCGACATTTTTATTGTAATCATTTGTAGAATAGCGTATTTGCGTTGTGCACGCCACCTCGCGACTAAGATATAGGATTATTGCTGTTACCTCGGAGGAAGGCTCTAATAACACGGCCACGCAGGAGGCCCGGAGGCTACACTCGGGGAGCGCTCTACGGCGCGCCTGAAAAATCAGTGCTAAGCCTTCACTTCTTTTTTCATGCCAAGATATTGAGACAATCCGCATGAATGAGTTAATAAAAGTTAAAACTATGGGTGTTTTTGCAAACGAATATTAACGGATTGTCGAAAACTGCCTGCAAAATTGTTGAAATTAAAAGCAAAGGGCGTACCTTTGCCGCTGATTTTCAAAAAATAGCCTTGCTAATGGCAAATATCCTCACAAATCTTGTGGCCACCAACGCCGCCCGCTACGGCGACAGAGAGGCCTTCAGCTGCCAGTATGGCGGCAGTGAAGCCTGGGTGCCCACATCCTGGAATGAACTCCTCGAAAGCCAGACTGCGGCTGCGTGCGCGCTCGAAACCCTCGGAATCGAGCCCGGCGACATGCTCGCAGTGTTCTCTCCCAACTGTCCCGAAATACTGATGACCGACTTCGGTTCATGGGCCAACCGTGCCGTGCCCGTATCCATATACGCCACGAGCAGCCCCGAGCAGGTGAGCTTCATCGTGCGCGACGCCTCGGCCCGAATGCTCTTTGCCGGCGATCAGCGCCAGTACGACGTGGCGCGCTCCGTGGCCGCCGAATGCCCCTCGCTCGAGCGCATCGTTGTGTACGACCCCGCCGTGAAGCTGGACGAAACCGACACCACCACCATGCGCTGGGAGCACTTCCTGGCCCTGGGCCGCGCAGCCTCCGACATGTGCCGCGCAGCCGTGGCCGAGCGCACCGCCGCATCATCGCCCGACGATATCTTCACGCTCATCTACACCTCCGGCACCACCGGCGAGCCCAAGGGCGCCGTGCTGCCCCACAGCTGCATGAACGCCGCCGTGCGCATCCACGAGGAGCGTCTCACCATGCTCAGCGACAGCGACACCTCGCTGTGCTTCCTGCCCATGAGCCACATCTTCGAGAAGGCATGGACCTACTACTGCCTGCACATGGGCATCCGCGTGGCCATCAACCGCGACCCCCGCGAGGTGCAGAAGGCGCTGCGCGCCGTGCGCCCCACCTGCATGTGCTCCGTGCCGCGCTTCTGGGAGAAGGTCTACACCGGCGTGCAGGACAAGCTCGCCGGCATCACCGGCTTCAAGCGCCGCCTCATGGAACGAGCCATAGCCGTGGGCCGCAAGCGCAATCTGCAATACGCCCGCCTGGGACTCAAGGCTCCGTGGTGGCTGGAGACTCAGTATCGCTTCTTCGACAAGAAGGTGTTCGGTCCCATGCGCCGCATCATAGGCGTGGACCGCGGCAACATATTCCCCACCGCCGGCGCTCCGCTCAGCGACAATATCGTGGAATTCCTCCACTCCTGCGGCATCAATATCGTGATAGGCTACGGCCTGAGCGAGACCACCGCCACAGTGAGCTGCTACCCCGTCACGGGATGGGAGATAGGCACCGTGGGCACGGTGATGCCCGAAGTGCAGGTGCGCATAGGCGAGAAAGACGAAATTCAGGTGAAAGGCCCCACCGTGATGCGCGGCTACTACAACCGCCCGGCCGACACCGAGCGCGCCTTCACGCCCGACGGCTGGTTCCGCACCGGCGATGCCGGCCGCCTCGACGACCAAGGCGCTATCGTGCTCACGGAGCGCATCAAAGACCTCTTCAAGACCTCCAACGGCAAGTACATAGCCCCGCAGGCCATCGAGAGCCGCCTGGGCGAAGACCGCTACATCGAGCAGGTGGCCGTGATAGGCGACCGCCGCAAATACGTGAGCGCCATCATCGTGCCCGCTTTCGAGGCTCTAAAGGAGTACGCCCGCAACCACCGCATCAAATTCCGCAGCCTCGACGAGCTGGTGCAGAACGAGGAGATCCGAAAGTTCATCGCCGAGCGCATCGAGCGCCTGCAGAAGGGCCTCGCAGGATTCGAGAAAATCAAGAAATTCACCCTGCTGCCGCGCGAGTTCAGCATCGAGACCGGCGAGCTCACCAACACGCTGAAGCTGCGCCGCGCCATCATCAACGCACTCTACGCCGATCAGATTGAGGCCATGTACGCCACGGTATAGGATGTAATTTATAAATCA
>CAMWRI010000172.1 GCA_947176585.1 uncultured Porphyromonadaceae bacterium
GGCGAAACAACAACCACGATCGCGACAGGCGCACCGAAAAGACCACCGGCCGCACGCGTCCGGGCAGTTCCAACGCAGGCCGCAAAAATGACCGCCACGACCATGACCGCCACAACGGCGTGAAGCCCGGCAACGGACACAATCATCAGCAGCCTCCACACGCCGGCCACAATCATCAGCAACGGCCACACGCCGGACACAATCATCAGCAGCCGCCCAAACCCGCAGCGGCACATAATCCCGGCCACCATCCCGCCTATCACCACGTGCATCAAGGACGGCCGCACCGCCCCTATATGCCCGTCCACAGGCCCTATATGCGCCCCACCCCTCCACCTCCGGCGTGGCGCCCGGGCCCCTGGCAGCCCATTCGCAGCGTTCTGGGCGTGGCCTTCGGCACCGCGCTGGGAATGAGCATCAACTATCTCGTGAACGGCGGCTACGACGTGAGCGGCTACGACAGTGATATGGTATATCTAAGCAATGTGCCCATGCTCAACCTCATGTGGCCCGCAGCCAATCTTTACTACAACGCAGCCGGAGGACTCGCAGGCTCGCAGTTTGTGTACTACACCCCGCGCCGCAACATGAAACGCTACAACGACGTTTACCGCGCCCTCGTGCGCACCTACGGCTCCCCCTACTCCGTTCAGAACCTTGCCGGCGGAGGACGCGCCGCCACCTGGTGGGGCACCGACGGCCAGTATATCACACTCAACTGCGGCACCGACATTGCCGGCAACGGCTCGAGCCATTTCTACACCACTCTAAGTTTCGGATTATAAGACCCGGTTCAAAAATTATGTGGGCGCATAGTTGCATATTTGACGAAAATGCGTAACTTTGCGCTCACGATTATTGCGCATGTGGCGTAATGGTAGCCGCGTCAGACTTAGGATCTGATGTCTCCGGACGTGGGGGTTCGAGTCCCTTCATGCGCACCCGCAAGCCCCTTTAACCCCCTAAAGTTAAAGGGGCTTATCATTTTGAAATTCCAAGCCCTCGGTAAATCATCGGGAATATCCGGCGCGACACACTGCGCATCTCCATTTTTGATACATAACTGATTTTTTGTGTCACTAAATGTAGAATTTTGACTTGAAACCCTTAACAAAAGGGCTCGCCGTGTAGGATTTTTTGCTAAATTTGCGGCATAAATTAATATTAACGACCATCATTTTATGCAAAAATCTCTACATCATTCTTTTATGGTTCTGACGCTGCTCGCCGGCGCAGCCGCAAATGCTGCGGCCCAGGATGCAACGCACACGCCTGCCGCAGTGCTCACCTTTGCTGAAGGCACCGAGAGCGTACGTATAGCCACCGGCGGCGCCGACGGCTACGAATTCTCCATCGACTGGGGCGACGGCCAGGAAACGACTTACAACGAACAGCAGTGGATCACAGCCGATCTCAAGGGCTCCACAGTGAAAATCTACGGCGATCAGATCACCACGGTTCGCGCCAACTCGCAGCCCCTGGTTTCGGCCGACATATCCAATGCACCTGCGCTCACAACCATTTTCTTCACCGGCAACCCCCAAATGACCACCCTCACCCTGGGCAGTCATCCCGCCCTTACCGGCATCTATGCCTATGAGTGCGCCATCACGGCCATAGACTTCTCGGGCTGCCCGGCCATGCGCTCCATCGACATGCACGTCAACGCCATAGCCGGAGCCGTGGACTGCTCGGCCATGACCTCCCTCTCGACTATCGACATGGCCGACAACGCCATCACTTCCGTCAAGCTGCCCAAAACCACCCGTGTATATGACGTGGATTTCGGCAACAACCAGCTCACTGAGATTGACGTGACCGATCTTGACGGTCTGGTGGAGCTCACCCTCACCGGCAACAAACTGTCCGGCATCGACCTCACCGGCCTCACCGCCCTCGAGACTCTGCGCCTGGGCGAGAACCAGCTCACCGAGATCGACCTCGGCGAGTGCGAGGCGCTGGAGACGTTGGTTTTGTCCGACAACGAACTCTCCGAAATCGACCTGGCCGTGGTTCCCACCCTCTCCGGTGTGTACCTCCAGAACAACCGCCTCACCGAAGTTGACATCACCGAGAATCCCTCTATCCGCTGGTTCAACGTGGAGAACAACGAGCTCACCGAAATCGATCTTTCGGCCCAGCCCTACATGTTGATCCTCACGCTCTCAGGCAACAAACTCACCGAGGTAGACCTGTCGAACAACAAGTCCATCAGCAGCCTGCTTGTGGATCATAACGAGCTCACCGAAATCGACGTGACCGGCATCTCCTATCTCAGCCAGCTGCACTGCGAGGGCAATAAGATCGAATCGCTCGACCTCTCGAAAAACGCTTATCTCTACGGTCTCTACTGCGGCGACAACGCCCTCTCCACCCTCGACCTCACCGCCAACACATATGTGCAGCGCGTGCAGGCGCAGAACAACAAGCTCTCGGCTCTTGACCTCACGGCCAACACCGGCCTGCAGGAGCTGCAGGTGCAGGGCAATCCCATGGACGTGACCGCTATCGACGCCATGATTGAAAGCCTGCCCGACGTGAGCAACGTACAGGTGACCGAATACACCGAGGAATTCTGCCGCAAGCTCAACATCAGCAACATGTACGGCACGGCAGCTGCCGACGTAGCCGCTGCCGAGGCCAAAGGCTGGTTTGTGACCGCCGAACCCGGCGAACTTGGCGGCATCACCGACGCAGCAGCCGACAGCGATGCCACCGTTGTGAGCACCGTCTACTACAACGCCGCCGGCGCAGCCTCCACGCGTCCCTTCGAAGGCTTCAACATCCGCGTTGACCGCCTCGACAACGGCGCCACCCGCACCTCCAAGCTCAGTGTGGTGCGCTGATAGTCTGAAACACCTTCCGGAAACATCCCGCGGAGCATGGCTCCGCGGGATGTTTTTATGTCTTATTAGGAGTTTTTAGCAAGGCTAATCCGTGGAAATTTCGTATCTTTGCACTCCAAAATTGCAAAGTATGAACGACGACAAGATAATAGTGCGGCATGCCCGCGTCAACAATCTCAAGAATGTGGACGTGGAGCTCCCCCGCAATCAATTCATAGTGATCACCGGCCTGAGTGGCTCGGGCAAATCGTCGCTTGCCTTCGACACGCTTTATGCCGAGGGCCGCAGGCGGTATGTGGAGAGTCTCTCGGCCTACGCGCGCCAGTTTCTGGGCAAGATCACCAAGCCTGAGTGTGATTACATCCACGGCCTGCCGCCGGCCATCGCCATAGAGCAGAAGGTGAGCACGCGCAATCCGCGCAGCACCGTGGGCACCACCACCGAGATCTACGACTACATGCGCATGCTTTTCGCCTGCGTGGGCCGCACGTATTCGACCGTGAGCGGCGAGCAGGTGAAGAAGCACACGGTGGACGATGTGGTGGCTGCTG
>CAMWRI010000173.1 GCA_947176585.1 uncultured Porphyromonadaceae bacterium
GATCAACACCGTCCACTTCGTTGCCCGCCACTATGGCGTAGTTGCGGGCGGTGTCGACGGGAAACTGCTGGAGCTCCACGCTGCCGATCACCTGCTCCAGGCAGCACAGGGTGAACCCGCGGCGGCGCAGGCCGTCGAGGGCTTCCAGGGTGGTGGCGGCGTGATGCCATGCCACGGAGTCCTCGGCGCCCAGGGCAGTCTTGTGCACCTCGGCACCGGGCTCCACTGCCGAAATGCCGCAAAGCCACACCTCGCAGACGGCGAAGCCGTCGCAGGTGCGCAGCAGCGAGCCTATATTGTTGAGGGAGCGCACGTTGTCCACCACGAGCGCCACGGGCATCTTGCGCGCGGCGCGGAACGTGGCAATATCGGGGCGCGCCATGTCGAGAATGGTCTTTTTCTTCATAGCACGGCGGCCACCTCTTTGAATTCATAAGTGCGCTCGTCGCCGTTGTCGAGGCGCAGGCGCAGCAGGCCGGATGGGAGCACATCCTCAATCGCGGCGCTGAATGTCTCGCCTGTGGCCGTGTCGCGGTAGGGGTGGGACCCGTGCCGGCGCCACAGGCGTTCCATATAATAATGATGAAGGGCGTCGAAGTCGGGTTCTTCGTCGTAGATATCCATCTGCTCGGCAATCTCACGGGCTATTTCCGGCATCAGGAGGTCGAGCTCGAATTCGTGGTCGGCTATCATGGCCATCGACACGGGATTGGGTGCGTCGCTCATGAAGCTCGACTGATTCACATTCAGCCCCACGCCGGCCACGGCATATTCGAGATTAGGTCCCGCGAGGCTACATTCCATCAGGATTCCCGCCAGCTTGCGGTCGCCCACATAAATATCGTTGGGCCATTTCACCTCCACTGGCACGTCGGGCCCTAAATTCCGCTCCACCACACCGGCCACGGCGAGGGCCACGAGCATTGAGAGCTCAAACTGGCGCTGAGCGGGCATCCCCGAGGGGCGGAGCAGCATCGAGAATGTGAGGTTCTCGCCCGGGGCGGCTTCCCACGAGTTGCCGCGCCTGCCGCGGCCGGCAGTCTGCTCGCGCGCGGCTATCACGTAGCCTCCGGGGAGGCTTTCGGCTCGCTGCTTCATCAAGGCGTTGGTGGATTCGCAACTGTCCACCCATTCCAAAATATGGTAACTCATAATTCTTCTACATTAATAATACGGGAATGATCGGGCTGCAGGGCTATGGCCACGTTGAGGCGATGCAGCGGCAGCAGGGCTTCGGCACGGTCGGGCCACTCGATGAGACACACGTCGCCGCTGTCGAGATAGTCCTCGAATCCTATGTCGAGGGCTTCTTCGGCGCTTTCGAGGCGGTAGAGGTCGAAGTGGTAGACGGTGCGGCCCGAGCGGTCGCGGCCATAGTCGTTGGCAATGGCGAAGCTGGGCGAATTAGCCGTGTCAGAGCCGTCGGCGCCAAGCCGTTCCACGATGCGGCGGATCAGGGTGGTCTTGCCCGCGCCCATCTCGCCGTCGAATGTCACCACGGTGTGGCCCGTGGCGGCTATCGCATCGGCCACGGCGGCCGCGGCGGCGTCGAGCTCGTCGAGACCGTGCACGATGATAGGATTGTTGTGCGTCATTTGGGAGTCATTGTGATCAGTGGCACCAGCATTTCTTCCATTGACACGCCTCCGTGCTGGAAGGTGCCGGTGTAGTATTGCACGTAGTAATTATAGTTGTTGGGGTAGGCGAGGAAGTCGCGGCCCATGGCGAAGATGTAGGCCGTGGAGAGGTTGGGGGCCGGCAGCGACACTCGACGCGGGTCGCGGATCTCATATACGCGGCGTGCATCGTAGTCGAGATTCTTGCCCAGCTTGTAGCGCAGGTTGGTATTGGTGTTGCGGTCGCCCACCACCTTCACGGGCTGCTCCACGCGGATTGTGCCGTGGTCGGTGGTGAGCACCACGCGATGGCCACGCGCCGAGATGCGACGGAAGAGGTCGAGCACCGGCGAGTGGCGGAACCACGACTGCGTGATGCTGCGGTAGGCGGCGTCGCTCTTGGCCAGTTCGCGTATCATCTTCGACTCCGTGCGGGCATGAGAGAGCATGTCGATGAAGTTCACCACTATCACGTTAAGGTCGTTGGCCTCGAGTTGGGAGAAGTCGCGCAGCAGCTTTTCGGCACCCGCCGAGTCGTTGATCTTATGGTAGGAGAACTTCACGGGGCGGCGATAGCGCTCGAACAGGGTGGAGAGCAGCGGCGACTCGTTCAGGTTCTTGCCCTCCTCGGAGTCTTCATCCACCCACAGTTGCGGAAACATCTGCGAGATCTGCAGCGGCATCAGGCCCGAGAAAATGGCGTTGCGCGCATATTGCGTGGCCGTGGGCAGGATCGAGGTGTAGAGCTGCTCGTCGAAGTTGAAGAGCTCCGTGAGCAGCGGCTTCACCATCAGCCACTGGTCAAGGCGGAAATTGTCGATGAGCACCATGAACACCTTGCCGGCGGCCTCTTTATCGGCTAGCATGGGCATCACGCGCCCGGGGATGAGCTCGGGGCTCATGAGCGGGCGGTCGGGGGCTTCTTTGGATGCGGCCCAGTCCTCATAGTGGCGGCGGATCCACTTGCCGAACTCCTGATTGGCCTCGCGGCGCTGCAGGTCGAGCATCTCGTCCATGCCGGTGGTGGCGGCCGATGCTATCTGCATGTCCCAGAACACGAGGCGGCGATACAGCCCGTACCACTCTTCAATACTATCGGCGCGCGATATACTGTCGCTCAGGTCGGCAAACTCGCGGCGATAGTCCACCGATGTCTGTTCGCTCACGAGGCGCCCCGAGTCGAGCTGCTTCTTTATGGCCAGCAATATTTGGTTGGGATTCACGGGCTTGATCAGATAGTCGGCTATCTTGCTGCCCAGCGCCTGGTCCATGATATTCTCCTCCTCGCTCTTGGTGATCATGATCACCGGGATGTGGGGCATGCGCTGCTTGATGGCACCCAGGGTCTCGAGGCCCGTGAGGCCCGGCATGTTCTCGTCGAGGATGATGAGGTCGAACGGCTGCTCGGCGGCCATTTCCAGGGCGTCGGCGCCGCTACAAGCGGTGGCCACCTCGTAGCCTCGGCTGCGAAGAAACATCAAGTGGGGTTTCAGAAGGTCGATTTCGTCGTCGGCCCAGAGTATGTGGTAGTTGTTTGGCATAGTCGTCAATCAAATAGCGGGTCGTCGCCCTCGCTGCCGTCGTCGTGGGGCACGGGGGGGGCG
>CAMWRI010000174.1 GCA_947176585.1 uncultured Porphyromonadaceae bacterium
CCGCACACGAGCACGCGAACATTGTCGATGCCCGTGGCCTGCAGCAGGTCGAGTTCGCGGGCCAGACGCTCGCGGTTGCCTCCGCGGCCTGTGGAGCCCAGAATTGCTCCGTACCAGAAATTGGTACCCACGTAGCGATACACGGAGTCGCCTATCATAAACTCGCCGTCGGCCACGGTCACGAATTGAGGTACAGCTTCATCAGCAGCTGCCGCGGTGCGGCACATATTCAGACCCATGGCAAGAGCCGCGAGGCCTAATGCAATAAATATCTTCTTCATATCAACGACGTTTTACCGGAGGTTGCTTTCCGCCGAAGCAGCTCGACAGAGGCGTGGGACGGCTGCTGCGGAAGGGAATCAGGGGAAGCCCGAGCATGTTGTGCACCTTGCCCTGGGCAAAGTTCTTGAAGCAGTAGCGCACTTCCTTTATTTCGCCGGCTTCGGGGCATGTGATGTGGATATCGCGGGAATCAAGGCCCTCGAATGCCTGTGCGGGATGCCACACACCGTCGGCGCCGCAGGCTTCGAAGCCTTCAAGATACTGGTTAGGCGTGAAGCCGCTGTCGGCGCCGGTGAAGCGCAGCGTGGCCTTGTCGCCGTCAATATCTATCTCGCGGAAGTGGGGATAAAGCACGGGCATGCCCTCGATGCCATACGCATCGGCAGCGGCTATCCACGACAGGCGTTCTCCAATCTCGCGCTTGCGGGATGCGTGCACGTCCAGACGTTCGTGGGGATAGATCAGGTCCGAGGTACACACGATAGCGCTGCGTGGCGTGATGGAGGCCGCCACGTGCTGGGCCTCGCGGAACTGTGCGGCCCAGTCGGCATCGGCATCGCCGTAGTCCCATGCGGGAAGCTCCACGAAGTAGAAGGGCAACTCGCCCAGGCCCCATAGCTCGCGCCAGTGGCGCACCATGTCGCGCTGGCGTTTGGGCAGTTCTTCATGCTGCCCAACGTTGCTCTCGCCCTGGTTCCATAGGAAACCCTTGATGGTGTAGCGGCTCACGGGCAGCAGCATGGCGTTGTAGCGCACGGCTGCACGGTGCCATTCGTCCACTTTTCGCGTGCCGTCGCGCTCGGCGCCCACATCCTCTCCGTCAAGGCCGTTCACCATATCCTCGGGCATCCAGCTCTCGAGGCGGCTGCCACCGTAGGAGCATGAGATGATTCCCACTGGCACGTTGAGAATCTCGCTAAGCGATGCGGCATAGAAGTAGGCAAGAGCACTAAACTCTCCGGCATTCCCGGGCTTACTTTCTTTCCAGCTTCCGGCCACGCGCTGCTCGGGCGTATAGCTGCCGCGCTTGGGCACCGTAACGAAGCGCACTCCGGGGGTGCTTCCGCTATAGGCTATGGCGCGTCCCCCACCTTCCACGGGCTGAGTGAAGAATCCCTGCAGGGGCATCTCCATATTGCTCTGACCCGAGCAGAACCACACTTCGCCAATGAGCACGTTGCTCAGCGTTATGTCGGAACCGTCGCCTTTCAGAGTCACTGTCTGCGGATCGAAAGTGGCGGCAGGAGTGGGTAGCTTGATCACCCACAGGCTGTCGGTCCCGGTGGTGGCGCTCACCACATCCTTGGCAGGCAGCCACGATGCTCCGGCTGTGATTTTGCTTCCGGGCCTGGCCCATCCCCAAAGCGTGGCATCGGTCTGCTGCTGGAGCACCATGTTGGAGCTTATGATCTCGGGCAGCTCTATGGCTGCATTGGCCGAAGCTGCCCACAGGGCGGCAGCGGCAAGAAAGAATATACGTTTCATCGGTTGCGTCGCAGATAATGTTTCACAAGCACGGCCCAGGGCTTGAGGTCGCTGTCGCGCCACTCGCGTCCGTCGGAGGCTGCCGACGGACGGAGCATTGAGCAGCTTTCGTCCTTATCACTCAAGCTCCATGCTATCCAGCTGATATTGTTGCGGTCGGCATACTGCATCCACTCGTCCCATTCATAGCTGTCGATCACGCCGTCGCCGGTGTGGAGCATCGAGGCACATTCGCTCATGATCAGAGGCAGACCTTTGCCGCGTGCATAATCAGCTTTGTCGCGCAGCCAGCCTTTGTGCGTGGCCGCATAATAATGGAGGGAGTAGAGCAGATTGTCGTAATCGGTGATCTGGTCGTCGGCGGCCTTGTCCACCTCTTGATCCCAGCGCGGTGTGGGCACGACCACCACTGCTTCGGGGGCGAGATTGCGAATCACCGGAATCAGCTCCTCGGCATAAGCCTTGCATTCGCTCCAGGGCACCTCGGTGGGCTCGTTCCATATCTCGTAAAGCACGTTTGGCAGATGGCCGTACTTGCCGGCCACGTGGGTGAAGAAGCGCTTGGCGTCGTCCAGCTTGTTTGGGTGGCTGTGGAAGTCGACAAGCACGTAGGCGCCGTTGCGCACGGCCCCCCCCACGATGGAATCCACCACGGCATATGCGGCCACGCTGTCGCAGTCGAAGCCGGTGCCCAGATGGGCCACACCCACGGAGCAGCGCACGATGTCGGCACCCCAGTCGTTCACGAGGCGGTCGACAGTACCGCCATTATAAAATCTTGGCCACATATTGTGCCATCCCATGCTCACGCCGCGCAGCTGCACAGGTTCGCCTTTTTCGTCCACGAGCTGCGTGCCGTCCACGTGCAGTTTCCCGTGACGCTCCACCGGTGTCTGCGCCGATGCTCCGGCCGCCATTGCCAGCAGCGCTAGCGCGGCTGCAGCCACTTTGATAATCTTTTTCATATATATCACTATTTTATTGTTATCACAAGGGTAGCACCCGTGGCGGCCAGGGTGTGCGCCGGTGCGGCTGCTGCAAGCATGCAGGTGGAGCCGCGGCGCAGCAGCGTTTTTTCACCCTCCCGGCCAATAAGTTCGGCCTCTCCGCCTAGAGCCATGATAATGGTGAAGCTCCCGGGATTGCCGCCCACGGCGCACTCGCCTTTGGCCAGATAATCCACGTTGAAGTATCGGCAGTTCACGGCTGCGGGAGTGCTATCGTCGTAGCGGCGGGCCGTGGGATGCACGGGATTGGGGAAGCGGTAGTCGATGGCATCTGCTGCCAGTTCGGTATGGAGCTCGCGCTTGTTGCCCTGCGCGTCGGTGCGGTTGTAGTCATATACGCGATAAGTGATGTCGCTCGTCTGCTGGATTTCGGCGATAAGTGTGCCCGCACCTATTGCGTGAAGCG
>CAMWRI010000175.1 GCA_947176585.1 uncultured Porphyromonadaceae bacterium
GCTCACGGCCACTTCCACATTGCCGGGGAAGCCCTCCTCGCCGTCGCGCGAGGAGTAGTCGAAGCGGATGCCGTCGCCTATGAAACGTCCCGTCCAAATCTTGTTCTGGAAGCCGTTGCCGCCGTGGCAGCAGTTGGGTCCGTTGTTGATGGGCAGCTGATATTCCTTGCCGTCGAGCGCGAAACGCCCCAGGGCTATGCGGTTGGCGTAGCGGCCCGGTGTCTTGCCGCAGCAGGGGCCGTCGTTGTCGTAGTCGGCCGGATTCTTATAACCCAGCGCAACGTCGTCGAGTTTGCCGTTCTTGTCTGGCACGCGCACGGCCACGATAGCCGCGCCGAGGCTCGAGAGGGTTACGGAAGCTCCGGATTCATTGGTGAGGGTGTAGAGCGTGATATCGCCCTCGTGCTTGGTTTCTACTTTCATGGTTATAAGGCGAGTGGTTTATTTTTCGGGCTTATCAAATCCCTCCTTGGTGGCGCGCTCTTCCATGCGCTTGATGCGCACGTCCAGATCGGGGTGCGACGAGAAGAGCTGGTTCATCTTGCTGCTCTTCTTGGCGCCGGCCTCTTCCTGCATGGCCTTGAGGCGCTGAAAGCTCAGGGCCATAGCCCAGGGATTGCGGCCGTGGCTCTTGAGGAATTCGTAGCCATAGTCGTCGGCGGCCTTCTCCTGCTTCTGCGAGTAGGTGGCACCTGCAAGGGATTCGCCCAGGCTGCCCAGCTGCGAGTCGGTGAGTGCGGCAGCCACGCTGCCGGTGGAGCCCACGGCGTCCTTGAGGGCCGAGGTGAGCAGCGACTGCTTGAAGGCCTTCTTGCTGTCTTTGTGTGCCACATGGCCCACTTCGTGGCCGATTACGCCCAGAAGCTCCTCGTCGCTCATTATGTCCATAAGAGAGGAGAACACGCGCACGCTGCCGTCGGGGCAGGCGAATGCGTTCACGTCGATTACGTCGTACACCTTGAAGTTCAGGGGAATACCCTCCACGCTTGTGAGGCCCTCGGTGAGACGCGCGAGGCGCTTGGTGTATTCATTGTCGGCGGGAGTCACGGGATTGTGCTCATCCATCCAGTCGATGTATTCCTTCACGTAGGACGCCATCTGCTCGTCGGTGATGGTCATGGCCTGCGCCACTTTTCCTACCGATTTAATCGCCTTGGCCTTATCGAGCTTGAACTGAGCGAAGGCAGGGGTGGAGACGGCTATTGCCAGAGCTGCAATAGCGATGCGAAGCACTTTGGTTTTCATATATAATTTGATAAGTGTTTAGGTGAAGTTGTTTAGTGACTGCAAAATTAACCAAAACCGCCGAAAAATACAAAGCTTCACCCTTTATAATCAAAGGGTGAAACCCGTGGAGATTGTCGGTTTTCACTTAATCGTCACTTACACAATTAGTTTTGTCTTGGTGTAGCTTTCGCGGAATACTTTGGGAGAGCAGCCTTTCTTGCGCTTGAAGATGCGGTTGAAGTTGCTGATGTTGTTGAATCCGCATTCGTAGCACACTTCGGCGATGGTCTTGGAGGTGTCCACGAGAGTGCGGGCGGCGTGGCCTATGCGCACATCTATTATATATTCCGAGAGGGTGCGCCCGGTGCGTAGCTTGAAGAAGCGGCTGAAAGCGGTGGGTGTCATTCCCGCAAGTGCTGCCATATCGTTGAGGTAGATAGGCTTCGCGTAGTCGCGGTTGATAGTTTCCTGCACCTTGAGGATACGGCGCGAGTCGCTGGGCGTGTGGGCGTTGGAGAAGGCTGTGGACGACAGCAGGTGGAAATCCGTAGTGATCGAGAGGTGGTAGAGCACTTCAAGCAGCCGCAGCATGCGGATGAATCCCGGCTGGGCCTGGGTGAGGTCGTCGAGGCGGTCGTAGATTTTCATGATAGCCGGCAGGTGGAAAGAAATGCCGGTCTTTGCGTTGGCCAGCAGGGTGCGCAGGCTGCTCATCTGCGTCTTGCTCAGGAAGGAACCGTCGAGGAAGTCCGGCGCAAACTGGATGGTGATCTCGCGCATGTCGCCGGAGGTGTGGTTGTGGTCTTCCCAGCCGTGCTCGATATCGGGACCCACGAGCACCAGATCGTAGGTGGAAAGTTCCTCGATGCTGTCGCCCACGATACGCCGGGCCCCGTCGCAGTTGCTCACAAAATTGAGTTCGTACTCCTCGTGGCGGTGGATAGGGTAGTCGAATGTGGTCTTGTGGCGGTCCACAAGATAAAAGCAATCACTGTCGCCGAGTGGTGTTATTTCCGTTATTGTATGGCTCATGCCTGAAAGTGCGGTTTTAGATGGTAGTGTTTAAGGTTCAATCTGAAAAGAGTGTACGACGTGGTCGCAAAGGTAGAATTAAATATTGTAACTTCCAACAAAAGTTGATACTTTTTTAGCACTTTCTTTGCAAAATTTGTGGTTTCTTGCATTTCACCTCCATAAAGAGTAAATTTGCTTGTTGCATTTTTGGCTATAAAATGAATACACCACTTGATAATCCTATTTTCTTCGAGCCCTACTACAAATCAGTGATATGGGGCGGCGAAGCCATCGCCGCACTTAAGGGCGAGCGCATAGATATAGATAATGTGGGCGAAAGCTGGGAGATTTCGGCTGTGCCCGGCTACGAAAGCCGCGTGGCGGACGGTTCTTTGTCCGGACTTTCTATAGTGGAACTGATGGAACGCTACGGCGCCGATTTTACAGGCAGTACGGTGGCAGAGCGTTTCCCCGGTACTTTTCCGCTGCTGATAAAGCTGATCGACGCACGCGCCGATCTCTCGGTGCAGGTGCATCCTGATGATGCTCTGGCTGCCGCAAGGCACCGCTCGCCCGGAAAAACCGAAATGTGGTATGTGGTGGACGCGATTCCGGGCAGCCGCATCTACAGCGGCCTGTGCGCGGCGTTGTCGCCCGACGAGTATCCCGCGGCTGCGGCCGACGGCTCGATTATGGAGCGTATCGCAGCTCACGAAGCCGCTCCCGGCCAATTCTACTTCATACCCGCCGGCACGCTTCACGCAATAGGTGCGGGCACCCTTATCGCCGAGGTGCAGCAGCCGAGCGACATCACTTATCGCGTATATGACTACAACCGCACCGACGCGCAG
>CAMWRI010000176.1 GCA_947176585.1 uncultured Porphyromonadaceae bacterium
TTGGTGGAGGGGTCGGGGCCGCCGGCCTTGGCGGCTATGGTGATTTCTTTACCTATGCGCGTGAATGTGCGCGACATATTGCCCCAGCGCTTGAGTTTGCGGGCCTTGCGGTATTCAAATGCTCTTCCCATGGTGGTTGTGAACTGTTGTATATATGTGTATTTGTTGTTGGCGTTGTGGTGGTTATCGCTGTTCGGCGCCCAGGTTCTGCTTCAGGCGCGTGAGCACCTTGGCCATTATGGCGTCGATCTGCTTGTCGTTGAGGGTCTTCTCGTCGTCCTGCAGGTAGATGGCTATGGCGTAGCTCTTCTTTCCGGCGGGCAGATGCTCGCCCTCGTACACGTCGAATAGCTCCACGCCGCGCAGCAGCTTGCGCTCGGCGGCGCGCACCTCGCGTTCGATGTCGGCCATGGCCACGGTGGCATCCAGCAGCAGCGAGAGGTCGCGGCGCACCGTCTGCGTCTTGGGCAGCGGCTTGAAGCGGGTGCTGTGGCGGCGGGCCATCTCGTAGAGCGCGTCGGTGTCGAGCTCGGCGAAGTAGACGGGCTGGTGCACGTCGGCCTTGGCGGCCAGTTCGGGGCGCACCACGCCCATGTCGCCTATGTGCTTGCCGGAGCGGGTGGCGATGGCCAGCGCGGGGCTCAGCAGGGCCGTGTCGGTGCGCTGCAGCTGCAGCTCGTCGGGGGTGATGCCCAGGCGGGCGATCACCTTGTCCACCTCGGCGCGCAGGTGGTAGAATGTGGCTGCCTCGGCGGGGCCGGCCCAGCTCTCGGGGCGCGCGTTGCCCGTGAGCCACAGCGCCAGGCGGCCGCCCTCGGTGAAGGGTGCCAGCGGGTGCTCGGCAGTGATTTCGGCGCCGGAGCGCAGGCTGTACACGTTGCCCGTTTCATAGAGGCGCAGATCCTGGCAGCGGCGGTTGATATTGCGCGCCAGCGACTGCAGGCCGCCGAAGAGCAGCGTGCGGCGCAGCACGTTAAGGTCCTGGCTCAGAGGATTGAGCAGATGTACGCAGCCCTCGGCCTCCAGGCCTTCCAGGCCGCGATACCAGCTCTCGGCCGTGAGCGAGTTGTTCATGATCTCGCGGAAGCCCGCTCCCGAGAGCTGCTCGCTCAGCGTGCGGCGCATGTCGTCGTTCTCGTCGGTCGTGGCTTTCACGCCTATCGAGCTGTGCAGGCTCTGCGGCATGGGTATGTTGTTGTAGCCGTAGATGCGCAGGATTTCCTCATACACGTCGCAGGGGCGCGTCACGTCCACGCGGTAGGTGGGCACGTGCAGCTCCAGCTCGCCGTCGCCCATGGCGCGGGCGTCGATTTCCAGCAGGCGCAGGATGGCGTCCACCGTCTCGCGTGGCACCTCGGCGCCCGTCAGGCGGTTCAGGCCCTCGTAGGTGAAGGGCACCACGGCGTCGGTCACGTGCTCAGGGTAGATGTCCACCACCGGGCCGCACACCTTGCCGCCCGCCAGCTCCAGCACCATCAGCGCCGCCAGCTTCAGGGCGTAGAGGCAACCGTTGGGGTCCACGCCGCGCTCGTAGCGGAAGCTCGCATCGGTGCTCAGGCCGTGGCGGCGCGCCGTGCGGCGCACGCTCGTGGGGTTGAAGCACGCGCTCTCCAGGAAGATATCGCGGGTCTCGTCGGTCACGCCGCTGTCCAGGCCGCCGAACACACCCGCCATGCACATCGGCCGCTCGGCGTCGCATATCATCAGGTCGGCGCCGTTGAGCTTGCGCTCCACGCCGTCCAGCGTGGTGAAGGCCGTGCCCTCCGGGCAGGTGCGCACCACGATGCGTCCGCCGCCTATCTTGTCTGCGTCGAAGCAGTGCAGCGGCTGGCAGAAAGCGTGCAGTATATAGTTGGTGATATCCACGATATTGTTGATGGGGCGCACGCCTATGGCCTGCAGGCGCTGCTGCAGCCACTCGGGGCTGGGAGCCACGCGCACGCCGCGGATCGTCACGCCCGCATATCGCGTGCAGGCCGCTCCGGGAGCCACCTCCACCCGCACGGCATCCGCGTCGCCCTCCTTGCCGGCCTCGAAGTGCTTCACCTCGGGGCGGTGCAGCACCGTGGCCGCCGCGTGCACGCCCATCCAGGCGTTGAGGTCGCGCGCCACGCCGTAGTGCGATGCAGCGTCGATGCGGTTGGGCGTGAGGTCCACCTCCAGCACGTAGTCGTCGCTCAGCCCGAAGTACTCCGCAGCCGGAGTGCCCGGAGCCGCAGCCCCCTCGGGCAGCACGATGATGCCGTCGTGGCTCGTGCCCGTGCCTATCTCGTCCTCGGCGCAGATCATACCGTTCGATTCCACGCCGCGGATCTTCGACTTCTTGATTTTGAACTCCTTGTCGCCGTCGTAGAGCGTGGTGCCCACCGTGGCCACCACCACCGTCTGGCCCGCAGCCACATTGGGCGCGCCGCACACGATCTGCTCCGGCGCGTCGCCGCCCAGATCCACTGTGGTGATGTGCAGGTGGTCGCTGTCCGGGTGCTCCGTGCAGGTCAGCACCTTGCCTATGACGATGCCGCGCAGTCCGCCGCGGATACTCTCCACGCGCTCCACGCCGCCCGTCTCCAGGCCTATGGAAGTGAGAGCCTCGCCCACCTGTTCAGGAGTCACATCCGCAGGCAGGTCGATATATTCTTTAAGCCACTTGAAAGAAATATTCATTTTTAAAGATGTATATGAGTGTGCAAAGGTACAAAAAAATCCAAAATCCTCCAATTTATAAGTTTTTATAAGAATTTTAAGAATATCACCCCGGCGAAAAAACCTCGCGCAGAGCCGCAGAGGTAAAAATAAGTTGTTGAAAACCAAGGGTGCCGGGCCGGAGGCCCGGCCTTTTGTTAACCCCGTGCGGACGCACGGGGAGAAGCACCCCCCCCCGCGGAATCAGCCCCGGAGGGGGTGTACAATCCCCGGACGCTGTTAGTGTCTGAGCTAGTTGAGGCATGGGGTTGACAGAAGTACACCCCTCCGGGGCTGCCTCCCGTGGGTTGCCACCCACCCCGCGCGTCCGCACGGGGTTAACAAAATTCAGAGCCTCCGGCTCTGATGC
>CAMWRI010000177.1 GCA_947176585.1 uncultured Porphyromonadaceae bacterium
GCGCAGTGTGGATCGAAGGCGGTCGCCGCATAGCATTCCTGTACCCCGCCGGGGACGGCACCATGCAGATGTGGGCCATGAACCCCGACGGCACCGGCCGCGTGCAGCTCTCGCACCACGAGGGCGGCATCGGAGGCTTCCTGCTCTCGCCCGACGAGAAGCAGGTGGTGGTGATAGGCAATATCAAGTACAGTCGCAGCGCCGCCGACCTCTATCCCGATCTGCCCAAGGCCACCGGCCGAGTGATCGACGATCTCATGTACAAGCACTGGGACGAATGGGTGACGGAGATTCCTCATCCCTTCGTGGGCAAATTCGACGGCACGGCCGTTACCGATCTCGCCGATATCATGGCCGATGAACCCTTTGAGGCTCCCATGAAGCCCTTCGGCGGCGTGGAGTCCTTTGCCTGGAGCCCGGACGGCAAGTCGCTCGTCTACGTGTCGCGCAAGAAGACAGGCATGGAATATGCCCTGTCTACCAACTCCGATCTCTATCTCTACGACATCGCCGCCGGCACCACCCGTAATCTCACCGAGGGCATGATGGGCTACGACACGATGCCCGCCTTCTCGCCTGACGGCACACGCCTGGCGTGGCTCTCGATGGAGCGCGACGGCTATGAGAGCGACCGCAACCGCCTCTTCCTGATGGATATGGCCACCGGCGAGCGCCGCGACATCACCGCCGCCTGGGACTATACCATCGACGAATTCGCCTGGGCGCCGGACGGCAAGCGCATATTCTTCATCGCGCCTAAGGACGGCGTGGTGCCCGTGTTCGACATCGATCCCGCCACGTCCGTCATCCGCAAGCTCACCGACGAAGTGGCCGACTTCACCTCCCTGGCTCCCGCAGGCAGCGACAAGCTCGTGACGATGAACCACAGCATGCTGCGCCCCAACGAAATTCAGCTCATCACCCTCAAAGGCAAGAAGGCCGAGCCCTCGCTCAAGCAGCTCACCGACGTGAACGGCCCCATCTTCTCGCAGCTCAGGATGCCCGCCGTGGAGAAGCGCATGGTGGCCACCACCGATGGTAAGGAGATGCTCGTGTGGGTGGTATATCCCCAGGATTTCGACGCCGCAGGCAGTTATCCCGCCATTCTCTACTGCCAGGGAGGTCCGCAGTCGCCCGTTAGTCAGTTTTGGAGCTACCGATGGAACCTCGCCCTCATGGCCGCCAACGGCTATATCGTGATCGCCCCCAACCGCCGCGGTCTGCCCGGATTCGGCACCGAGTGGAACGAGCAGATATCCAAGGACTATCCCGGCCAGAACATGAAAGACTACCTCGCAGCCGTGGACCACGTGAAGGCCGAGCCCTACGTGGACGAAGCCCGCATAGGCGCCACCGGCGCAAGCTACGGCGGCTTCTCGATCTACTGGCTCGCCGGCAACCACGACGGCCGCTTCGCCGCCCTGCTGGCCCATGCAGGTATCTTCAACATGGAGGCCCAGTATCTCGAGACCGAGGAAATGTGGTTTGCCAACTGGGACATGGGTGGAGCCTACTGGGAGAAGGACAATGCCGCGGCGCAGCGCACCTTCGCCAATAGTCCGCACCGCTTCGTCGACCGCTGGACCGCGCCCATCATGATATCCCACGGCGAGCTCGACTACCGCATCCTTGCCTCGCAGGGACAGGCAGCCTTCAACGCCGCCAAGCTGCGCGGTATTCCCGCCGAGATGGTGATTTATCCCGACGAAAACCACTGGATTCTCAAGCCCCAGAACGCCGTGCTCTGGCAGCGCCTGTTCTTCCGCTGGTTCGACAAATGGCTTAAACCCGGCAAGAAATGAAGTCGCACACGCTACTGCTCCTTTTTATTGCCACGGCGCTTTGTGCCGGCGCCCGCACCCTGCTTGTGGGCCACCGCGGCAGTAACGAGGGCGTGGAAAACACCGCCGAGGCCTTCCGCAACGGCGTGGCCCGCGGCTACGACTTCCTGGAATGTGACGTGCGTGTCACCGCCGACGGCGAGTTCGTGCTCTGCCACGACACCGACAACAAGCGCCTGGGCGGACACAGTGAGATAGCCGCTTCCACCCTTGCCGAGCTGCGTGCCGACACTCTGCACCAGACACGCCACGGCCGGGACTACACCGCCACCATCTGCACCCTGGGTGAATATCTCGACATCTGCCGCGAGGGTGGGGTGCGCCCCGTGATAGAGCTCAAATGGAGCACAGGCATTAACTCCAGGGACTTCACAAATATCCCCGCGCTGATAGCTTTCATAGATTCTGCCGGCTTTGCTGATAAATGCGTGATACTCACGTCTATGAAGCCTTGCCTCGAATATATCCGCGCCAACTGGCCCGATATCGAGCTGCAATTTCTGGGTGGCAAGACCTGGCGCTCCAGCTTCGACTGGTGCGACAGCCTGCGCATGGACGTGGATATCGCCCACGACTGCCTCACTGCCGAGAGCATCGACTCCCTGCACCGCGCCGGCCTCAAGGTGAACTGCTGGACCGTCGATCCCCTCGACCGCGCCCGCGAGCTCAAGACGATGGGTGTCGACATCATCACCACCAACGCCCTGCTTCCCGAGCAAGTCAATCCCTGATACCAATCATAGCACACGCAACAGCCGCATCGCCCCCGCGATGCGGCTGTTTTTTTATGAATCATGAGAGAAGAGCGAATGCCGCCCTTTACTCTCGGCATAGTACGGACGCTTTTCAAAGCGTCCGCCCCAATAAAGAAGTACACCCGCTCCGCGGCAGTTTCCGCCTGCGTTTCCTCCCCGCACGTCCGTGCGGGGTTAACAAAATCGCGGGCCTCCGGCCCGTATACCCTGTTCAGTCAGTGTGAGTTTTGCTCCAGACCGACTTTGCCCCGGAAGTTTTTGCAAAAAAAAGCGCGGCAGGTGTTGCAGGATTCGGAAATTAGTTGTAACTTTGCACCGCAATAGCGAAATGGTGAGCATAGCTCAGTTGGTTAGAGCGTCGGATTGTGGTTCCGAAGGTCGTG
>CAMWRI010000178.1 GCA_947176585.1 uncultured Porphyromonadaceae bacterium
TAGGAATGGGCTAGGATGGGGGGAACTTAAGGGGATCAATAGGAGGGAAGAAAGTGTCGGCCTGTGGGTCGCGCGCATCTATGCGAGTGATTTCCAGTCGTGAGGCCAGGGGCATGGCGGCGGCATAAACGGCTGCGCCGCCTATGATGAACACTTCCTCTTCGCCGCGGCACATCTCCATAGCCTCTTCGAGAGAGGCAGCCGTCTCGGCGCCCTCGGGGCGATAGGCGGCGTTGCGCGATAGCACGATGTGGCGTCGCTCCTGCAATAGCCCCGGGAGCGACTCGAAAGTGCGCCGCCCCATTATCATGGTGTGGCCCGTGGTGAGGCGGCGGAAGCGCTGCATGTCGGGCCGCAGGCGGTAGAGCAGCTGTCCTTCGCGGCCTATTCCTCCGTCGGCTGCCACGGCGGCTATTATGATTATTTCCGGGGTCATACGCTCACCTTTGCCGCAATATGGGGATGCGGGTCATAGCCTTCCACGGCTATGTCGCCGTAGTCGAAATCGAATATATCTTTCACCTCGGGGTTGAGCACCAGGCGGGGCAGAGGGCGCGGCTCGCGCTCAAGCTGCACGCCCACCTGCTCCAGATGATCCAGATAGATGTGGGTGTCGCCCAGCGTGTGCACGAATTCGCCGGGCTTGAGACCCGTCACCTGAGCCACCATGTGCAGCAGCAGGGCATACGAAGCGATGTTGAAGGGCACGCCCAGGAAGGTGTCGGCGCTCCGCTGGTAGAGCTGCATGCTCAGGCGGTCGCCGTCCACATAGAACTGATACAGGATGTGGCACGGCGGCAAATTCATGCGGTCAAGGTCGGCCACGTTCCAGGCGCTCACTATGTTGCGGCGGCTGTCGGGATTGCGGCGTATGGTGTCTATGGCGCGCGAGATCTGGTCGATGTGGCCACCGTCGTAGTCGGGCCACGAACGCCACTGATATCCGTAGATGTGGCCCAGATCGCCGGTCTCGGGATCGGCCCATTCGTTCCATATGCGCACGCCGTGCTCCTGAAGGTAGCGCACATTGGTGTCGCCGCGCAGAAACCACAGTAGCTCGTACACTATCGACTTCAGGTGCAGTTTTTTGGTCGTGAGCAGCGGGAAGCCCTCCTCGAGATTGAAGCGCAGCTGGCGGCCGAACACGCTGCGCGTGCCCGTGCCCGTGCGGTCGGTGCGGTCGTGGCCGTTGGCCATTATATCTTTCAGAAGATCGAGATACTGTTTCATGATATTGTGTGAGCCATTGTGTTATTCCATTCCTTCCACCACGAGAGCCTTGAAAGGTTGCGACGGACACGCCTTCACGCACATTCCGCAACCCGTGCAGGCATCCATATGCGCCATGGGTCCCACGCGTCCGTCCGAGAACCGTGTCATTTCTATCGCACGCGAGGGGCACACCCGCGCGCAGCGGCCGCAGTGACGCCCGCGGCCGTAGCTTATGCAATTCTGCAGCCGGATGCGCACGCGCCCTATCACGAAGCGCCGCTTCTCAGGCGGTGTGAGCGGCACCAGAGCGCGCGAGGGACACACTCGCGTGCACGCCGTGCAATCCGTGAGGCACGCCACCTCCCCATAATCCATCACCGGCTGAAGCGCATGCTGCAGCCCCAGCTGGCGCATCGACGGCTGAAGCACCCCCGTGGGGCATGCCGCCGTACACGCCCCGCACGCCGTGCAACGCCGCAGGAAACTGTGGCGCGAATGCACACCCGGAGGCAGCGGATAATTCAGAGGTACCATCGGCGCCGGAGCCCACGCCTTTTCCGCTTCATCAGCCCGCCCGGTGGCGGCAGCGGCAGCAGCCACGATGCCAAGTGCCAGGAATTTACGGCGGTCAAGCCGCACGGGCTCCCCCGCCGCCGGCGCATCCATCGCCGTAGTGGCGCCAGCCGTCTTGGCCGGTTGCATCAGCGGATCCACGATGCGGTGCCGCGTGCGGCGATATGTTATAGCCCCCGTGGGGCAAGCATCCATGCAGTCGAAGCACACCACGCAGCGCGAGGCATCCACGCTCATATCGGCAGGATTGATGCAATGCCCCTTGCACACATCGACACACCGCAGGCACCCCGTGCACAGCGGACGATTCACCTCCGTGTGGTATAGAGCCACACGGCTCAGGATCCCCAGCGCGCCCCCCACGGGACACACAGTGTTGCACAGCGTGCGGCCGCCGCGCCACGCCACTGCGGCGATCACCGCCAGCGACACGGTCGCCACCACTCCCGAAAGCACACCCACGCCCACGGCGCGTCCGGCAGGCACAGCCACGAGCGACCGTACCGCAGCCACGATGCGCGCATACGCGCTGTATGGATCGAGAAGCGACGGCACCAGGCTGAATCCCACGGCTATACACACAGCCGTCACCGTCACGGCCAGATAGCGGCCCTGCATCGAGGGCACCGCATAATGATAAGGCAGCCGTCGCCGCGTCACCGCGATCCTGAGCCTAGCCACCGCATCCATCAGGCTCCCCGCAGGGCACACCGCAGAGCAGTAGATACGGCCCAGCAGCAGCGTCGCAGCCACCCACACGAGCATCCACAGCGCGCTCCCCGCCATCACCGCAGGCAGCAGCTGCATCCGCGACAGCCAGCAGCGGGCTCCCACAGCCACGCAAGCCGTGATCGCAACCCACACACCCGCGGCCACAGCCACGCGCGCCAGCCTTATCCCGTGATATTTCTTCATCGTAGCGCAAAGATAGCGTATGAAAACAAATATTGCAAAAAAATTTGCGCAATCGAAAAAGAGTGCTTAACTTTGCAGCAGGGTAAGTCCTGCACGGACAGCTCCCCGAGAATTCCCCCAGGTCCTGACCGAAGCAAGGGTATCGGGTTGAGCGTCGCGATGTAGATAGCTTACCCTTTTTTCGTATCCCTATAAATAGGATAAGTCTTATACGAATCGTATAAGACTTTACTTTTTGCAAGAGCGTTTGTTTAGGGGTGGGGTTATTT
>CAMWRI010000179.1 GCA_947176585.1 uncultured Porphyromonadaceae bacterium
CTCGCGGTTGGTGATTGATTTCGTGATTTTAAGTTGTCTCATATATTCGCTTCAATACCTATGGGGTGCAAAAACGTGCAAAGTTAATAAAAAAATCTTTTAAATGCAAGCCGCGGCGCGCGATTTGTTGTGTTTTCGCCGCGCAGCACATTGTAATAACGTACTGCGCGGCGAAAATATTACTTAAATTATATTAAGAGCGGGTTCAAATTACTTATAGCGCGCCCATCGGATAAGTTCGGCGATGCTTGGCTTCTTGCCGTACATGAAGATTCCCACGCGGTAAATCTTGGCGGCCAGATATACCATAGCCACGAAAGAAAGATAGAGCACCACAATGGATAGTGCGATTTCCCAGCCGGGGATGCCGAAGGGGATGCGGGCCATCATCACCATGGGGGAGGTGAAGGGAATGATGGATGTCCACACAGCCATAGTGGACGAGGGATCCTGAGCCACGCTCATACCCACGATGAGACCTATAATAATAGGTACGATGGCGAGACTCTGGAGCTGTGATGCGTCCTGGATGTTGTCGACAGCTGAGCCTATGGCGGCGTAGATCGAAGAATAGAAGAGGTAGCCGCCGATGAGGAAGAGGGTCACGTAGCCGAACAGCTCCATGATATAGGCCGGCGAACCGAGCATACCCAGGTCGAAGCCTTCGGCACCGGCAGCTGCACCGGCAGCAAGTGGCATAAGCCACATCGAGCACGCCGTGAGCAGGATGCCCCATATGAGAATCTGCGTTACCGCCACAAGGCCTATACCCACGATTTTGCCCATCATAAGGGCGTTGGGGTGAACGCTGCTCACCACGATTTCAAGCACGCGGTTGTTCTTTTCCTCGATGATGCTCGTCATCACCATCTGGCCGTAAAGCAGGATAAACATATAGAGCATCAGCGACATTATCATGCCTATGGCATAGCTTATGATGGAAGAAGTTTCGGCTGCATCGCCCTCGCTGATGCGGAACGTTTCGAGCGACACGTCCACCAGCACTTCTTTCATTATTTGTGCCAGATTCTCGATGTCGTAGGCTTTGAGACGCTCGTTTTCGATGATGTTTTCGAGCTGTGTGCTTATTGCGCTCTCCGTCTGCATCGAGGCGGCTTCGCGGCTGTAAAGGCTGATGTTGGCGGGCTTGCTCACGGCGTCTTCGCCTATCACGAGAATTGCTTCATAGTCTTCATTGGCCATGGCTTCGTCGAGATTGTCGGCTATGGCAGTGAAGGTGAGTTCGCCCTCGTTCGACAGGCGGGCTCCTATGTGCTGCGGGGTGTTGTCGATCACGGCCACGTTCTTGCTCTGCGGCCCGCTCATTAGCATGATGAGGGTGGGGGCGAGCATCACGCCAATCATGAGCAGTGGCGTAAGCAGTGTGCTGATGATGAAGCTCTTGCGCTGTACTCTTTCGAGGTATTCGCGGCGGATTATTATAGCGAGAGGTGAGTTCATTGCATGACGGGGGCTTGGAGGTTGGAAGTTTCTACGGTTTTGATGAAAATATCGTCCATCGAGGGCAGAATGGCGCGGAAGCCTTCGAGTCGCACGGCGGCATTTGCCGCTGCCACGACGGCAGGCAGGTCAGAGCTCTCGCGCAGGCTCAGGATTGCACGGTTGAGGCCGTCCGCATCTGCGGCGGACGCTTCTATGCGTGCTGCGATTGGCTGCAGGGCGGCGTTGAATGAGTCGAAATCTCCGGCGTAGGAAAACTCGTAGTTGTTGTCGGAGAATCGCCGGCGCAGCTCCCTCACTTTGCCGCTCAGGATATTGTGCGAGCGGTTGATCAGCGTGATTTCGTCGCACAATTCTTCCACACTGCCCATATTGTGGGTGGAGAATATCACAGTGGCGCCTTCATCGCGCAATTTCAGGATCTCGCGCTTCAGGACGTTGGCGTTGATGGGGTCGAAACCGGAGAAAGGCTCGTCAAAGATGAGGAGCTTGGGGCGATGAAGCACCGTGACGATGAACTGCACTTTCTGTGCCATGCCCTTGGAGAGCTCTTCCACCTTTTTGTCCCACCAGTCCGAGATTTCCAGGCGCTCGAACCATGCCTTCAGCTGCTGCGTGGCCTCTTTCTTGTCGAGCCCCTTGAGGCGGGCGAAGAAAAGGGCCTGGTCGCCTACTTTCATCTTTTTATACAGGCCTCGTTCTTCCGGGAGATAGCCTATGTGGGCGGTGTCGGCTGCCGTTAGGGGATGGCCGTCGAAGGTAATGCTGCCGCTGTCGGGGGCAGTGATGTGATTGATTGTGCGTATGAGCGTGGTCTTGCCTGCGCCGTTGGGCCCCAGCAAGCCGTAGACACATCCGCGGGGCACGGCCAAGCTCACGTTGTCCAGAGCTTTATGATTGGCGAAAGACTTGCTCACGCCTTCCACTGTGATAATATTGTCCATTATTTTGAAGTTGTTTATGACTATTAGACGCAGACCGGTGAGAAAAATTACACGCGGATGTAAAATATTTCGCGCAGGGTTTTTCTCATTAATATAATTTATGTGTGAGTGGGTATAATGATTATCAAATTTATTAACATTCATGAAAATTATACACCTTTATGCTGTAAATTGAAAAATAATCATTAACTTTGCGATGCTTGCATTGAGGTCGATGCAGGCAGCTTTTGAAAAGATAAATATCTCTCAACCCTAATTACACACTAATTCATCATGAAGTTGTATAACGCGCTGTTAATCAGCGTAATATCAACGGGGGGTATTTTTAACCTCCTGTTCGGCCGACGAGCCGCTGACGCCGTCGACGATTGAGATTTACAACCGCGAGTTTGTCAAACAGTTTGGTGCCCCTGCCGAGGGTCACACCTTTGTCATGGCTACCACTGCCGGCCTGAAGGTGAAGACAACCTATGGAGGGCAAGTGCGTGTCACTGCCGATTATGAGGGCAAGCGCTATCTTTTTGCCGATCTGTATGTGGGTGCCGGCGTGCACGCACTGCCGG
>CAMWRI010000180.1 GCA_947176585.1 uncultured Porphyromonadaceae bacterium
ATTGTGGATTTAACGGGTTAAAGAATAGGGTTGATTATCTCGGTGGTGTAAAAACGCCGGCCGGCTGACGCCCTAAGCTCAAGGGGCGTCGTTTTAGACCCCGTTCTCCAATTCAGCCTTAACAAATATTGGAGAACGGGGTCTTTTACTCTGCAAAGTTACGACGCAAAAAAGGCAAACGTTCCTATATTCGCGCATATTGCGATATTTTTTTGAAAAAAATCCACAGAGGCTCAGAGAGCTGATTATCACCCGAATAGCGGAGATACAAAAGGATAAAAGGGACAAAAGGGACAAAAAAATTAAATTTTTGGAAAAATCGCGCGGTGCCGCAGGGAGTAATATAAGGGATGGATTGATAGGCGCGTCTCCATCGCTACGATGACGAATCACGTCATGGATAGGTTATTATAGCGATATATAGAATAGGGGCATACCATGGTGCGCCCCTACATTTTACTAAGTATCAAAGAATTACCGCCTGTTTATGCCGCGTCTATTTGGAGGTGACTTTGCCGGGCTCGGGGTAGTAGTGCCACCAGGGTTGCGTCGTCGGGGCTGTGAGCCAGGTGCTGAAGCGGGGATAGGCATCGCTTATCTTTGTGCGCTCGGTGGGCCATTGCCAGTCTCCGCCCATGAACAGGAGCTGCGGGGCGATGGAGCCGTTTTCAGCGGGGCGTCCTATCATATAGGTGTCCTTGCCAAGCTCCAAGCCGGGCATAGGCACGTAGCCGCCGCTGTCGCGGGCATCGATCTGCAGCCGGTTCTCGCGGTCGACGAGCAACGCGAATCCGTAGAGCGGGCGGTTGGTGGCCGAGCCGAAGGAGCCCTGGCCATTATTGTTCATA
Source organism: uncultured Porphyromonadaceae bacterium (assembly GCA_947176585.1). Lineage (GTDB taxonomy): Bacteria > Bacteroidota > Bacteroidia > Bacteroidales > Muribaculaceae > CAG-873. The sequence goes on from CAMWRI010000180.1 coordinate 849, forward strand.
TAGCCGTTGCCCTCCAAGAGCAGTTCTTCGTCAAAGTCGATGGCGAAGGTGACGGGGCGGGCGTTTGTGGCTTGGCGCCGCGGGCCCACGTTGACAAACGTGGTGTGGTTTGACGCGCCCAGCCATTTGTGCACTTCGGTGCCCAGCACATAGGTGCCGGGGGTGAGGCGGCCGTATGCGTCGTAGATGCGGTCGTTGATCGTGGAGAACATCTCGTCGCCCCAGTCGGGAAGGTCGGCGCCGGGCGCCACACTGCCCGTGAAGGTGACGTAGACGGGCAAGGTGCCACCGGTGGCCACCGGCGTGACGGTGAACCATCTCACCTGCTCGGCGGCATAAGTGCCGCACCATCTGGAGATGGCATTATTGCGGTTGACGGTGTTGAGGTCTTCGATCTCGTCGGTGACGTGGAGCACGACGTCGTTGAAGTCCCAGTCGTCGGTGGATCCGAGGTCTTCTGCCGCAATAGTCCAGATGTAGGGCTCGGGCACATCCTGGATATTATACACGAGCTCGACGCCGCGCGTGGGAAGAATGAGCAGAATCAGATTGGTATAGTCGCGAGGAGCGGTGTCGCAGTAGCGTGAGGGGGCCGAGGAGAATCCCACAAGCAGCGGCGAATCGCAATATTTGCTGCGGGAAGTGCCCTCATAATTGTTGACCGGCATATTAATCACATTGAAGTCGCGGCCATCGAGGGGCAGTTGCATGGTGCTCACCGTGGCATACATCAGGTGCCTGAGCGACACGTCGAAGCACTTGTCGAGCCACACTCTATTGTTCCAGTAGGGCACGGTGCTGCTGTAGTTGGAGTTGCCGCTGCCGCTGCGCAGATCGAGACGCACGGCGGCCTCGTCGTTGGGATCATGGGTAAATTTGATTTTGAGGCCTTCGGTCACCACAGTGCGTGCCGTGGCGGGGTCGTAGGCCTGCGAGAACGAGCCGTCGTCGTAGGTGAACGAGGCCTTGCGCGCAAGCACATCCTCCGGCGCGATTTCCTCGGTGCTGAAGCCCAGGAAGGGGAACGGAGCGGCACCTTTGACGTCGTTGAAAGGGGCAGCATAGCCGTTGTTGGCCGAATTGTATTGCATCACCTTGAGCTGGTAGTCCTTATGGCCGGAATTATCGGTGCGCCACCACAGGGGGAATATCATGTATTCGAGGTCGCGGTAGACCGGGACGGGGCCGTCTTCATCAATATCGGTGGCGCCGAGACCGGTCTCGCCATAATACACGTGAATATCCTTGCTCACCGAAGGGTCGAGCGCGCCGTCGCCACAGTCCCAGCCGATATAGCGAAAATCGGTGCTCTCCTGCCCCACGGGATGGGCGGCGAAATAATCGTTCAGGAAGTCCTCGGGACGGAAAGTGAGGATGGGGGCCTCTTCATCGTTCACGATGAAAGAGAGGTTGACCTTTGCCGTGGAGTCTTTATCCACCAGGTCCCAGCCACGGCCGGTGGGGATGCCGGCCAGCTCGTCGAGATCCACGAGGTCGTTCACTCCGGCCTCGGTCTCGGCCATGCCGGTCTTGATTTTCACGCGGTCGACCACTGCGGGAAGCGTGACGGGGAGCGCATGGGTGCCGGGGCCGAGCGTAACGTGGGCGAAGCGGTATTCCTTGCCATCCACCTCGGCGGTGACGAGAACGCGGGCGGTGGTCTTGGTGGTGACGCGCAGCCCGGCACGCACGGCGGTGGCATAGCTGTGGCCGGGGGCAGGCACGCCGAATTCCTTGACGAAGCCACGGTCGTAGAGCTCGCTCTGGGAGGGCTGCTCGGGCGCGTCGTGATTGCATGCGGCGAGAACAATGGTCATAGACGCGCACACGCAATGTATCTTGCTAATTTTCATCCAAATTCAACTTATTAACAGCTTATAAGGCAAATGTAGGCAGAAATAGCGGCGTGGCGAAACTTATTAAATGGTTTTAATAATTGTTAACGTTTAATAACATCTGTTTTTTATGGGACGTATAAGACTTATAAGATTTATAAGACTTATACTTTGCCACTACTGCTACGGCGCGGTGAGGGTGATGCTGCCG
>CAMWRI010000181.1 GCA_947176585.1 uncultured Porphyromonadaceae bacterium
CCTCGGCAGCAGCCTTGATGATAGCCTGAAGCTGCTCCATGTTGTTGAAGTTGAAAGCGGGCACAGCATAGCCGCCTTTGATTGCCTTGGCAAACATCTCACGGGTGTTGACGAGGCCTAATTCTTTGTAGCTAACCATATTATTTATAAAGTTATGTGTTATCGTTCTACGATAGCGCAAATTTACAAAAAAAACGGCAAATACCGTACGCTTCGCCCTAATTAGTCATAAAAATTTTGCGGCATGGATATTTAGCCGTAACTTTGCGTATTAAAAATTATAACGTATGTCAAGAAAACGCAAGAGTCTGCCTCTGCTCGAAAGCCTGTTGATTACGGATGTGGCTGCCGAAGGAAATGCCCTTGGACGCACCGATACCGATATGGTGGTGTTCGTTCCTTTCGCTGCTCCTGGCGACGTGGTAGACGTTCAGATAGAAAAGAAACGCAGCAGTTATGCCATAGGGCGCATAGAGCGACTGGTAAGTGCCGGCAATGTGCGAACCACCCCACGCTGCGAGCATTTCACAGTGTGCGGTGGTTGCCGCTGGCAACATCTTCCATATGAATATCAGCTCAAGTACAAGCAGCAGCAGGTGAAAGACGCCCTTGAGCGCATTGCCCGCATTCCCCTGCCTGAGATATCACCTATACTGGGCTCGGAAAACATATGGGAGTATCGCAACAAGATGGAATATACCTTCAGCAACCGTTGCTGGCTCACCCGTGAACAACTCGCGAGCGGCGAGGAATTTACCGATCGCGATGCGGCGGGATTTCACATACCCGGAGCGTTCGACAAGGTGCTCGATATCAAGAAATGCCACCTTCAGCAATCACTTGGCGATGATTTAAGGCTTTTTGTCAAGCAGTATGCAAAAGAGCATGGCATGCCGTTCTACGACCTGCGCTTGCAGGAGGGCCTGGTAAGGACCCTGATGATACGCACGGCTTCTACCGGCGAATCAATGGCCGTGATTAGTTTCGGGACCGACGACAAGACGACAATCAAAGCGCTTCTTGATGCCGTGCGCGACAAATTTCCGCAGCTTACATCTTTGATGTATGTGATCAACACAAAGTGCAACGACACGATTGCCGACCAGGATATCATACTGCATTCCGGCCGCGAGTATATTGAGGAGGAAATGGAAGGATTGCGCTTCCGCATCGGACCAAAGTCGTTCTACCAGACCAACTCCAGGCAGGCCTACGAGCTATATAAAGTGGCTCGTGATTTCGCGGGACTCAATGGCAACGAGTACGTGTACGACCTTTATACGGGCACAGGCACCATAGCCAATTTCGTGAGTCGCCGCTGCAGGAAAGTAGTGGGCATCGAATACGTGCCCGAGGCCATAGCCGATGCCAAGGTCAACAGCGCCGTGAACGGCATAGACAATACGGAGTTCTATGCCGGCGACATGAAGGACGTGCTCACCGATTCATTCCTGGAGAAACATGGCAGGCCTGATGTGATGATTGTGGATCCTCCGCGTGCCGGTATGCACGGCGATGTCGTGGCCACCATTCTGCGTGCCGAGCCCCGCCGTATAGTCTACGTGAGCTGCAACCCCGCTACTCAGGCGCGTGATCTGGCATTGCTTCATGAGAAATACGACGTTACCGCCATTCAGCCTGTGGACATGTTCCCCCACACGCAGCACGTTGAAAATGTGGTGCGTCTCGACCTAAGGCCTCAATCCACCGGAGGCACGGCAGAGCAGGGAAGAGAGAGCATGGAGTTGTAGTAGCGATTGTCGCCCGTGACCTCGCGGCCTGCGAAGGCGGGAAGCTCGACGTGAACATCAGCCGACGGCAACTCCACCTCGGCAATCACGAGCCCCTCGAGACGACCTCCGAATACATCGACCTCCCAGACGCGACCACAACAAGGCACTATGTAGCGTACCTTCTCCAGCACATTGCTCCCGCAGCAACACTCAAGCATTTCACGGGCGTCGGCTACCGGGATCTCATACTCCCACTCATCACGCACCATACCTTCGTTCCGGCCCTTGACCGTGATAAAAGCCTTGCATCCGAATATACGCACCCGCACTGTTGCTTCAGCTTTCACGCTAAGATATCCCTGCCTGATTTCCACCGAATCGGATGCCATGGCCACAAACGAGTGGTCGCACACCAGAAATTTACGTTCGATCTCTTTGCCCATTAGATGATATTTTTTGCAAAAATACTGAAAAAGGCTCTTATCAGCATCACGTTCCTCTGTATATTTACATATGGTGGATCAGGAAATATGTATGCGCAGTCTGTATGGGAGAAGAAGACCGGATATTATATTGTAAAGGGTATAGTAACTGACAGCATCACCGGCGAAGCTCTGCCGTATGCTTCGGTGACGCTCGCCGGAAGCACCGGAGGAGCCGTAGCCGACAGCAAAGGTGTGTTTGAATTCAAGGTTCCTGCGGGTGCAAGCTCCCTTCAGGCGGCCATGATGGGTTATAATTCCAAGCATATACCGCTGAAACAGACGAGCCACAACATGTATGTGATCAAGCTTTCGCCTGCCAGGGCAGAGCTTGGCGAGCTCGTGGTGAAGCGTAGAAAATACTCAAAGCGCAACAATCCGGCTGTGGATTTTGTGCGGCGAATCAGAACTATGCAAGCCGAAACTGATCCGCGGCGCAACGAGTATTACGACTTTGAACGCTACGAACGTATCACCATTGCGCTCAACAACTTCGAGCACAGCGACAGCGATGCAGTGATCAAGCGATTTCCATTTTTGCTCGAACATGTGGACACCTCCGAAGTATCAGGCAAACCCGTGC
>CAMWRI010000182.1 GCA_947176585.1 uncultured Porphyromonadaceae bacterium
ATCGACCCTCTGATTAACAGTCAGATGCTCTAACCGACTGAGCTATTGAAGCGTGTTTTTGCCGCTCCCCTCCGGGATTAGCGATGCAAAATTACTACATTCTATTCAATTATGCAAGAGTTTCGGCAAAAAAAATCCGACAAAGGTGTGTGAAATCTTTTACGAGGGGGGTGCCACGCCTGCGCACGCTACCATATCCAGGTGGCTTTCTTCCACACATATTCGAGCGGGCCGTGGGTGTGGGTCTTGAACCACCACCGGCATGCGCCCCACTGAACAAGAAATATGGCTATGCCTATGAGAAGGCTGCCGGTTATTCCCATCTGAAGGTGCAGGCCCCAGTTGTAGTACAGGGCCGAGCCTATGATGCCCTGCGTGACGTAGTTGGTCATGCTCATGCGGCCGTATGGTATCAGGAGCGCCAGCTTTGCCGACAGGGTGGTGGTGTGGTAGTAGGCGAAGAGGATTCCGGCAACCCACATGAGCATAAGACACAGGTTGGCAATCGACCCCGCGAAGATTTCGAAGGGTGTAAGGAAATTGGGGTTTTCTACGTAGGCGGGCACCAGGTTGATTATTCCCGTGAGCGGGAAGTAGAGCAAAATTGCGGCTGCCAAGATTTTGCCCCACTTGGACAGGTATTCTCTGCCGAACCATCCGCTTCTTCCGATGAGCATGCCGAATATGAAGAGTGCGGCAGTCTGGAGCAGCCTGCCGTGCTCCCATGCCCACGCGAGGCTTGCAAGCTGGCCTTCCCAGAGGTTTACCTTTACGATGTCGAGGAAGGAGCCTCCCGACTGTGCCGCGTAGGTAGCTCCCCAATACGGGCCGGATTCTATCTTCAGAATCTCGTAGGCGGGATCGAGTCCGGCGCGTATCATCTGATAGATGCATATGGGCTGGAGGATCAGGAGTGTTCCGATGATTACGAGCAGGCGGGTGGAGAGCCGGCATGTGAGGACAAGCACGAATCCCACAAGCGCGTAGAGCACGAGAATCTCACCCGTGAAGAATATGGCGTCGAACTGGCCGATTATGAACAGGCAAAGCAGGCGCCAGCAAAAGCGGAGGCGGAAATCCCGGCCGCGCATCCGCTGATTGTCGTCCTGAATGAAGAAGCTGAATCCGAAGAGTAGCGCGAATATGCCGTAGGCTTTGCTTCCGAATGCGAAGAACAGTCCGTTCCATATCGCTTTGTCGGTGAAGTTGAGCCAGGCGGGCTGTCCGTAGGTGTCGGGAAAGGAATAAAAATTGAAATGCTCTATGGAGTGCAGCAGGATGATAGCCATTACTGCGAATCCCCGGAGCACATCCGCTACATCCACGCGTGCGTGGCGATTTGCATTGGTGAGGGGAGTGTTCATGGATTATGGGAAAGGACGCACCATGGTGCGTCCTTGCTTTTTTTTGTTGGTAATCAGGATGTTGAAGACGATTGCTCTATGGGGCGGGGCGCGTCAGAACATCTTGTCGGGATACTCGCCTGCGGCGTGGAGGGCGGCGAGACGGTCTACGACGCCCTGGCGGTCTGCGGCGTAGGTGACGCCGAACCAACGGGAATCGGTGTCGAGCACCTTAACGGTGGCTTCGCCGGAATTGATGAGGGTGTCGATACACGTGGGTATGTAGAATTCGCTCTTTTCTTCCTTGCCGTGGGCATCGAGGAAGCGGCGGAATTCGCGCTCGGAGTAGTCGAAATAATCGGGCGTGAATCCCCAGAGGTTCATGCTCACGGGGGTTGCCGGCTCGAGCGTGCAGGTGTTGCCGTGCTCGTCGGTGTAGGTGATGGCATGGTCGGCGTCGTAGCCTATATCGGTGCGTTCAACCACGCCGGTGAGCATGCCCCGGTGGTCGGTGGAGCACACGCCGCGTGCCACGGTGCCGTTTTCGGTCATGGTGTTGCCCACGCGGAATCCCACCATGCAGTAGTCGCCGGGCTTGTCGTGGTCGCGCGAGAGCTCGCGGGCGATCACCTCGAAGGCATCGCGGCCATAGAAGTCGTCGGCATTGATCACCGCGAAGGGCTCCTTGATGGCGTCGCGGCCCATTATCACGGCATGGTTAGTGCCCCAGGGCTTCACGCGGCCTTCGGGAGCGGTGTAGCCTTCGGTCAGCTTGTCGATGGACTGGAACACGACCTCAACGGGCACGTGTCCCTCATATTTGCTGAGTATTTTGTCCCTGAAATCAGGCTCGAAGTCTTTGCGAATCACGAATACAACCTTGCCGAAACCGGCGCGGATGGCGTCGTAGATGGAGTAGTCCATGATGGTCTGTCCCTGGGGACCCACACCATCAAGCTGCTTCAGGCCGCCGTATCGGCTGCCCATACCGGCTGCAAGTACAAAAAGGGTAGGTTTCATGCGGAATTGGTATTGAGGAATCAATTGGTCTTGATTGAGAGGAGGGCCGTCATATGGAGCTGAGCCCCCAGAAAATCACCACGAGGAATGCCGAGATCACCACCATCACCACACCGGATGCTATCATGGCTGTGGTGGCCACGTTGCGCCAGGGGCGCGTGTGGGCCCGTAGCCCCAATATGCCGGCCACGAAAGCTGCTACGCCCACGCCGAGGGCGGCGTAGCCGTTGAAGCACAGCACAAGCCATGCGCCCAAGGCGAGCACGGCGGCCAAAGCGGCCATCCATGTGTGCCATGTGGCTGAAGCCTGCTGAGCGGCGGGGGATACGGACGTGGTTTCTTCTTTCACTGTAGTGGTGTTTTACAGGTGCAAATTTAAATAAATTTTACGATATATTATACAAC
>CAMWRI010000183.1 GCA_947176585.1 uncultured Porphyromonadaceae bacterium
CGTAGCTACGGCTACGCTCCTTCATCACAAGACAAAAATCTCTCAGAGATATGCGACCCCAGCTTTAACAAATATTGGGGATCGGGGTCTAACGTTTCTTGTGCCGGCGGTATTCGCCCGGTGCTATTCCTGTGTTCTGGCGGAAGTAGCGGCCGAAAAACGATTGATTAGGGAAGCTGAGCGCCACGGCCACTTCCTTCACACTGTTTTCGGAATTCGACAGCAGCCTTTTTGCCTCGGCAATGACGAAGCGCGCTATCCATCCTCCCGGTGGCATTCCGGAGCGTTCGCGCACTATAGTGGCGAAATATCTGGGAGTAAGATTCAGGCATGAAGCGTAGTAGCTCACCTCGCGGTGCTCCCTGAAGTCGCGCGTGAGTATCGAAAGAAATCGCATGAACACTGTGTCGGCACGGCTGAGTTCGGGCACGTCGCCGGGGGTATTCTCCACATAAGCGTCCATGAGTTCGAAGAGTAGGGTGTGGATGAGCGACATCACGATGCGGTCGCGGAACACGCTGGGCTGTGACCGACGGATTCGAACACTGTTCACAAGAGCCTGAATGCGTTCGAACTGTTCGGGTTTCAGTTTTACAAAAGGATTGTTGCGTATCTGAAGAAGTCGCTGAGTGTAGCTCACTGCTTCAAGTGCGCTCAGCACCCATTCGAAATCGGCTGCTCCGCCCATGCCGCGGAAGTCGGGCGTGAAAGTGCGCACCGTGGTTTGCGATAAAGTAGGAAAAATTAGCATGTCGCCCGGCTGTAGCTTGTAGTCCTTGCCGTCCAGGGTCAGTTTCACTTCGCCCTCAGTGCACACCATGAATGCATTCTGGTCCAGCTGTACGCTACTCTGACGCTCCAGAACATTGGATGCGTCTATGTCGAAAATATCAATTTCTGATGTTTTCATCTTGTTGTTTTACACAAAACCTATGCAAAAATAGCGAATTTGTAGCAATATTATCCTGTGCAGCTTACGAAATTGGAAAAATAAGACAAATAGACCATAAAATTTCCTATTTGGTTGAATGTGTTATTTTGTGTGGAAATTTGTGTGAGATGAATGATTGTGCTATATTTGTGGATGTAAAACAAATCAAATCTCCATTAAAAATCGAGAATTATGAGCGAAAAGCAAAAACGATATATGCTTCCCGAAGACCAGATTCCACGTCGCTGGTACAACATTCAGGCCGAGATGCCCACTAAGCCCATGCCTCCTCTGAATCCCGCCACTAAGGAGCCTCTGAAGGCTGAGGATATGTTTCCCATATTTGCCGAGGAGCTATGCCGACAGGAGATGAATCAGAGCGAAGCGTGGATAGATATTCCGGAGGAAGTGCGCGAGAAGTACAAATACTATCGCACTACACCTCTCGTGCGTGCATATGGGCTTGAAGAGGCTCTGCAAACTCCGGCCCATATTTATTTCAAGAATGAGAGCGTGAGCCCGATGGGCTCCCATAAGCTCAATTCGGCTATCCCGCAGGCATACTATTGCCGCCGCGAAGGCGTGACACATGTGACTACCGAAACGGGTGCCGGCCAGTGGGGCGCATCGCTGGCGTATGCCGCGAGTCTGTTCGGGCTGGAAGCGGCAGTTTATCAGGTGAAAATAAGCTATGAACAGAAGCCATATCGCCGCAGTGTGATGCAGACCTTCGGCGCCCATGTGACGCCATCCCCGTCCATGTCTACACGTGCAGGAAAAGATATTCTCACCGCGAATCCACGCCATCAGGGGTCGCTGGGCACGGCCATTTCAGAGGCGGTGGAACTGGCGCGTACGACGCCCAACTGCAAATATACCCTGGGATCGGTACTCAGTCATGTCGCACTGCATCAGACGGTAATCGGTCTCGAGGCCGAGAAGCAGATGGCTCTTGCAGGTGAATATCCCGACATCGTGATCGCCTGCTTCGGAGGCGGATCCAATTTCGGCGGACTGGCTTTCCCATTCATGCGCCATAACTTCACTGGTGAGCGCAACACACGCTTTATAGCCGCCGAGCCGGCATCATGCCCCAAGCTCACCAAAGGCGAATTCCGCTACGATTTCGGCGACGAGGCCGGCTATACGCCGTTGCTTCCCATGTACACGCTCGGCCATAACTTCGTGCCGCCGAACGTACACGCCGGGGGCTTGCGCTACCATGGTGCAGGAGTGATTGTGTCGCAGCTGCTTAAAGACGGCTTCATGGAGACCGTGGATATAGCGCAGCTCGAATCTTTTGATGCAGGTGTGCTCTTTGCCCGCAGCGAAGGCATTATCCCGGCTCCCGAGTCGTGCCATGCCATCGCGGCAACGGTGCGCGAGGCTATAAAATGTAAGGAAACAGGGGAGGAAAAAGTGATACTTTTCAACCTTTCAGGCCACGGCCTCATTGATATGAGCGCTTATGACAAATATCTGAGCGGCGACATGGTGGACTATTAATAATAAAGCAGTATAGGGTACTGATTGCCGGCCTCTGGAAAGGCAAGGGCGTAGTGGGCCTGAGCGTATCGATCTCGGCCGAGGGCCTCTGCTTCTATCAGGAGACCGAAAACGGCTACAAGGAATGCCTCACATCCATCGCCAAGGGCCAGAGCGTGGAGGTGAAGTGCATGGAGCGCGGCAGCAACACGCAGCCCTATCTCACGGGCCGCTTCGTGATTGCATCTCTGGAACGCACCGACCCCGCCCAGGAGGATTCCACCTACAGCATCAGCCTCGAAAACGACGGCGAAGTGAACTTCGACCCCGAGG
>CAMWRI010000184.1 GCA_947176585.1 uncultured Porphyromonadaceae bacterium
GCGCCGCGGATGCGGGTGTCGTCGGTAATGTGGCCGTTTTCGTCCAGAGGAACGTTGAAGTCAACGCGCACGATTGCTTTTTTACCGGCGAAGTTGTAGTTGTCGATTGTCATAACTGTATGCTGTTAAGAGTAAATTTCTCGTGATGCAAAATTAACGAAAAAATTCCTTATTTCTGCGTTAAATGATAATAATTATGTGTCAGAGTTCGGATTCTTTGAGTTTTTCGGCGTTCTCGGCGATTATCAGGTGGTCGATCACGTCCTGAATCTCACCGTTCATAAAGGCCAGAAGATTATAAATTGTTTAGTTTATGCGGTGGTCGGTGATTCGTCCCTGGGGGTAGTTGTAGGTGCGGATCTTGGCCGAGCGGTCGCCGGTGCTCACCATTGTCTTGCGGCGCGAAGCGATGTCGTCGATGTACTTCTGATGCTCCTTGTCGTAGATAAAAGTGCGCAGGCGGCTCAGTGCGCGCTCCTTGTTCTTGGGCTGATCGCGTGTCTCGGTACATTCGATAAGTATTTCCTCGGTGACACCCGTATTGGGATTGCGCCACATATATCGCAGGCGCACGCCGGATTCAACCTTGTTCACGTTCTGCCCGCCGGCACCTCCGGATCGGAACGTGTCCCACTTGATTTCGCCCTCGTTGATTTCCACATCGAAAGGCTCTGCCTCCGGGAGCACGGCCACGGTGGCTGCGGATGTGTGTACGCGCCCCTGCGTCTCGGTCGCGGGCACGCGCTGCACGCGGTGCACGCCGCTCTCATATTTGAGCACGCCATAAACGCCTTCACCCGTGACGCTGAGCACCACTTCCTTATAACCGCCCGCAGCTCCCTCGCTGGCCGAGGTGATGGCCACGTTCCAGCCACGGCTCTCGCAGAAGCGTATGTACATCTTGCATAGGTCGCCGGCAAATATGGCAGCTTCGTCGCCGCCTGTGCCTCCACGGATTTCTAGGATCGCGTTCTTGCCGTCCTCGGGATCGGCAGGAATCAGCAGCAATTTTATTTCCTCTTCCATCGCCGGCAATTGCTCCTGTGCCAGTTCGATCTGCTCCTTTGCCATCTGGCGCAGCTCCGGATCGCTTTCGCTGTCAAGGAGTTCCTTGCCGTCGGCGATGTCAGCCAGCAACGCGCGATAACGGCGAGTGGCAGCCGTGAGCCGTTCGAGTTCCTTATATTCCTTGTTGAGACGCACGTAGCGCTTCATGTCGGCGATCACATCGGGGTCGGTTATGAGAGTGGCCACTTCTTCAAAGCGGGCTTCGATACCGTCGAGACGGGTAAGTAAAGATTGGTCAGCCATTACTGTGGAAAATTTGTGCAAAGATACGAAAAAAGTAGTAACTTTGCGCTTGCATGAACAAGCTTTGTATTCCCATACTCATTATAATATTGCTGCCAGCCTTGCTGTGGGCAAAAAAGAGCGAGCCTGTGGCACCTCCCACGGCCTGGACCCCGATGGAGCCTCTGGGCCTGCGCGAGCCGTGCGACATGGACACGCTCGATTATAATTTCTATCAGCGTGCGATCCCATCGGCACGCAGCGATGCATGGGCCACCACCGGAAATCTCGGAGCCGAAGGTATCAACATGATATTCGATGAACGTTTGCCGGCCAGCGATTTCTTTCTGGGCGACGCTCTGCGCACGTGGAAGCCTCAGAAGCGCATATTTTACAACACACGCATGCCGATGACGCTGCTGGGATTCACTACCGGCGGCGGACGCGATAACTCCCAGGACGACCTTACGGCCACGTTCTCGGGAAATATCAACCGACGCGCCCAAGTGGGTGCTATGATGCGCTACCTGTACTCCAAAGGCAGCTACAACGCACAGGCCACCAACGATATGACCTATGGGTTCTCAGGCTCCTATATCGGCGACCGCTATGAATTTCAGGGCTATTTCTACCATTTCAACCTGCTCAACAAGGAAAACGGCGGCATCACCGATCCGCTTTATATCACTGATCCCGCCGAGGTTCAGGGAGGAGTAACCACGATCGCGCCCAAGAGTATTCCTACAAGACTGAACAACGCCCACACCCGTAACACCGGCGCTGACCTGTGGATGAATCACCGCTACAAAGTGGGGTTCTGGCGTATAGAGGAGGCTACGGATTCATTGGGTGAACTGCTGCCCGACTCGCTCCAGAAGCGCAGCTATGTGCCGGTCACATCGTTTGTGTGGACGATGCACTACAGGCAGCAGGGGCACATTTTTGTGGATAAGACAGCTTCAGAAACAAGCTCGTTTTTCGAGAATAAATATCTCAATCCCACCGATACTTACGACGATACGCGCTACTGGTCGCTGGCCAATACAGTGGGCATTCAGTTGCTGGAGGGCTTCAACAAGTATGTGCCGCTCGGCCTTTCGGCTTATGCCACGTATGAGATAAGAAAGTTTACCCAGACACCCGATACGCTCGACCACAGCGACGAGGCTCTGGGCCTTACGCCGCTGCCCGAAGGTGCTGATCATATGGACTCGCGCGCTACGCAGAATATGGCTTGGGTGGGCGCGCAGCTTACCCGCCTGACCGGCCGCGTGCTCAAATATGATGCTACCGGCGAGCTCGGTATCGTGGGTGATGCCGCCGGCGACGTGCGTCTGCGCGGCAATATCTACACAAATGTGCCTCTTATGGGCGATTCTATGCGCTTGAATGCCTATGGTCAGTTCCTGAACGAAGCCACTCCGTATCTGCTGCGT
>CAMWRI010000185.1 GCA_947176585.1 uncultured Porphyromonadaceae bacterium
CAAGCTGCACTCCTACCTTAATGCGCCTGTCGTGGGTGCGGACTTGTGTATAAGCGACCTGCGGGGGAGGGGATCTTTCTTTTGCTTTCCGCGGAGTGCGCCACTGCGCCATCAGGCGCCATCGGCTTACTCCGCGGCTACACTCGGGGCGCACTCTTCGGCGCGCCTGAAACAAATACGCTTCCATGCCCTATGCGTGAAAAATAATTAAAAAAGCGGGGCGGAGGTGCGATTTTTAGCGTTGCCGCGCCGTTTTTTCGCGTTTTATCGCTAACTTTACGCCACGGAGAAAAACTCCGTGCCGTAGCGAACCAAATGCCCGTGCGATATGTTTAGAATATACACGTTTTAAACTATCAAAATTCAAGCACTATGAACGAATACGACTACAACAACAACGAAAACAATAGCGCCCGCGAGCGCACATCAGGTACCGGCACTCCCGCTGTGATGCGCAACATCTTCGGCATCATCATGATCATCGTGTACGTGGGCATGGGCGCCCTGCTGCTTTTCAACTACTTCGGCTGGACCGGTGACTGGGCCTGGACGCGCTACGTGGTGGGCGTGATGCTCGTGATTTACGGCATCTGGCGAGCCTACCGGCAGATAAAAGGCATTGACACAAGCTATTGACGCATGAAAATATATCGTCCCATACTCATGGCCGCCTGTGCTCTCGCTCTGAGCACAGGCGCCGTTTCGTGTTTGAAATACGAAAAAAAGGCCAATTCCTCCACCACCGGCACCACCACGATGGTGTGCGACGCATCGTTCCAGAACATCCTCCAGCAGGAGATCGATGTGTTTGAGTATCAGTATCCCGACGCCCACATCCTGGCCCGCTACGAACCTCAGAGCGTGGCCATCGACTCGCTCATGAGCCTCAACACCAAGACCATCGTGATAGCCCGCGACCTCACCGACCAGGAGAAGCGCGTGCTGCGCAACAAGAAGAAGGTGGTGAAGAGCGCCAAGATCGCCGTCGATGCCGTGGCCCTTATCGTCAATAAGGACAACCCCATCGAAATGCTCACCGTGGGCGAGGTGGCCGACATCCTCAGCGGCAGCAGCCGCATGTGGAACGACCTCGAGCCCAGCGAGCTGGGCGAGATTGCTGTGATTTTCGACGACAAAGGCTCCAGCCTCGTGAGCTACATGCGCGACTCGCTGCTCAACGGCGGCGAACTCGGCCCCAACGTATATGCCCAGGGCAGCGTGCCCAAGGTGTTTGATGCCGTAAAGAAAAACCGCAACGCCATAGGCGTGCTGGGCGTGAGCTGGATCACCTCCGATATGGCCGGAGCCGACATCAGCCCCGATTCACTTGCCGTGCAGATGCTGAGCGATGAGCCGGTGATGGGCGCCACCCTGAGCGACGACATCAAGGTGCTCAAGATCCGCCGCAACGACGAAGTAACGGCCTACAAGCCCTACCAGCAGAATATCTTCGACGGCACCTACCCCCTGTTCCGCCAGATCTACATGGTCACCACCGGCGTGAGCGGCAGCCTCGCAAGCGGCTTCTACAGCTTCGTAACGGGCGAGACCGGCCAGAAGATCATAATGAAAACGGGTATTCTTCCGGCCCGCACCCGCATCCAGGTGGTGCAGCTGGGCGAGGATGAATAAAGACCCTAAACCGCGAATATAAATACAAATCATATCACATTTTCTCTCATGATGAAAATCAAAGCTATCCTCTCGATGCTCCTCGCCGGCACCCTCGCCGCAGGCGCACAAAGTCAGGGCTACAAGGACGGTATCGAATACTACAAGGCCGGCCAGTACGACAACGCCAAGACTATCCTGGAGCGCACCATGAACGACGCTTCCACCGAAAAGGCCACCGCATGCTACTACCTGGGCCAGACCGAGCTCGCCAAGGGCGACAAGGCAGCCGCCAAGAAGTACTTCGACCAGGGCGTGGCAGCCGATGCCGAGAACCCCTACAACTACGTGGGCCTCGGCGCCCTCGAGCTCCTCGCCGGAAATAAGGCAGGCGCCGAATCGCAGTTCAAGGCCGCCCAGAAGCTCGCCAAGAAGAACAGCGAAATCACCGTCGACATCGCACGCGCCTACTATAACGCCGACCCCGTGGCCTATGCCGACCTGATCACCAAGCAGCTCGAAAAGGCCCACAAGGACTCCAAGAACCAGGAACCCTCCATCTATATCCTCGAGGGCGACATGGCCACCGCAAAGCAGGACTGGGGCTCCGCCGCAGGCAAGTATGAGCAGGCAATCACCTTCGAGGAAGACAATCCCGAGGGCTACGTGAAATATGCCAACGCTTATTTCAACGTGAACCCCAACTTCGCCATCCAGAAGCTCGAGGAACTGCTGAAGCGCACACCCAACTCCGCTCTCGCCCAGCGCGAACTCGCCGAGAAGTACTTCCGCGGCAACCACTGGAAGAAGGCTTCCGACCTCTACGGCCAGTATATCCAGAACCCCAACCACTTCCCCGAGGACAAGGCCCGCTACTCCGTGCTTCTCTACTGGGGCGAGGATTATCCCAACTCGCTGCGCGTGGCCAATGAAGTGCTTGCACAGGATCCCGCCAACTTCCAGGCCCAGCGCATGCGCTTCATCGACCTGATCAAGATGGAGAACCACGCCGAGGGCGCCAAGGCCGCTGCCGAATTCTTCGCCAAGAACAACGGCAACCCCCTGATC